>JBAYJY010000139.1:0-11958 GCA_041664945.1 bacterium | reverse complement strand
TGCCCTGACTCTTGTGCACCGTGATCGCATATGCGAGCACAAGCTGGTCCGTCTCGTTGAACCCATAATCGACGAGAGTTTCCTGATAGTCGACCGTCAGCTTGTTTTCAGCGAGATCCACCGAGCGGATGAAGCCGACGTCTCCGTTGAAAACATCCTTATCGTAATTATTCTTTATCTGCATAACGCGGTCGCCGATTCGAAAATTGCGTGAGCCGCAATGCATATCCCTGCCGGGATTGAGCCTGTTTTGAAGCGCCGAATTGAGGCGGTCGACGCCGAGCGCGCCGTTGTACATCGGCGAAATAACCTGCACATCCGTGATAGGATCGAGCCGAAACAGTTTCGGCATCCGGTCGGCGCAAATCCGGACAATAACCTCGAGGGCCTTTTCCGGATCTTCCTCGCTGGTGAAGAAAAAATTGCCGCCCTGCCCCGTGGCCATGACCGGCATTTCGCCGCGGTTGATAAGGTGCGCGTTGCCGATGATCGTGCTTTCCGCTTCCTGCCTGTAGATTGTGTCGAGCCGCACAGTCGGCACGGCGCCGGAGTCGATCAGATCGCGTAGAATATTGCCGGGGCCGACGGAAGGAAGCTGGTCCACATCTCCGACAAGCAACACGCGCGTCACATGCTTGACCGCCTTGATGAGATGATACATGAGCATGGTGTCGATCATGCTCATTTCGTCGACGACGAGCAGGTCGCACTCGAGCGGGTTATCTTCGTTGCGGCTGAAAGAGTTTATCTTCGGGTTGTATTCGAGGAGCCTGTGAATAGTTCGCGACGGCTTTCCCGTAGCTTCCGTCATTCGCTTGGCGGCGCGGCCTGTCGGAGCGGCGAGCAGAACGCGAAAACCGCTGTTCTCGAAAAGATGTATAACAGCGCGGGTGGAGATCGTTTTCCCGGTGCCGGGTCCGCCGGTTAGTATCGCCGCCTTCTCCCGTGAAAGAACCTCGATAACGCTGAGTTGCTGCGCAGACATCGGGAATCCCAGCGCGCGCTCGACGTTCTTTACCTCGCGGTCGCTGATTTCAAGCTTGAAAAGCTTGCTCGAGCGTTCCTTCAGAATCGCGGCGAGCCGATTAGCAATGACCGTTTCAGCGTAGTGAATGTTCGGCGCGTAGAGCCGGTCATTCTCGGCGACTATCTTGTCGCCTCGTTCGATCAGAGTGGAAACCGTGTCTTCGATCTTGCTCTCTGAAACCTCGAGAATCTGAGCCGCGAAAGACAAAAGCTCGTCCGCGGGAAGATAAACGTGGCCTTCATTTCCCGCCGCTTCAAGCGAGTAAACAACACCGGCCTCGAGCCGCGCGGGCGAGTCCTTTTCGATGCCGAGACTCAGCGCTATCCGGTCCGCGGTCTTGAATCCGACACCGAATATATCGGTGGCGAGCAGATAAGGGTTTTCCTTGAGAACCTGAACCGCGGATTCGCCGTAAGTGTTATATATCTTCATCGCGATGCCCGGCCCGATGCTGTACGACTGAAGAAACATCATGACCGACTTCATCCTGCGGTGCTCTTCCCACGACTTAACGATCTGGTCCGCTTTCTTCCCGCCGATTCCGGCGACTTCGCGAATGCGTTTTGGCGACTTGTCGAGAACGTCGACCGTGCTCTCGCCGAAATGATCCACTATGCGCTTGGCCATCACCGGCCCCACGCCTTTTATAAAACTCGATAGGTATCTGATTACGCCGACGCGGGAGCGCGGCAGGCTGGTTTCATACCTTATGACCTTGAGCTGGCGTCCGAACCGCGGATGCGTCGCCCACACGCCGAAGACCCGCATCGGGAACCCTTCAGTCAATTCCGGAAACGTTCCGACGAGAGAGATTTTTTCCGCGTCTTTTAAAAGAGTGAATTTCGCGACAGTGAAACCGTTTTCCTTGTTCTGAAAAACAACGCGGTCGACAACTCCTTCGAACGATTCGAGATTTTCGTCCGATGGAATTTCGGGCGGAGCGCCGTTCTTATTGGAAAATCCGTTCATATTCACGCGGCAAATACATCCGGGGGCATTAAGCTATGCCCGTCATGCGGCCGGGAAAGGAATTTAGCCGCCGCCTCCCGGCGGGCGGCTGACCGTTATTTCAGTTATTTAGTCGGACATTCATCGAAACTCATAGGCGAATGCTTGTCGGTGTTCGCCGTTATTTCGCATGGGATTAAGTTTCTGGATCGAGCGACCACCCAGTAAGTCGTCTTTCCGGCCTGCTCGATCCTGATGTTCGCGCAAGCGGCGTCGTTAATCTTGTAAACCTTGTTGAGGGCGGCAATGCTGTCGGTATAAGTCGGCCGCCGCTGGTGCAATTTCTCCTCAGCGATTGTAATGTCCATCACTGTGTTCAGACAATCGTAAAAAAGAGACTCTTCGACTTTCATATCAAACGCGGGAAAACCTGTGCGCCTGATCTTCCAGTACTTACCTTCCTTCACCATTTCGAACTGTTTCAGTTCTTCGATTTTTTTCGTAGTGGTTATTTCGCCTGTTTTCGGGTCTTTCTTATCGTAGTTATAAAGCGCTTTGACAACTGCTTTGTTTTTGACGACCGAAATTGTCTTGGTTTTGAACTGCCCGATCGCGCGCGTTTTGGCAAAATCGGCGATAAACTTCTTGGCGAGATTTTCCGGAGCCTGAGAAGTAAAATAGTTCTCGGCGCTTTCCAGTTCGTTGAACTGAATCGCGGCGAAAAGCCGGTCAACCATTTCATTCGGCGGAAGATTCTCAGCGCCGGGGATGGCGCCCTTTTCCGGCGGAGCGGCGCAACCCGCAATTATCAGGCAAACCGGCAGCATAACCATTCCGAGCATTTGCGCAAATTTTCGTAACATTTGAACCTCCCGTGCGGCGGGTTATGAATGCCCGCCCTCATTTTTGTTATATTTAAGTCTTTATTCTACCCTGAATATTCAAAAACCGCGAATAATCGGGACTTGTTCAGACGCTTCAGTAACCGCCTTCGAGCCGGTCGGCCAGAAACCTGGGAAGTCCGGCGTCTCGAATTCTCTGCTGCGCAGCCTGCACCGGATAATCGAACCGGTGAAAACTGATCGTATGTTCCACGTCGTCCCAGACGACGAAGCAGCCTTTCGAATTGCCGTCGCGCGGTTGTCCGACGCTGCCAACGTTCACAATCACTTTTTGCGACGGGTTCATGACAGAATCAAGCGGGCATTCGCATTCCGCCTTGAAAACCGGCGTTCCGTCAACCTCCTGGAGCCAGAGGCCGGCCCGGTGCGTGTGGGCAACAAACGAAATCGCGATATCACGGTCCACCATCGCGGTAAACGCCCGCTCGGCGTTCCATTTAGACATCACATACTCATCCTTGTCCACCGGGCTGCCGTGCACCAAAAGCGCCTTCCCCAGCGATGAATCAATCCAGATGAAATCGCTTAGGTTGCGCAGGAAATCGAGATTCTGCTCTTTCAGAACGGCCCGGCACCACATTATCGAGCGGCGTCCGTCCGGGTTGAAACGCGCCGGTTCGTAACGCCCGAGAACCACATCGTCGTGGTTGCCGGTGACCGATGGGATATTGCGCTCCCTGATAAGCTCGATGCTCTCGTTCGGGCCGGCGCCGTATCCGACGGTGTCTCCGAGATTGAAAACCCGCTCATGCTCCGTTCTGTCAATTATCGACAGACAAGCCTCGAGCGCGTCGTTGTTTCCGTGTACGTCAGAAAATATTATTATCTTCATCTCTGAAAGGCGTCCGCCGGCGTCAGCGCGGCGCCTCCGGCGCGGAGATAACATCTCCGCCGCCATCGCCCCTTACGGATTTCGGAGACGCAGCAGGCGATTCTGGCATTTTGTACTCCGGCGTCAGGAACATCGATCCGGGCGACTGCTCTTTGCTCCCGCCGCTCAGAATATCTATAGCATTTAAATACAACCCGTGTTCCTTGTCCGCTAATTCAATCAAGCCGAGTTCCGCATACACTTTTTCCAATTGCGCGTGCAATTCGTAGTTCAGCTTCGACATTTCAGAAGCTTTCTGGAACTCAGCGAGCGCTTTGTTATGTTCGCCGACCTCCATATACGCGGAGCCGAGCATGAAAAACAAAATCGGATCAGTCGGCGCAAGTTCGGTCGCGGCGCGCAGTTCTTTAAGAGCCTCCGTATACTTCCGCTGGCGCGCATATATCGTCGATATGTCGATGTGGTAATACGGCGCGCCTTCTTTGTCCGTATCGATCGCTTTTCTGTATTCTTCTATCGCTTCGTCAAGCTTTCCCATGTTGCGGAGCTGATTAGCCTTCAACACCGGGTTGTAAAGAATTATCTTGCCCTTCTCCTGAAGTTCGCGCGTCCGCCTGAAAAACCATCCGGTGAAATCAGACTTCTGCTTGTTGATGACAACATATTTTTTCAATACTTTCCTGAGATTCGTGTAAACAGGGTCTTCCACATCACGGACGCGCTCGCATTTCAAAATGTGGATGCCGAATTTCGTTTCAAACGGTTCGCTTATCTCGCCGGGTCTCAAAGATGAAGCCACCCGCCAGAAATCGCTCTCGACCGCTCTCTTGCTGATATAGCCAAGATAGCCGCCGTTTTTAGCGAACGGTATTTCCTGCGACCATTTCATCGCCATTTGCGCGAAATCGGCGCCGTTCTTCAATTGGTTGTAAATGTCCTGCGCCCGCTCGCGGATTTTCCGGTCGGCAAAATTGATCTCCATGTTCTGAGGCCTGTTTTTATCGTATGTCAGAAAAATCTGCCTCATCTCTATGCGAGGTATATAGTCGCTAATTTCCTGATTGGTCACCGAATAGCTGTTTTCAGGGAAAAGATGTTCAGATAGTTTTTGCTCAAGAATTTCCTTGTCTAAATCCTGCAGAAACTCCTCCTCGGTCCGGAAACCCTGCGTGGACCATAAATAAGCGAACTTTTGTTCCGCATTCATCTGGTTGTTAATCGTTTCAGTCGCGGCGGCAGAGTCTATAGCAACCGGTTTGCTTGTGAGCGCTTTTAATATTTCCTGCTTCTTTTTCATTCTATCCGCCGCCGTGATCGTCACGCCCTCTTCTTTCGCATAAACTTCGAGAAGCGTATCGTTCATCAGCGCCTTGAAAACCGACAGAAGTATGCTTTCCTTGTCCGCGCTCGACACGCTTCCTTTCGAGGACATCATGCGGATCATGCGCCGGTTAATAGCCACCTGCAACTGAAACTTGGTAATATTTTTGCCGGCTATGTTCGCCGCTATTTCAGGAGACTCGACAACCGGTCCGCGATTCATCATTTTCATTATCAAAGCGAACGCCGCAACAAACGCTATTACTCCTAAGACCTGAAACCAACGTTTCTTGAGGATGCCGAGCATGGTGCCTCCATGGCGCAACGCCGCGAATTTATGTTATTCTATCATACTATATTTCTGTTTACCATATTGTTAAATACTAACATTAACTTGCGCCTTAGCGCAATTCCGCTGAATTTATTCAGTATCCGCCAACAGAACACCGAATCCGGAGCGATTCGAATATGGCGCCCAAATGCGAAAAGCCCCCGGCGAACCGGGGGCTTGTTCACTTTCATTTCTAAAGATTCAGAAAACTGATCAAACAACCTGCGGGAAAATATCTTCCATGCAGCTGAAGTCCAGAGACTGAATCGCGGCGTCGCGCCAGAACACGCGCGGCAGAAGGTTCTTGCAGAAGAATTCAGCGGTCTTAACCTTGCTGAAGTAATATTTCGCTTCCGAGCTTTCCGCAACGACACCGGCTTTCGCTTTGTCGTCCTCTGCGCCCTTTTCAGCGTAAATCGCCTTCAATTTTTCGGCGGCTATCGCGGCCTGTTCCGTAATCAGGATCGAGCAGATGACATCGCCGAACATCTCGAGCAGTCCGCAAGCGTTAATGAGCGGAACAAACGCTTTCATGCTCTTCTCTTTTCCGAGAGTCATGAACTTCATGATGACGCCGTCCAGCTTCTGCTTGCCTTTTTCAACCAGCAAAGCCATTTCCTTCGTGTCTTCGTTCTTCTTCAGCGCGTCGAGTCTCTGGTTGAGATGCATGATGAAGCTCATCAGGACGGAGCCTTTCTTGAGCCCCATCTTGCGGCCGAGAAGGTCGAGCGCCTGAATCCCGTTCGTGCCTTCGTAAATCGCCGTAATTTTTACGTCCCGGCAGTATTGTTCGGCCGGATATTCCTGACAGTAACCGAATCCGCCGTGACACTGTATGGCGAGTTCCGTGCAATGGAACGCGGTGTCCGTGCAGTAGGCTTTGCAGATCGGGGTGAGCAGTTCGACCCAGCCTGAATATTTTTCGCGTTCTTTTTCATCCGCGGAGGCATGGCCGTAGTCAATGTAGAGAGCGGTCATATAAAGGAGAGCGCGCATTGATTCAGTGTAAGCTTTCTGTGTGAGCAGCATGCGGCGCACATCCGGGTGCTTGTCGATCGTGACCTTCGGGGCGTCGGGATCCTTGAAGTTGCGGATGTCCGAACCCTGAACGCGTTCCTGAGAGAACTGGAGAGCGGCCTGGTAAGCGGCCTGTCCGAGGGCCTGTCCCTGCATGCCGACCATGAGGCGTTCCTCGTTCATCATAAGGAACATGTATTTAATGCCGCTGTAGATGTCGCCGATCAATTCGCCTTCGCAGTTGTCGTTTTCGCCGAAATTGAGCGTGCATGTGGGCGAACCGTGGATGCCCATCTTATGCTCGATGCCGCCGCAGATGACATCGTTGAAATCGCCGACCGAGCCGTCCGCATTGATGCGGTGTTTCGGAACGATAAATAGGCCTATGCCGCGAATGCCTGACGGGGCGCCGGGAGTGCGGGCGAGTACCAGGTGAATGATTTCGTGAGTCAGGTCGTGGTCGCCGAACGAAATGAAGCTCTTCGTTCCGGAGATTTTGTACCAGTTTTCTCTTCCTTCGATCGGAACGGCCATTGTTTTGGACGCGCCCACGTCGGAGCCGGCCTGCGGTTCGGTCAGGCACATCGTGCCGCCCCATACGCCGGTCAGCATGTTTTCGAGATATACTTTTCTCTGGAGGTCTGAGCCGAACTTGTCAATGACATAAGCGGCCGACTTCGTGAGTCCGGGAAGCATCGTGAACGCCGTGCAGGCGCCGGTGAAAATTTCGCCGGCGGCGGTGTTCAGAATTTCCGGCATTCCCAAACCGCCGAAATCCGGATTGGACGTCGTCGCGCCCCAGCCGTTTTCAACATACATCTTATAGCAATTCTTATACGGCTCAGGCGTGGTGACTTTCGCCGTGGCCGGATCGTACTGCGCGCCTTCCTCGTCCGAAATCTTGTTCATCGGCGCAAGCACTTCAACCGCCATCTTACGGGCCTGTTCGATCATGTCCCAGATCGTGTCCGGGTCCGCGCCGCGCTCTGCGTACAACGGCAGCTCGCACACCTTTTCCAGCGGGAAATACTCTTTCAGGACAAACTTAATGTCCCTCATGTCAACACGATAATCTCCCATAATGCCTCCTTTTATACCTTATGTAATAGATTTGACAGCAAATTGCTAAAGGCAATCCGGTCTGAACATAGTTGCCTTCCGTCAAGATTTGCCGTGACTTTCCCCCGTTGAAGACTTAATTTATTACAGAACCGGCTTTTTAAGCGCGCGCGGGAACTGCCCGCGCAGCTTGTAGTTTTTTTCACAAACCCCGCCCGAAAAAAACGGCCTGTGGCCGCCCCTCTGTTTCTATCCCGTGTTTTCCTTAGTCCGCCCAAAACGCGCAAGCTACACTTTAATCATATTTGCATTGTGTGTCAATCAGATTTTTTTTATGAAATTTGAAGCTCGGCTTCGTGTTGCGCGGCCTGCCCTGATTTGAGTTAAAACCTTCTTGTTTTACTCGCAATATTTTCTTTTTTAAAATTTATTTCCGATTCCATCTAAAAATGTCTCATTTTGTCCCGATGTCACAAAGATAGAAAGCTTCTTCAAAAAATATTCGTAACAATTTTTTATCTGTTAAACTGAGCGTCGTCCGGGTTATTTCAGATGAATTTCTATTTCTTTTGGCGGGATTTTAATATAAAATAAGAACGGTCAGTTCAATTAACCAATTTATTCTAAGCGCATTATCCGCTCGTGTGGTTTGAAACTAACGCCAGACATTTTTATTAATGTGGAGAAAACAAATTACTATTAAGCGCTTTGCCAGACATTTTATATCATCGATATTTCCGTTTATTCTGCTCATCTTCAGCGTAGCGCCTGTTGTCCCGATATTGCCGCCTATTATTTTTTTTTCAACTGGACATGCATGGTTCAGAATGAAGACGCTCTCGGGCCTCACTCCGGGAAAATTTCATAAATTCATTTATATTTTATATTTTGTTATGCTGGCGGCCTTTTTGTTAGTTGCGATTTACATGACAATTACATATTTCCCGGTCGTAATATCAGCTACCGCCGTTGTTTTGATCCTGATCGCTGCCGTAAATACCGGCCGGTTTAATAAAAGCATCTATATTCCCCTGAACATCTTTCTGCTTACAGCTTTTTTCATTTTTTCCGCTTTTAGATTAAGAACCGATCTGGCAATCATTATTACGATCTGCCTTTTAATAGCAGCCGTTAAACGGACCCGCTTCGAGACAGGCGCCGGCATCCTTTTAAACATTGCCACGCTCATTATTTTTTCACTATTTACCGGCACAACCTTAAACCACGATGTAGTTCAGTTGATAAAAACCGAAAAATACGTGAAGCCCATTTTCCTGTTTTCGGACAATTACAATAAACAAGACGCGAAACTATACAACGGCTTAAACAGAATTGTCGTATCCCGCGACGAGCGATATGTATATTTTACCGCTAAGGAGAGCCGAAAAGACGGCATCCCGCAATACGACAGCTTATTCCGCATTGAACTCGATCGTCCTGAAAACATCAAAACATGGCATCACGACCGCCTGTTTGACCTTGCTCTTATTGATAACGACACGAAACTCCTTGCCACCGATTACAAGAACGACCGACTCTGGCTTCTTAACGCCGAAACGCTTAAACCCATCCGGAGCGTAGCCACAAAACCGCGGCCCCTGAACATAGTAACTGATGAAAAACATCGCCGCTTCATCGTGACGCATGAAGGACTGACTTCATTTCTCATATTTTCTCTTCCGAATCTCAGATTATTTGGCGCGCAATTCAATCATGCCTGCCCCGAGTGGGTCACTGTCGATCCGGACAAGAACTTCATGTACTCCTCCAACGTATGCTCACTGCCTTTTCTTCTAAGCGAAGTAGATCTGCGCACACTTAAAACCACCAGGAAACAGTTCCCCCTTCGATTTATCTCATTCGGAAACGGATTGGACAGAAAACGCGGACGCATATACGTGTCTGTAATTGTGACGGGAAGAATTCGCGTAGTGGATCAAAAAACATTTCGGCGCATAGGCGCGTTCATGACGAAACCGGGCGTGCGCTCTGTTGTTTTCGACGAGAAAAGAGACGTTATTTACGTGGGCAACATGATCGACCCGTATCTGAGAGTATACGGATCCGATTATTCCCTTCTCGGTAAAATCTACATCGGCCGCATATGCCGCGTCATTTATATCTCGCCGAAATCGAACCGCGTCTTCGCCGGAAGCATGTACGGGCTTTTAGAAATTAAAATCGACGACCTTCTTCGCGACTCAAAGAAAAAGCATAAGCCCCAGCCCTGATCACATAAGCTTATGGATGCGCGAAGATTGACCGCTGTGTTTTTAGCAGGCTCATTTCTTTGACATCAGAATCAGGCGTCCGCGATACTTCGGAATCAACGAGTCATCGAATTTCTTTTCGAACTCCGGTTTGTAGCCGAGTTTAGCCAATTCGTCGGGAATCAGCGTGTTGAGGCCGCCCAGTTCGGTTTCGCTTCTCGGCAAAAGAACCCATATTCTGTCGTTAGTTGTGAAAGACGCGATTCTCCGGCGAACCTGTTTATCGCTTTCGCCGAGGCCGTAATAATTGGTAAACAAATTATGGTCTTCCGGAATCCCGTGGTATTTAACGCGGCCTTTGTAGTAATACGCGACCACATGCATATAGAAAGGCGGATATACAAGCATTGTATCGCCGGCCTTCTCGCGTTTCTTCATCTCGTTTAAAACCATTCTGAAATCGTTCGGCCTGACCATGAGGCGATAGTATTGCGTCAGGCTGACTGTTGTTATAACTATGTAAAGGCAAAGCGCTGAAATTGTTAAAAAACGTCTGGACGATAATCCGGACTTTGGAATATTCGAGGATGACATGGCTCCATCGCAATCTTGAACCGCTTGAATATCCATGTGTTTTTTATAAGGCTCAGAATATTGCTTTCCAAGTCCGTAAATGCCGATGGCGACAAGCAGAAAATGCGCCGCCGCGAAACCGGACATGTGTTGAAAATGTATGTGAGGGCCTATGCCTCTCCATATAGCTACGAAGAAAACCATGAAAAAGCATGCCGCCTGGATTATCAGGAGAAAAAATACGGGTTTCCACGCCGGGTCTTTCTTTCTCCAAAGCGCAACTATGCCGGCGAAAGCGGCCAAAAGAATAAGCGAACTCCCGAAGAAAATCAATCTCGAAATCGCGTTGTCGCTGTGGAGGCTGACATGCGCTCCGCTGAAGAATGAAACCTCTGAATCAATTATGTTGAAAAAGCCGCGCCCGAATATCAGCTTGTACAATGCGCCTGAAACTCCTAATCCGGGCGGGTAAGTCCAGTCCGAAACCATTCTGAGAAACGAATTCATCCATAACAGGAAAACCGTTAATATTACAGCCTGACACGCCATCCAATGCCAGATAATTCGCCTTCTTATAATGAAATACAGATTCTCAGCGGCCCAGAGAAACAACATGGTGTGAACGCTGAAAATCGCGATTGCCGTTGAAAAGAAATAACCTGCGATCAGCTTCGAGCCGCCGCGTTTCTCTATGATTTCATAAGTGAGATACACAGAAACCGCAGCTGAAACTACCGCGAAGTCTTCCCAGCGCGGCCGCACCGAGAAATGGATCATATATGGCGAAGTGGCCGCTAAAAATGACGCCAGCAGGCCGGCGTTCTCTCCTACCCATCGCTTCGCGGCGAGATATATCATGTACACCCCGGCCAGATTCATTATCGCGGCCGGAAGCACAATCCATGCTTCGTTTATTGATAATCGGCACCATAGCGGGAAAAATATATGGGAAACCGGCCCTTCCCCGGCGGCGACAGCGCTTCTGAACATATCCGCCACCGATGCGTTTCTTAACGCCACCGGCCAAAGCGATTCCATATCCAACTGCGGATTCAGAATTACAGGCAACCTCAGGGCAAAGCCTGCTGCGAGAATCAAGTATATCAGTCTATTTACACGTTTCACTATAGCGCCGTTTGAGCCTTCCATGATCTCCGTTTTTCAATAACGTTATAGATAAATTTCATGTCTTTTTCAGATACGATGTTAACATAGCGTCCATTTTTTGTCCATCAGGAGCAATGCATTGGAAAGGACTCGAAAAAGCCGCTAAAGCTTTGCGTTGGATAATAGAAAGAATCCCGCATCGGTAAACGGGGGGAAAGATGAGTAGCCGATCACGAAGGTCTTACAGGTATTTGTCGTGTTCGTTTTTCCCGGGGCGCGAAAATAGAAATTTTACGAAACCTAACATATTGCTGATCGTTTCGCGTGGATATCGCATAAAGAGCTTTATCGTGAGCGGGATGAAACTGGCGTCGAGGTAGAGGCTGTTATAAAGAACGCGCTCTCGTTTTGCCGATATGACTTCGACGGCAGGATCTGTGTATTCGTTTTTATATGGGCGCGCGGAGAAGTCTATTTTGTCCCTGTAGAGATCGAACAGAGCAGTGCCGGGATAAGGGCGAAGTCTGTCGGCGATGTAGAAGTCGCACTTTGTTCTGCGAGACAGGTCAAGGGTCATGCGAAAATCCTCTTCGGTCTCTTCGGGGCCGCCGACAATGAAAAAGCCTGTGACT
>JBAYJY010000138.1:0-12113 GCA_041664945.1 bacterium | reverse complement strand
CGGCCTTTCCAACGTGCGTCATATTTTCCGTATATTAACAGATGGGAAAAATAAGATCAATCAATACGCGTTGAATCCGGATATTCTCAAAAAAGAAATGAGTCAGAACGACCGTATCGGTGTAAGAAACATTTCTTTGCGATTTCTGACACAAAATAATTGCCGTAGCGCAGCAAGCCTTCAAAATGTCGCGTAAATACAATGAAATTCGGCCGCTGCCGCCTTTTGTTGAATTGGCGGCTAAAAGATTTTTCAGTAGTTTGTTTTTGTTGTTTTAGTCACTACAATAGTACAAATGAAACTAAGGTAGACGCAATAAAGTTAAAGTCTGAATAACATTAAAAAATATGGAATAAAAAGAGATACTTCAAAGTCTAAGAACTCAAGTAAGTTAAACATGGAGCACAGTAATATAGAGGGGCATCGTACAAAATGAAGACATCAAAGTTAGTGCGTGTTCTAATTATTCTGCCGTTAATAGTCACATTTATTACAGCCGGTTGCGCTCAGAAGGGCAAGGAGAGCGACGGAGTGGAAGCGGCAAAAGGAGAGATGACGCAAAAAACAGGCGTAGGGAAGATTGGAAAATCCCGCGACGGAAAGCAGGAAGTGAGAGTCGAGACAGCGATCGCGACGATAAAGCCAATAACGCTTGAAAAAATGTACGTCGGTGAAATAACGCCATTCTTCACCGTAGATCTAAAAAGCACGGCGTCAGGCTGGCTAAGAAGCATCACTGTCGACACCGGAGACGCAGTCCAGAAGAACGGAATCATAGGCGTGATCGAGAACGACGACATTCAAGCGCAGGTGGAGCAATCGCAAGCCTCGATATCGGTGTCGAAAGCCGCGGTTTCAAGGGCGGAAGTTGATTTGGGACGGATTCGGCTTCAAAGCGACCGGAGCGAATCTCTGTTTGCGAAAGGGTATATCTCGAAGCAGGTACTCGAACAGGAGCAGGCGTCTGAAAAACTGGCGGAAGCGTCGCTGGAAGCCGCAAAAGGCCAACTCGATCTGTCCGAGGCGCAGTTGAAAAACATCAAAGTTAAACTCAGGGATTACACGGTCAAAGCGCCTTTCTCCGGCGTTGTAGCGGAGAGATACGTTGATCCCGGCGCGTATGTATCGCCGGCTAATCCGATTTTAAGAATAGAAGACGGCTCGAAAGTTAAAGCAGTCATAAACGTTGTTGAAGATGATTTTGCGCGCGTTCGAAAGGGCGTGATTGCGGAAATATTTATTGATTCTTATCCTGAAGATAAATTCACAGGCCAAATCGTTAGAATTTCGCCATCTATGAATAAAGCGAGCAGAACCGCCGCTGTGGAAATACTGATATCTAACAGGGGCGGAAACCTGAAAAGCGGGATGACTGCGAGAGTGAATCTTGTGTTGGCGAAGAAATCTTCCGCTTTAGTCATACCTGAGACAGCCCTGCGCCGCGATGTCGAAATGGGTTTCGACTATGTTTTTGTCGTTGAGAAAGGCACAGTGAGGCAACGGAATGTAAAAATCGGAATAATTTCCAACGGAGAAGCTGAGATAACCCGCGGTCTTAAACCGGGAGAAGCCGTCGTGAACGGTGATGTGCGGGTCAGCGACGGTATGAAAATAGACGCTTCTCGTGGGAAGGTCGGCCGCCGATGAATTTTTCGGAAAAGGCCGTAAGACGACCCGTCTCCACGCTGATGGGGATTTTGGCTGTTCTAATGATCGGTTTTGTCGTGTTGCCCCGGTTGCCGATTGATTTTCTTCCAAATATCGAGCGAAACACTATCTCGGTTAGCACAAGATATGAAGGCGCCGGCCCTCAGGAAATCGAACGTTTGATTACCGAACCTGTTGAGCGAGCCGTTTCGACCGTAAACAACGTCAAGCATATCAATTCAACATCGCGCGAAGGCCAATCCAACGTTCGAATCGAGTTCGCATGGGGAACTGACATGGCCGAATCAATGAACTCGGTGCGCGACAAAGTCAGCGTGGCTAAACGATCTCTTCCGGATGACGCTGAAGACCCGGTGATTTCTAAATTCGACATTAACATGATGCCGATTATGCAATTGACGATAACCGGCAACATGCCGACTGTCGATCTTAAGGATTACGTCGAGAACGAATTGCGTTACAAGCTGGAACAAATCGAGGGTGTCGCTTCTGTTGATGTGTCCGGAGGCGAGAAAAGAGAAATTCATGTTTACATAGATCAGGCAAAACTCGCTTCCCTTAACATTCCAATTGACACTATTGTTGCCGTTCTGAAACGCGAAAACAAGGATACTCCAGGAGGCTATGTAAAGCAGGGCGACACGGAGTACCTGATTAGAAACAGAGGAGAATTCGCCAATGTCAATTCAATTAAAGACATTCTTGTGGAATATCAGGGGAACTCTCCGATATATATCAAAGATATAGCTGAGGTTACCGAGGGAATCGCGGAAAAGAGAAGCGACACGAGGCTAATGGGAAGGCAAGGCGTAATGCTCAGCATACGCAAGCAGTCCGGAGAAAACACGGTCAAAGTCGCCGACCGCGTTAAGGCGAGAGTAGAAGGAATCAGAGGAACGCTCCCGCCGGGCGTCGAAATAAAGACCATGTCGGACAACTCTACAATGATCCGTGATTCGATCGCCGAATTGAAGCGATCGGCGATAATCGGCGGCATCCTCGCAATCATTGTCATTTTCGTTTTTCTCTTGAATGTCCGGTCTACTCTGATTATTTTTGTTTCGATACCGTTCTCAGTAGTCAGCACATTCATATTCCTTTATTTCACCGGATTAACGCTCAATATCATGTCGCTCGGCGGGCTTGCTCTCGGTGTCGGGCGAATTGTGGACGACTCCATAGTAGTTCTCGAAAACATATACCGGCACAGAGTAATGGGAGAAAGCAGGATCGAGGCGGCCGTGAAAGGAGCCGGCGAAGTGAGCATGGCCGTCACCGCCTCAACGGTTACAACAATCTGTGTTTTTCTGCCGCTCGTATTGGTTAGCGGGATGAGCGGCATCTTTTTCAAGGAACTCGGAGTTACAGTCACAATTTCTCTCATCTCGTCGCTCATCGTTTCGCTTACTCTCATTCCAATGCTTTCCTCGCGGTTCCTGAAAGTAAAAACCGTTCGCGAAGGGGCAAAGTCCGTTTACGATCGCGGCATATATAAATACTATGGAAAACTGCTGGACTATTCACTTAAACACAAAGCGGCGACAATGATCGCCGTGCTCATAATTTTCGCGGGCGGCATATTGCTGCTTAGAGGCAAGATCGGTTCTGAATATCTTCCACAAGTTGACGAGGGGCAGATAAGCGTAAGATTCGAACTTCCGGTTGGCACGAAGCTAGAAGTTACACAAAAAGAAATGTTGAAACTCGAAAAAATCATAATGAGCTCCACAAAAGAAATAAGCAACATGTATTCTCAAGCCGGCGCAGGCGGCGGCGGATATGGCGGCGGCGGCGCATCGGGCGTCAACGCAGGATCGTTCCGCGTTATACTCGTGCCATCCGACATGAGAGGAAAAAGCACAACGGAAATTGCGAACGAGCTTCAGGAAAAGCTCATGACTTCGACTAAAGGCAAAGTCTGGGTTACTGAATCAGGCTCAATCATGCAGCGCATCATGGGCGGCGGCGAGAGCCGACTCGAGCTCGATATCCGCGGACACGACATGGATCCTGCCGATGCGCTTGCGCTGAAAGTTTCGGATATCGTCACGGCAACCCGCGGAGCTTCGAATCCGCGTATCTCGCGCACTCCGGGAATGCCTGAAATGAATATCGTTGTTGACCGTGAGAAAGCTGCCACTCTCGGACTCAACCCGGCTTACGTAGGCGACATCGTAAAAGCAAATGTCGATGGAGTCGTCGCGACGCGCCTTCGCAGGGGCAGCGACGAAATTGACATTCGCGTCAGGCAGCGTCCTGAAGACAGAAAGAATCTCGAAGCAGTCGGAAATATCCTGCTCTCTTCTCCCGGTTTGCCGCCGGTTCCCCTCCGCAGTTTGGTGAAACTGGAGAAAAACACAGGACCTGTTCAGATAGAGCGTCTCGATCAGGAACGTATCGTAACCGTCTCAGCGTCATACACCGGCGAAGTGTCTCCGGGAGAAGTGAATGCGTCAATAGAAAAGCAAATCAAGGCATTAGCTCTTCCCGCTGGGTTTTCTATCGATTTTGCCGGCGAGGAAGTTGACCGCAAAGAATCAGAAGCTTCAATGAAGCTCGCTTTCATACTCGCCATAGCGCTC
The DNA here is from genome assembly GCA_041664945.1 of bacterium. Lineage (GTDB taxonomy): Bacteria > UBP15 > UBA6099 > UBA6099 > UBA6099 > JBAYJY01. The sequence goes on along the minus strand of JBAYJY010000138.1, from coordinate 7,863 downwards.
GTATTCATGGTAATGGCGACGCAGTTCGAATCATTGATGCATCCGTTTATCATTATGTTCGCCATTCCGCTGTCCTTGCTGGGCGTTATGATATCGCTCTATGTCACCAAAACGAATTTCAGCCTCATGGCTAACCTCGGCTCGATTATGCTCGCCGGCATCGTGGTAACCAACGGTATTGTTCTCATCGACTTCATAAATCAACTCAGGAGAAAAGGCGTTCCAATTGACGAGGCTGTTTCAAGGGCCGGCCGTCTGCGATTGCGTCCGATTATTATGACTGCGACCGCGACTGTTCTCGGACTTATACCGCTCGCGCTCGGAATTGGCCGCGGCTCGGAAATGCAGGCGCCGCTCGCGCGCGTCGTAATCGGCGGCATGATTGTGGCGACATCGCTGACGCTTCTCTTCGTTCCTGTTTTGTACGCGTCTATCGAGGGAGCTCTTCATGGAAAGAATAACAAATCCGATTCCGCCGTGTAGTTTCGAATTTCTTGGGCGAAGCAATGCCCTGACGTGAAATGAATTTGCCGCAAATGGAAACGACAAGAAACAAATATAAAACCTTGCGGAAAATCACGCGAGTCATATAATCTCAAAATGGCGGCCGGAAACAAAATGGGAGAGGGTACATCATGGATATAGGAAAGATTGAAATCAGGACACAAAGCGATCTCGCGAAATTGCCGTGGTTTAAACTTGGCGAGGACGGCAAACTTAGAATAGATCCAGCCGCCGGCGTGACGGAGATCATCGACGATCATTCGCATCTCGGATGGAGCTATTTTTTCGGCGGCGTAATCGACCACATGGACGCATCGCGGCCGGTAAAATATTTTTACGACTATGACATGGATCAGGATGTGTTGAATGAAAAAACGCATCCGACGCCTGAAGAGGGCAAGTTAATTGAAAAAGATATATATATGATGCTGTTCAGATGCCCTCCGATCGCCCGCACTCAGACTGCTCCGCACATGATCGAAGAGATGGACCGCTTCAACGTGAAACATATTTTGGTATCTCCGATCGAGATTCCGTTCAGGTCGCGGCACGCGCGCCAGACGTTTGCCACCGCTGCGAAATGCGGCGGTAGGCTGATTCCGTTCGCGGCCGTGCATCCCTATACTCCATCATATGAGAAACGGGTGCGCACGATGATCGCTCAGGGCGCCCGCGGCTTCAAATATCATCCGGAATTCCAATTCGTCGCCCCGGACAATAAGAAAGCGCTTCGGCTTTTCGCGCTGCTCGAAGAACTTGACCTGCCGGTTCTCTGCCATACCGGATTTACCGGCGCCGAACCGGCTTTCATGCAGAAACTCGCCGCGCTGCCGCGCTACCGCGTTATTTTCGAATCGTTCCCGAAACTGAAATTCGTGCTCGGCCACGCCGGGCTGAAAAATATTCCCGAGGCGCTCGCATACGCCGCAGAGTTCCCGCAGGTCTATCTCGATCTTGCAGGGCAGACAGCCGAGTGCACCCGCGAAATCATCCAGAAAGCCGACGTCGACCGTGTTCTCTATGGCTCGGACTGGCCTTTCTATCCGATGGGGGTCACTCTCGGCCGCACTCTCGTCGCTACCGAAGGTATGCCGGAAGAAGTTCGACGGAAAGTTCTTCATGACAACGCCGCTAAGCTTTACAAGCTCGATCAGTGTTAATCTTTTACTCTGATTGAAGTTTTTTTAAGGATAATGATTCTGTATCCTTTTTATCGGCGTTAATTTGCGTCAAAATATCAATATGAATAAAGCAGAGGATATATCGCCTAAGCGATTGGCGGAAACCGTCGCGCTCGCTTTGCAAATATTTGAAATGCAGAAGCGGATCGGTCGCGACGGCGGTCGCACGGCGTTCGAGTTGCTGGATTGCCCTGTTACAGGTTCATTGAGAAGCTGGACGCCCGACGATCTGGAGAAACTCGTTAATCGGGCGACGCGTCTTGGAGGCATGTTCGGGATGCTGAACACGTGTCTTACGCGTTCAGTGATTCGCTGCCGCCTAATGCGAGAGGCGGGGGTCGACGCCCGCGCGGTGTTCGGACTCGACAAACATGGCGGCGCGCTTGCAGGGCACTGCTGGGTTGTCTGGGAAGGCGGCATGGCGCCGGGTTTGCGCGAAAGCAACTTCAGGATGCTTGAAGTACGGCCATCGCCGGAAAAGTTTCCGGGATGGATGCCGGAATGAATTCTTTTTCGTAAGGTCTGATATATGGATTATTATAAATATCTGACAATTTTCTGTTATATCGTTCCGTTGATTCTCGCTATTAATATTTATCGAAAATGTTCGGAGAATTACGCTAAGCTGCCGGACCGGATACCTTTGCATTTCGGGTTCTCAGGCAAACCCGACAGATGGGCGAAAAAAAGCGCCCTGACGGTTTATTGGATTCCGGCGATGGTTTTGGGAATGGACGCATTGATGTTCGTCAGCCTTTATTATCTGCCGTCGAAAACTGACCCGTGGCCGGAGATGATGCTGATCGGCGGCCTGATGAATCTGGCTATCGCATATATGTTTTACCGCATAAACGATGGGATAATCGAAGTCGCGCTCGGAATGGCGGCGAACATCATGCCGTATATGAAGCTGCCGATAGTTCTTGTGATCGCCACATCGGTTTCAATGTGTTTTCCTCTGTTCATCGGCGGGACTCCGAAGATAGTTGAACACACTATCTGCGCATCTGTCGGCCGGAATCTGGAGCCGGTAGATGTTCGCGAGGTATTCAAAATATCCGATCCGGCGGCAACGATTCGCATCAAATGGGAATTCCTAAATGGAAAAAAGACGGTTAGATATGAATGGCGCGATCCGGATGGAAAGCTCGCTTACGCTTTTGATTACACGCCGGGACGCAACAGGATAATGCGAACGCGCAGAACTTGGTGTTCCATGCGTATTTCGGGTTCGCACACGGAACTGAAAACAGGAAATTGGACAATTGATGTTTTTCTGAACGGGAAACCTGTGTTGAAGTCGAATTTCACTTTAACGAGATAAACAAAAATTTGTAATATGGGAGAAGACAATGGCAAACAGAGATGAACTGATAAAATACATCAATGAATGCTTTGGATGCGAATTCCGAGCGAAAGCAAAACGAATAGACAGTTATGTGAATGGCGTTCAGATAAAGGGCTCTGCTGAAGTTAAGAAAGTCGCGCTGGGCGTCAGCGTGAGCCTTGAGTTTTTAAAGCGATGCCGGAAGTACGGGGCGGATTTCATAATCGCGCACCACGGAATGGGACTCGACGGGCTTGACCATTACGTGAATTCCGTTCTTAAGGAACGTTTTCGAGAGCTTATCGACGGCGAGATGAGCTTGCTCGGTTTTCACTATATGCTGGATGCGCATCCGGAATTCGGAAACAATGCGCAAATCATGAAAAAAGCCGGAGCAGCAATCGTCTCGCCGTTTTTAGACGAATGGGGTTATATCGGCGAGTTCCCGAAGGCTCTGCCGCTGGAAAGCGTGATAAGGAAATTATCCGGCGTCTTCAACTCGAAGCCGATTCTTTTTAGCAACGGACCGAAGCAGATAAAAAGAATCGGTGTTGTGAGCGGAGGCGGAGCGCCTAAAATAACGGACATGGGCGAGTTTATCGAGTCCGGTATCGAGCTATATGTTACCGGCGAAGCGAAAGAAGGAACGCCGGGGCTGGCGAAGGAGATAAAAATCAATTACGCCGCGTTCGGCCATTACAATACCGAAAAGTTCGGCGTCATGGCGCTTGGGGATTTGATCAAAGAAAAGTATCCGGAAATTGAAGTTCGGTTTGTGGATGTGCCCTGCGATTTGTGAAATGAATATCAGAAGAACATAAATCGAAGATGAGAGAGTTGCGGTAAAGCATTTACTAAAAGCAAAAAAGGACCGGAAGCGTGAATGCGTCCGGTCCTTTTTGGTTTTGTTTTGAAACTGAACTTAGGCGAGAGCTTTTTCGAGGGCTTCTTCGCCGAGCTCGAAAATCTCGAACCACTTCTGCGCGCCGGCCGGGTTCGTGGTGTAGATCGAACCGTCGAACATTAAGCGCATCGCAGCATCAAGACCGTCGATCTGCATTGCTTTCATTGTTTCCACGCCGCCGCGTTTGATCTGGAAAAGAACGGCGTCTGAGTCGTCCGTGCCGCCCTTTGCCCAGGAAACAACACCGTTGTCGTACGTGATGACGCATTTCAGCGTTTCGTTGCCGTCATCGTCGAACACGGTTACGTCGAACACGTGTTTCCCTTCGCCGGCTTTCGCCAACTTGGACAGGCCGTTCAGCATGTCCTCGATCGTTACTTTACTCCAATCTGCCATAAGAATGCCTCCTTATTGTTCTATTCGGTAATAACCGAAGTTTTTGATATTGCAATGCTGCATGAAACCGATTCGTCCATGCCTCTCGCCGCCGTAAATCTCATTGCCCGCCGGGCGGGATCGAATCGGGATAGATTATACCACTTTTCTTGCGTTGCAAGTGATTTTCCGCGGATAAAATCAAACGGGACATCAGAATAGCGTCTTCGGGGAAAGCGGCGGTTCCCATATTCACTTCAACTTTGATCTCGTGGTTTTGGTCCGGATGCTGCATGCTGAATTTGGCAAACGTGTCGTGAATTTTGTCGCAGACGCGTTCGGCGCCTTCGCGTGTTGTCTCTGTTAGAATGATAGCAAATTTCCCGCCCGAGTATCTGGCGACGGTGTCGGTCGAACGCACGCATTTGCGCAATATCTGGGCGGTTTCCTTAAGAATTGTGTCGCCGATTTCGACGCCGTATCTCGTGTTAATAATTTTCATATGCGCAATATCGGCGAGTATGAGCGAGAAAGGATGATCGTAGCGGCGAGAGCGTTCGAGTTCCTGTTCCATTGTTTTCATGAAGTAACGGTAGTTGCTGACGCGCGTCAGGCTGTCGCTGATTTCGAGCTGCCGGTTGAATTCCCGCAGAAGCGCGTTTTCCGTGGCGTTTGCGATTATCCTGCATATTGCTGAATTGAAATCGGTGTTTTCGAGATCGAGCGGCTCACCGGATAAGCAAAGCGTGAATGTTCCGCAGACTGCGCCGTCGAGCGTAATCGGAAAGCGGATCATTCCTGAACCGATTGCGCAGTCCACGCCGCATGTTGCGCATAAAGTGGCCGGGGTTGCGTTGCGTGTGACGAGAGTTTTCCCTGAGAACGCGGGACATGATGCTATATGAGGACCGGAACCTGCCAGCATTTTAGACGGGATAACATGTGATTCGAGCAGAAGAGGATCTATGCAATTCTCATCCAGTTTGAGAGAGTAATGTCCGACGCCGAGCAATTGTTTCAGAAACTCGTCGAATGCGGCGCCGACAGTGAAAGGGCTGAAATTTATATTGATCGGCGTGTTGAGGAGTTTCAATAATGCGGAAGCGGCGGTCTCAGAGTCGCCGTTTTTTTTCTCGTTTTCATTCGGCAGTTGGCGACGCGAAAACAAGCTCTTGCGTTTTTGTTGTTTGTTTTCTTTGTTTTCTGACATATTGCGCTCTAAAGTCTTATTGTGCCGAGGGAGAAATTAAACACAGATGATATTCGATTATATTATTTCAGAAAATAAGCCGAGCAATCAATAGAGAAGGAATAATTGTGCGTATTCTGTCGTATTCCGCAGGCCAACGGCTGTCTGCCGCAAACTTCCGGTTGCAGGACTGATATGTTACAATTGAATGAGTATGTACAAATAAGGAGCGTTTTAATGAGCGGTCAAAAAATTTATCTCATCTGTGGTTTTCATGTTAATTTCTACCATTCGTGGCGCGGAGATCGTAACGACCGCACGGGTTTCGGCATAGACTCGAAAATTGTTCAAAGTGTGCTGAGGATTCTTGATGAAGCGAACGAAAAAGGCAAACAGGCGCGCGGCACGTGGGATTGTGACAATTTCTGGTCGCTCGAAAAGATCATGCCGCGGTTTGCGCCGGAAGTTCTCGACGCTATCGTTAGGCGTGTGCGCTCCGGGGTAGACGAGGCAATTCTCGGCAACTGGAATAACGGCGACCTCGGCGCGACTACGGTTGAGGAATTCCGGGAAGGTCTGCGACGCACGATTTCAAATCCGCAGGGCTCCGGCGTCAAAGACTTGTTCGGCGCTTATTCGCCTATCGTCAGGACTCAGGAGACGATGTTCACGCAAGGCTCGATCGAGCTATACCGCGAGCAGGGCGTGGAAGCGATCGCGCTATATTACAGCGCCGTGCCGTTCGATTCAATCCGGAACTTTGTTCCTAAACTGACGCCGGCGCAGATGTACAATCCGCTTTGGCTTAAATCGACTGAATCCGACTCTGATATGCTTATGATTCCGATGTACAATCAGGGCGATATAGTAGCGAAACAATCCATGCGCCGCTGGGTCGAGCAGGTTCGCAAACAGCAGTTGAGCGGCGAAATACCAGGCAATGCTCTGATATATATCAATATGGACGCAGACGGCGAGATATGGACCGGTATCCCGCTTCCGAAAATTTTCAACAGGCTTCCGAATGTGCGCGGACTTCCCGAGTTTATTGATCTCGTGGATGAGTTCGAATTTCTCGAATTCGGAACACTCGGGGAATACATAAAAAATAATCCGCCTGTGGGAGAGGTGACAGTGAGACAGGATCTCGCTGACGGCTCGTACACCGGATTCAGCAGTTGGGCCGAAAAGGAAGTTAATCAGCGTTTGTGGCGTCTATCAGAGCGCGCGCGATGGAAGGAACGAGCGGCGGATTTTATTTCAGGCGCTGAAGGTTTCGACCCGGCGACGCGCGCAGGGATCGAGAGTCTATTGTACGGCGCGCAGGATTCATGTTTCGAAAACAAACTGCGGCTTGTTTCGACAACTCACTTCGGAATGAATTCGCCCGCAGTGCATGAAGAACGGCTACAGGTCGGATTCCATCTTGCGCGGAACTCGCTCGAACTCTCCGCCAAAGCTCTGAGCTCCGCTCTCGACAAGTGGACGCCGCCAGCCGCCGCGGCAGAACAGCAAATCTCTCTCTTTTCTTTTTCCGCTATAAATCAACCGAAATATCGAGGCGCCGGACAAGTCGCCTCCGGACTGCGAACGATTCTTCGAGTTCCGTTCGAATTAGCCGCTTCTGTATGCAAGCCTGAAAAACTGTCTCTGAAAAACGGAGCGGGGGAACCGGTTCCGTTCGACCTGCTCGATTACAAATGCGACGCGCAGGGCAGGGTGGAATCCGGAACGCTATACGTCCTGCACACTGCGGGCGGCGCTTCTGAAAATTACTGTCTCATTGAAAACCAGGAACCGGCGCCGTTCGGCGGCGTTGCAGCGAGCGAAAAGGAGCTCGGAAACGATCTTATTAGAATCAAATTTGATTCGCTCGGCCGCATAGAATCGTTAGCAACGGCAGGCGAGGAATATGCCGACAAGCAACTCGTCACGCTCGGAGCGACTTATAAAATCGACAGGCATCGAAAGAAGTTCACGCCGCGCGTCTATCACATCGAGAGTTTCGGCGCTGGGCCGCTCGGCAATATAGGCCGCGTGACCCAACGCGCCAAAATAGTCATTTATCTGAAAGGCAAGAACTATACGGTAGAAGCAGAATATTCGTTTCTGGTTTTCGCGGGTCTGCCGTATGTGTTTTTCGACGGCGGCGTGACGTTCCCGCTGACGCCGAGCGAATCGCCCGATATTAGCGTCAGTTCGCGGATGGCTCAGTCGTTCGATATGAACTGGTTTGAGGTGATGCCTGCGGAACTGAGGCCTGCTGTTAACAATCTGCCCGGTAAATTCGTCAGAATCTGGAAGCATAACTATCAGAACGCAACAAACTACTATGAGTACGACTACGGTTGCCACGATCCGAGAAACAAAGACGCTGATTCGT
>JBAYJY010000137.1:0-12147 GCA_041664945.1 bacterium | reverse complement strand
CGAGATCAAGCGAAAGAGCTTAAAATAGCCATCGGTTGTCGCGTCCTTAAACATACTCATGCGCGACTTTCGGACAGCTCATCAATTGGCTGTGTGGCGACAAGATATGTTTCAGACGTGTTTTAGTAAATTTATCATTTTCTAAAATAATGTTGAAAACAAAAAAGCCCTTCTTCCAAAGGGCTTTTTTTGTCGAAGTGAAGACTCGAGCCCCCGCAAAAGGCGCCCCCTCCCCGGCAGATTTCGAGAGAACTGATGATTTAAAAAAGCCAGTATAACAAGGCTTTTTAAGTTTTGCCATTGCGCGTTACAAAACGGTTGCGTTTTCGCATCTGGCATATTGCGTTTTTCACAGGGGAATTCATTGCCGGCCTGCGCCACCCATGACATAAGGAAATGAACGGAACGCATTTAATAGCGCGCTCCGCCCATAAACATGGCATTGATAAGCAAGACGGCCTAACGTATCGTCCCCGTTACGCGTCTTGCCGCTGTTATGAAATCAAAGGCGATTAAAATTGAATCTGCGCCTTTTTCTTATCGCCGCCTTCAGAGCGAACCCAAAGCAATGTCTTTTTCATTCTGACACACCAGTTTTTTACATCATCTTCGAAAGCATGGCAGTCTGCCGATACTTCCAAAACGTCGCCCGGACTCATCGAAGGCGCCTTTGCGGTAATACTCAGCGTCGGTTGCGGTCATTTTAAAACTGTTGCGTCCAGTATCACAATAGCCATTTCTAAAGCCTTCATTTTTTATATTTCCTTGTTACAGACAGGGTTTAAGATATTTACTACAATGTCGGCTGCCGCGGGCATTGCGGCCGCAACGCGCGGCGTACACTCTTCCCCGACATTAAGGTCATCCTCGATCTCGATCGCGACTATACGAAAGCATAAGGGCATTGACAGCCCGCAACGCCTGCCCAGTTCAACCGCAGTATAAAGATTCACGCTGTGAGGCGAGGTGAAGTGCAGGGTTGAGGCGAACTGATCGAGGCCCATCACATATATCTGTCCCGGCTCGCCGCCTTCTGTCTTAATAGCGTCAATAACTATTGCCTGCTTGTATCCTTCAAGCAGAGCGATTAAATCCAGGCCGGCCGTTGAAGTGTAACTCACCTCTACGTCCGGCGCATCCTTCAGCCGGCGTTCAAGAAGCCGCGCCGTGTGTATGCCTACCCCGTCGTCGGATACAAGCGTATTCCCCATTCCGAGAACAACGGTTTTCCGGGCTCTGGCGGTTATATCATCAGCGCAAAACAAATCTTTTTCCATGACAGATCAGTTACCCGTGTCCCGCTTGATCGTTTTAACCAAATGCTTATCGGCATCATATACTTCGACTATTAGCGGCATCTGCCCCGGCATCGTGTGTGTTGCGCAGGCAAGGCACGGGTCATATGCGCGAAAAGCCATTTCCACCATGTTCAGGATTCCATCGTCCACTTTGCCGCCCTTGATCAATCCCTGCGCCGCCCGTTTGATGCTGTAGCACATAGCGCCATAGTTGTTGCCGGTGGCTACAATGAGATTAACTTTTGTTATCATGCCTTGCGAATCGGACCAGTAATGATGGATCAGCGTTCCGCGGGGAGCTTCGACCACGCCTACGCCCTCTGATGGAGTCCCGGTCGGCAGTTCGCGGATATTATCTCCGGCGGTTTCAGGATCCATCGCCAGCTCGAGCGCGCGCTCGGCCGAGTACATAAGCTCCACAAGTCGCGCCCAGTGGAAAGCGAGCGTCGTGTGCGCAGGCTTGCCGCCGAGAGTTTCGAACATGCGGTTGTACTCAGACTGCGCGAGCGGCGTGGCCATTCCATCCGATGCGTTCAGCCTTCCGAGAGGCGCAACACGATACAGGCCGCTGTCCTTGCCGTCCTCAATTCCCTTCCAGCCCACGTTCTTCAAATAAGGTATTTTCAGATAGGACCAAGGCACAACATATTCGTCGATATGGTCGCGATAGTCTCCGGGATGAAAACGCGCGAACTCCTTGCCGTCCTGATCCACAACGCGCATCATTCCGTCATATAGATTCACTTTGTTATTCTCATCAACCATTCCCATGTAATAGCTGTTCATCCGGTAAACGTCGCCGACTATGAGATCAACATAATCTTTATTGGCCAACACTATATCGTTGAATATCTGTATGGTGAACTTAGCGAATTCCACATAGTTTTTGCAGCGCGCAATAATGTCGAGTCGCTGTTCTTCGGTTATGCCCTTGCTTACTCCGCCGGGCAGGCCCCACACCGGGTGTATGGCGCGGCCGCCGAGAAGCTGTATCAGCTCTTGCGAATCCTTATAAGCGGCGATCACTTTTTTACCTATATCCAGCCCGACCTTGTTGATAAGCCCGAGGATATTGCGTTCGGCCGCAGGCGCGCCCGGCCCTACAACAAAATCCGGCGCCGCCAAAAAATAGAAATTGATTATCTTGTCGTAGAACTGATAGAGCGAATAAGCCATTTCCCGCAGTTTTTTCGCTGTAGGCGGAGCTTCCACCTTGAACAGGTCGTCAAGGCATTTAGTGGACGCCATGTGATGCGCCCAAGGGCAGACGCCGCAGATTCGCGGAGTGATTCGCGCCACTTCCTCGGCGGGCCTTCCTTCGCAAAAACGCTCAAAGCCGCGGAACTCCGGCACCTGAAGATATGCGTTTTCAACCTCGCCGGCATCGTTCAGAAATATGCTTATCTTGCCGTGCCCCTCGAGGCGGGTTATCGGATCGATAGTTATTGTTTTGCTCATTGGTTACACGCCCTCCTTTGCAATTTTCCTGCGCCTGAGCGTTGATTCCGGCAGACTGAAACGATAAAAAGTCCCTATCGGGTCGGGCACTGAATCGACAACTTCCGCTATTCGCTTTTCATCGTTGGAATCTATTACCGAGGCGAGCGCCGACAGCATTGCCGCGCCGAAATCATCAACACCCTCAACCGGCCCGTAGCATCCCCGGCACGGCATCATCACATTCGTGCAAAGAGCGCCGCAGCCGCCACGCGTGGCTGGCCCGATACACACCAGTCCCTGCTCCATAAGGCACTGGCTTGTGTCGGGCTTGATTTGCCACATGCGTTTTATCTCACCCACTCTCATCTCGTTCTTCTTCTCGAGTTTGCATTCGTCGCAAACCGACTTGTTTCCGCCTATCACGCTTCCGGGCGCCGGCAGTTTGCCGCTGACAATCGCTTCGATGGCAGCCCATGTAATTTCCGGACTCGGAGGACAGCCGGGTATGAAATATTCGACATCGATAACCTGCCGCAGCGATTTCACCGTATCCCAAATCACCGGAAGCGTCAGGGTTCCTTCCGGCACATCCGCGCTGAGAGCAGGAAGAGTTCTGTCCTTGTTCAGCGTGGAAGGCGATTCGAGACACGCACGGCTCATGCTTTCCACCGCCGTTGTCACGTTCGAGAGGCCGGGGATGCCGCCCATGCAGGAACACGCCCCGTATGCCGCCATCACCTTGCTTTTCTGCCTCAGGAGCTTTGCAAAATGTTCGTGTTCCGAGGTCCGGATCGCGCCGCTGAAAATACATACGTCTATATGCCCGTCCGGCATTTCCTCGACATCTTTATACTTGAAATCCATCGCGCAGGGCCAGAAAAGAATATCCGCGGCCGCGGCAAGGTCGAGCACCTTTTCATGCAGGTGCGTGATTGCCACGTCGCAACCTCCGCATGCCGACGCCCAATAAACTGCAAGCTTTAATTTTTTATTTTCAGACATTACTTCGCCCCTCCTTTTTCCGAAGCAAGAACCGCTTCGGACGTAAGTTCCATGGGACCCACTTTCCGCACGGCTTCCGTCATTTCGTTTACCAACTCGATAAAGCGGTCGGCTTCGGCCGCCGACACCCATTCCAGCCTGAATCGTTCGGGCTCAATGCCGAACTGCTCCAGCATTCTTCCGAGCAGCCTCATGCGCCGCTCGGTTTTGTAATTGCCTTCCACATAATGGCAGTCGCCGGGATGGCATCCGCACACAAGCACTCCGTCCGCGCCCTCCCTGAATGCCTTCATTACCATGTCGGGCTCCACTCGTCCGCTGCAGGGAGTCCGGATAATTCTAATGCCCGAATGATATGTCTTCCGGTTGCTGCCGGCATGGTCGGCCGCGGCATACGTGCACCAGTTACATAAAAAGCAGGCTATCGTTGGCTCGAAGTTACTCATCAAAGCGCCCCCATCATCTCAGCAAGAAGCTGTTGTTTTGTGAATTGCTTATGCGTTATCACGCCAGCCGGACATGCCGCTACGCATGTGCCGCATCCATGGCATAGCACTTCGTTAATAATCGAAACTTTTTCCTCCGCGCTGTACGAAATTGCCTTGTACGGACACAGAGAGTTGCAGATTCTGCAACCCGCGCACTTTTCCCCGTCTATCATTGCCGTCGCGACTTCCAGCTCAAGCTTTTCTCCAGGCACAAGCGCGGACAATATTCCTCCCGCCGCGGCCAGACTCTGGACAACCGAGCCCTGAATATCTTTCGGCCCCTGAACGCATCCCGCGAGAAAAACACCTTTTGTGTTCGTGGCCGACGGCCCGATCCGATTATGCGCTTCGGAAAGGAAACCGTGCGCGTCCAAATCGACTGAAAATAACTCCGACAGCGTCTTAGAATCTTTGCAGGGAACTACCGCCGGCGAAAGCGCCACCATGTCGAACGGCCCGTGCGTATTTTCGCCATCCGTGATCATCAGGCCGTCTTTCCCTTTTTCAACCTTGAGATTCTCGATGCTTCCAACCCGGTTGAACTGCGTCCCCTCCAATACAATCTTGTTGTAAAACTCCCATTCGTTCTTTCCGGGAAGACATAAGTCTGAATGAAAATGGCTGATGCTTATTCCCTCGACATTTTTCCTCAGAAGATGCGAAAGCTTTAGAGAGCTCAGGCAGCAGATGCCAGAACAATAATTGCAGGTTTCGCTGTTCCGGCTGCCCACACAGTGGATGAGCGCCGCGCTTGCGGGCTTTTTGCCCCCGATTATAACTTCCCCTCCGGTCGGGCCGTTGGAGCTTATTATCCGTTCGAGTTCGATTGTGCTGACAACATTGTAGTTGTCTTTGTATCCGTACTGCGGGAGTTTTGAACAGTCGAACAACTCAAATCCCGTCGCCAGCACTATTCCGCCCACCGTACACTCAATCAACTCATCTTTTTCGTCATAATTCACGGCGCCGAATCCGCAACTTTCCTGACAGGCCGCGCAGGACTCCCCCTTAAAGCGAACGCAGTTTGCGGTATCGATAGCCGGGACATTAGGCAACAAACCGGCTGCCGATGTATAAATCGCCTTCCGCTGGCTTAGCTCGTAATTGTATGCATTAGGCACGCTTACCGGGCATGCCTCATAGCAGGCTTCGCAACCAAAGCAATTCTGCGGTTCAACATATCTTGCTTTCTTATTTATTTTTATATCGAAATTGCCGAAGAACCCTTTCACTTCTTCAACCGCGCTGTTTGTCAGCAATTGGATCTGGTCGTTGTGAAGTATCTGATCCATAATCGGTTCGAGCATACACGGCGCGCATTCGAGGTTCGGAAAGACATCCTCGTATTTCACGACCGCTCCGCCTATCCAAGGCGTGCTTTCAACCAGATATACTTTGCGGCCCTTCTGAGCGAGAGAAAGCGCCGCCGTCATTCCGGCAACTCCGGCCCCCACAACAAGAACATCCGGGTTCACGTCGATCTCCTTTTTTTCCAAAGGCACGTGAAACGCCACTCTGGCCAAGGCCGCATTAACAAGCGCAGTCGCTTTAACCGTGGCTTCTTGCCCGTCTTCCGTGGACCACGCGCACAACTCCCTGATATTCGCCAGTTGCACGAGGCTCGGATTCAGTCCCGCGTTTTCCATTACATCCCTGAACGTCTGCTCGTGCTGCCTTGGAGAACATGCGCCGACCACCAAACGTTCGATACCGTGTTTTTTGATCTCTTCATCGAGAAATGCTTTCCCGGCCTCAGAGCATAAAAGCGCATGAGAACCCAATACAACATTGTCCCCTTTTTCCGCAAAGCGCTTTAATAATTCGGCCACATTCACTTTCTCCGAAATATTGCCGCTGCACTCGCAGATGTACACACCGGTTTTCGGGCCCATTTCTACCTCCTTGACTATTTTTCGCTAATTTTATATCCGTCTTTCGCCAAATCAGAATTCCTTTCATTCCTCGTCATCAAAAACAATTATGTCTTTGGGGTTGATTGCTTTTTTCGCTTCAAAGAGTTGCTTCTTGCCTCCATTGCCCAACAAACCCTGTTGGGCTTTGGTTTGGCTCAGAAGCTGCTTTAGAAGCCCCATATCGATTCCGGACAGCATTTCTGCTAAGTTCTGAGCTTTCATTGTTTCCGCTCTTATTGCCATTTTAAACTTTTTTACCATGTAGGCAAGTTGATTCGCTTGCGAAGATAGTTCTTCCGCCGCGCTTGCAGATTGTTCAGCGCCGGAAGCGTTCTCCTTCGTTACGAATAAGCGCTTCAATCCATTCTTGTGCCGCCTATCGAGTTAATTTAATAAAACTCACTTTTCCAAATGTTCGGTAAACATCCTTGAGCAATATTTTATCCGACTATTTTTCTTTTTTCGACATACCATTCTTCATAGGCTTTCATTGCCTGAGCGCCATAATCATTTCGCATGCTCACTTAAATATTTTTAGAATAAATGATCGGAGTTCGACAGTCTTTGGCAAATATTATTTCCGAAACCACTTGACAATGCATACCTTGCGCGGTATTGTTATTACCGCATGCGGTATTTGCGTCGTTTGTTTCATAGTAAGTCAATTAGTGGCTTTTCTTGGTTGAATAAAAATGGCAATAGAAACGGGTGATCTAATATGGCGAACGAACTGTATTATGAAAAACTCAACTGGTTTAAAGAAAATGAAAAACCGGAAATCGTTTTGTTCATTACAGATAACGAGCCGCGAACAAGGATTGTTATCGCTTGGACAAATACGAAAACATCCGTTTCAAAGAAAGTCAGCTCTTTGAATACAGATGTTGAAAGCGAGATATGGGACTGGTTGTGGCAGAACACGGAGTTTTCTCTTGATGAACTCCGAATGAAAAGCGGTATATCTTCTATCGAGATAGAAAACAGACTGCTCCCTCTTATCGCAAACAGAATCATCTATCCGGATGGAACGTTGAATTCTTTCGTACAACGTTACCTGAGAGAGCGGGTTCTAAAACTCTTCGATGCGAAACATATAAAAACAGCCTCGAAGCGCAGATGAAAGTAATGCATTTGTTATTTTATTGTTATTCATATAGCGCGCATATTCTGTCGAAGAAGTTTTCATATGAACAAACTAATTAGGGACAAAATAGAAGTTTATTGCTGAATATTTATTAATAAGCGTTACTCTAAGGAACAACATCTTGAATATAATTAAATTACTATAATTATGGATTAAAGAAAGACGATAGTAAAAGTGAAACTTATTTACGTGCCTGCCGGGCGAGCCCGTGAATATGCGTCGCTTGCCGCCAACCTATATACGTCTTGCGCCCACGGTTGCCTCTACTGTTACGCGCCTCGTTGCCTCCAGCGTAAACGAGATCTTTTTCACACGTACGCAAGCGTAAGAAAAAATGCGCTTAGCCTTTTCGATGCGGACTGCGCAGAATATGCCAAGGAACAACTCACGGAGCCGATATTAATGTCTTTTATAAGCGATCCATATCAACCTGATGAACTTGAGTTGCGAATCACCCGCAACGCTCTCGAAATCGCAGCCGAGCACAAAGTTCCAATACAGATATTGACGAAGGGAGGCACACGTGCGGTCCCGGATTTTCCGCTCCTCGCGGCAACCGGCAAGCAGGCTGCTTTTGCCTGCACCTTAACGGTGTGCGATAAGGCGTGGGCCGCGAAGCTCGAACCACCCGCTGCCGAACCGGAGGACCGGCTGAACGCGTTAAAAGCCGCGCACAAAGCCGGAATAACAACATGGGTTTCTTTCGAACTTTCTATCGATGAGCATTCCGTTATACAATTCATCCGAATCACTCACCCTTACATTGATCTTTACAAGGTCGGCGCGATCAGCGGCGATAAAACCATACCCCGCTTTTCAATGGGAAGCATTGCTTGTGTACCAGAAACCGGGAGACATGCCGAGAATGTCACGAGATGCCGAGAGTTACATGCTGAAGTATCAGACAAATGTTTGGGAAATACCCGCTGTCACGAATCAAGTTGAAACTATTGGGCGCCCAGCTGTATGCCCTGTTGAGATTCCGTATAGAAGTATGCTTTCATATTCAGGGGAAGAAGCTACAGTTTTCGAGCCGTTCGGAGGCTCTGGCACAACGCTCATCGCTGCTGAAAAAGCCGGACGCAAGGCATTTCTTATGGAACAACACCCTGCTTATTGTGATATAATTGTAAAAAGATGGGAAGCGTTTACGGGTAAGTCAGCAAACAAGATTCCAATAGGCGTAACAGTGTCTATCTAATGCGAGAGATTATATGAATTTATTCGGACATGATAGTTTATGCAGAGGATTGCCGATAAATTACACGCCTGTGAAAAGTGATTTTTTCAATCCCGATAGAATTTTTCTGGCTAAAGGAAGTATGAAGACAGAAAACCGGCGGATGTTTGTGGAGTCAATCGTTTCATTATTTCCGAGCTCGCAGGTTATTGACTGCCCGAACATACCTCACAACCAAATATCTTTTGAAGAGATGACCCCCGATGTAAGACACACCTCAGGAAAAAAGACACTTGTTTTTGGTGAACACAAAAGCGCAGTGCGATTCAGCGACGAGGAAGGAAATACGTGCCCCAACTATTGGCACTTTTCGCCTTACGGATTCTGCCCTTACGGGTGTAAATATTGCTATCTCGCCGGGACTCTCGGCGTTTGGCATTCGCCGACTGTTAAAATTTTTGTGAACATCGAAGAAATGGTCGCACAGATAGACAAAACGGCGCAAAGATTATCAGAACCTACAGCTTTTTATATTGGCAAACTGCAAGACGGTCTTGCTCTCGACTCACTGACAGGTTATTCAACAGCGCTTGTCCCGTTCTTCGCACAACATGCATTCGCAAGACAGGTCATACTTACAAAATCCAACAGAATAGAAAACCTGATAAACCTTGAGCATAATGGCAACACCATACTTACTTGGAGTTTGAATCCACCTGAGATTTCCGAGGAATTCGAAGATAATGTTCCTTCTGTTGGCAACCGCCTGGAAGCGATGAAAAAGTGCTCCGCCGCAGGATATCCCGTAAGAGCTGTGATAATGCCGGTAATCCCCTTTGATAATTGGGACGAGCTATACAGTCGTTTCGTGAAAAGGTTAATGGCAGAAATTCCTCTTGAAAGGCTTACGATTGGAGGAATATGCATCTACAAAAACGCACGCCGTCTTATGGAAAATAGAATCGGAGCGAAAAACTGCATCTCTATAGGTATAGATAAATCAACGGAGTCCGAAGATGGGCGGGCTCGGTATTATTCAGAAACAAGGCAGAAGATGTACAGTCTGATCTCTGAGATCGCTCAAAAAACAAATCCGGAAACCAAGGTCGCTTTATGCCTCGAAGAGCCCGATATATGGAAAAAGCTCGGTCTGACAAAAAATCTCGGCCGCTGCAATTGTGTGCTTTGAACATCTCTATAAACCACTTTTTCAGGAGTTGCCATGTCTAAAAAAGACATAAATCAAACCGCCCTCTTTCCAGATTTTGAATGCAAGGCGTACAAGGAACCGGTTCTGATAAGCGCATGTTTTCTCGGTATACCATGCCGATGGCATGGAAGAAGAGCTAAAAAGAGGGACAATTTAATAGCCGAATTGAAAGAAAAATACATACTTGTCCCTGTCTGCCCGAACTTGTGGCGCAGATCTGCTTTTCATCGAGGCAATGCTCGAACGTACCCGCACGCGCTGGAATTCGATTGCGCCGGCTCTTAAGGATATTGTATAATCGGAACAGTGGTCTTATAGATTGCAGAAATCACCCCATGCCGGGAGAAGGCGGTGAGATTACCCAGCGGCGTGGTCAAAGAGGCAAGGGCAACGCCTGTAACAAAGCGATAGTTGAAGCGAGTATAGAATTGATAATGAACTTCATAATTTTCAATTTACCGGAACAAAACAGGAAAACACCTGTCTAAAAAACGGCAAATCAATGAAAAAATGCTTTGTCATGTGAGAAAAACGATAAAGGGAAGACGAATGAACAAGATCAAGGTCGCAACCAATATTGATTGGATGGGGATATTAAAATAGACTCGATGCCAGAGAATCAATTTCATTCATCTGCTGGTCGCCCGATGGGGTGGCAATCTGTCATATTTGCAGAAAAAAGATATCCTCGATGGATGGTTGCTGTTATTGGAGCCGCTATTGTCCTCTTACTTGGCTATATCGACGTTTCAACCGGGTTCGAAATTTCTTTTTCAATATTCTATTTCATTCCCATTATGTTTGTTACGTGGTATGGCAAACGTCTTCTTGGCATATTGATTTCAACCCTATCGGCTGTGGTTTGGCTGTTATGCGACATTTACTCAGGGCACACATACTCGAATTCAATCATTCCATATTGGAATTGTTTTATGCGGTATATTATTTTCATCTTTATCACTTATTTGCTTTCGGCGGTGAGGACGTATGCGGAACGGGAAAGAGATTCATCAAGGATTGATTCTCTTACAGGCATAGGAAATGGCAAGCTGTTTTATGAGATCGCAAGCAAGGAGCTAGAGCGACTTGATAGATATGGGAATGTCTTTTCCCTCGTTTACATGGACTTGGACAACTTCAAAACCATCAATGATTCATTCGGGCACAATGCCGGGGACAATCTTCTTCGTATAGTGGCTGCAAAGATACGGGTCAGCCTGCGAGCTATCGATACAGTAGCAAGATTGGGCGGTGACGAATTTGCGGTTTTGCTTCCTGAATCTAATTCCGAAAAAGCATTGTCCGTTTTCACGAGGATACAAACTGAATTGCTTGAAGAAATGAAAAAGAATAACTGGCCTGTCACATTCAGCATGGGAATTGCAACTTTTCGTACGCCTCTTGAATCTGTAGACGCCCTTGTGGCAAAAGCCGATTCTCTGATGTATGAAGTTAAATCATCAGGAAAGAACAACATCCTTGCAAAAGAATATTGAAAGTAAAATCCCACTCGGTTTTCATATACTATAAAAACCATGCTTTTCTTGCCCGCACGCGCTGGGATTCGATTGCACCGGCTCTGAAGGATATTGTATAATCGGAACAGTAGTCTTATAGATTGCAGAAATCACCCGCGCCGGGCGGCGGCGATTACCAGCGGGCAGGGTCAAAGAGGCAAGAGCAATGCCTGTAACAAAGCGTCAGTGTTGGTTGGTTTTGATTCACTGAGGGTTCTTGGAAACATTATAGAAGTTCACTTGGCTATAAGAAACCCTTGAACAAGATGGTGAATCCAATATACTGTTTCATTAGAAGAAAAATGTTGAACTAAAAATAGACGCTGAGATAATCATTATGCGCCGATCCGCAAAAATCTCAATTATTATTGAAACAATAATCGCCTGTCGGGATAAAAACTGGAGACATACGAAATGAAGGCAGTCATAGCGGGATGCGGCGCTGTCGGACGGAATCTCGCGGAGATGCTTGTGCGGGAGGGGAACAACGTAACGGTGATCGACACCGACCGGGGCAAGCTTGACTCTGTTGAAGAATATCTCGATGTCGCGGCGGTGGAGGGGCAGTGCACCGACCTGAAAGCGCTGAGGAGCGCCGGCGTTCATGGCTGCGATATATTCGTGGCGGCGACAGACGACGACGAAGCGAACATAGTGGCCGCTGTTGCTGCAAAGCGACTCGGCGCCGGGAAATGCGCCGCGCGCTGCAGGAATCAGATTTACAGTTCAACTCTCGACGGCAAAGGTTATTCCGATCTCATCGACATAGACCTTGTGGTCAATCCTGAGAATTTAACGGCTCTCGAAATCGTAAAACTGATCAAAACGCCCGGCTCGCTTGTTATTGAGAACATGGCGAAAGGCAAGGTGCATCTCAGAGAGATAGTCGTAGGGCGCCAGAGCAAAGCCATAGGAAAAACGCTTAAAAGCCTCTCCCTCGGTCAGATCGGTTTGG
>JBAYJY010000136.1:0-12200 GCA_041664945.1 bacterium | reverse complement strand
GAAGAAGTCCGATGGCAAAGACATCGCTCGCTCTCGAGGGATTGGCCGCCACGATAACTGTTTTTGGCCCGATCTTGAATATCCCGTCGCGCCAGACCACCTGCTTGGGCGCCGGAATCACGCGCAACTGCCTTCCGCCGTCGGCGCCGAGCGCCGCTATCCCGAAAAACATACCAACTATCAAAATTGCCGCTATTCGCTTTGCCATCTCCGCCGCCCCCTTTAAATTATAGATTTCTATTTTATCATTACTTAGACATACGGACAAATGAATTTAAATCATTGGATTTTAACTACAAAAAATTAACATGGTGATATAATTGTCCACGAACAGGCCAAAGAAGCTAGAACATCTCGGGAGGAATACAGCATGAGCGGAAAACAATCAATCAAGACAATAGCCGCCTCTTTTGCGGCGGCGGGAATTCTTTTTGCGTTTGCGACATTAGCGCGCGCCGACGGTACGGCTGATTGCGCGAACATTCAAACCGATAAAGGGAAAGTCACCGGAACTGCAGACGCGAAGAACTCTGTTTGCGCGTATAAAAGCATCCCGTTCGCGGCCCCCCCGCTTGGCGAACTTCGGTTCGCGCCCCCGGCCGAACATGCTCCTTGGGCTGAAACTCTTCAGGCAGTCAACATAGGAAACGAATGCCTGCAGATGCCGATGAGCCTCATGCCGTCAACGAAAGTGACCGGCAATGAAGACTGCCTTTACCTTAACGTGTTCCACCCTATGGGCGCTGCGGCCAAGTCGAAACCCGTCATGGTGTTCATACACGGCGGCGGATTCGTTTACGGCTCGAAAAACTGGCCGATCTACAACGGCGCGACGCTGACATCAAAGGGCGACGTTGTTGTTGTGACGATCAACTACAGGCTCGCGACATTCGGATTCCTCGTGCATCCGTCTCTGAAAGACAAAGACGGCTACGAAGGGAACTACGCGCTTCTGGACCAACTGGCGGCGCTGAAATGGGTGCAGAAAAATATTGCGAATTTCGGCGGCGACCCGAACAACGTGACGGTGTTCGGCGAATCGGCGGGCGGAATCAGCGTCGGCTTCCTGCTGCTGACGCCTGCGGCTAAAGGGCTGTTCCAAAAAGCGATAATCGAAAGCGGTCCGATAATCGTTTTGTACGATCAGAAAGAGAAGCAGGAAAAGCAGGGCCTCGAAATCGCTAAGATTCTGGGTTGCGAAGATCCGAAAACCGCGGCTGAATGTCTCCGCGCTGTACCGGCGGAACGGCTGATAAAAGATATTCCGATGAACATCAACCCTATTTCAGACTATGAATCAGGCATGAAATTCGCGTTTCTGCCCAGCATAGACGGCAAATTCCTGCCGGATACGCCGGAGAAGATGTATTCGAGAGGCGATTTTCTGCGCGGAATACCGGTCATCATCGGCTCGAACGCAGACGAAGCGTCATATTTCACAATGGGCGCTAAAGTCGAAACGCAAGAAGCTTTCGAAGCCGTTTTTGAAAAAAACGCCGAATTGCTGAATAAGTCGCTCGGAATGAACATCGACCCTAAAGCAGTGATAAGCAAATATCCGGCGGCGCAGTACAAAGGCGCTCATGCGATCTACAATGCGATCGTGCGCGACGTCGCTTTCACCTGCCCGACACAAATGGTCGCTAAATGGATATCGAAGTATCAGCCTGACACCTATGTATATCTTTTCTCGAAATCGCCGGCGGAATCTGGCATGTTCAAGGACTGGGGCGCTTTCCACGGAGTCGAGCTCGCTTTCGTTTTCGGAAATTTTGAATTTCTCGGCATGAAATTCGGAAGCAAATCAAACTCCACGCTGTCCAACAAGGTAATCGCATACTGGTCGACATTCGCCCGCACGGGGAAACTGAAGGTGGATGGACTGCCGGAATGGGCGCCCTACTCCGCCGATAAAAACAACTACCTGATTCTGGACAAGGAAATCAGCGAGGGCTTCAACTATCAGAAAGACGCCTGCGATCTTTTCGAGTCATATTTCATGAACGCAAAGAAATAAGTTCTTATAATTGATTATGAAAACTAAATGGAGGATATCATGGCCGACTATACCGGATCTTTGACAAAAGCGGCGGATTCGCAGAGAGCATTCATCAACAAGGTTTACGGCTGGATGTGCGCCGGACTTATGATCACCGGACTCGTTTCAATGTACGTAGTTTCAAGCAGGCAGTTGATTATGGCGATAGCAGGCAACAGCTTGCTGTTTATGGGATTGATATTTGCTGAACTGGGACTCGTGTGGGGAATTTCAGGCGCGATTAACAAAATGTCGGCCTCGCTGGCGACAATGCTGTTTGTCGTTTACTCCGCGCTGTCCGGAGTGACTCTTTCGATTATCTTTCTAATTTACACAAAAGAATCCATCCAGTTGACATTTTTCATTTCCGCCGGCACGTTCGGAGTCATGGCTGTTTACGGCAGCATTACAAAAACCGATCTGACGAGCGTCGGCAATCTCTGTTTCATGCTCCTTATCGGGTTGATCGTCGCTTCTGTGGTTAATATTTTTCTCAAGTCGTCAATGATGTACTGGATGATTACTTACGCCGGCATATTCATCTTTGTAGGCCTGACCGCATATGACGCCCAAAAGATTAAACGGATGAGTCTTGTCGCCGATCAGGCTGACGCCGAGTCGTTCCAGAAAGGCGCCATACTCGGCGCTCTTGCTCTATATCTCGACTTTATCAATCTGTTCCTTATGCTGCTGCGCCTGTTCGGCCGCAGAAGGTAATCGCCTTAGATTTCAAAGCTTCTAAAATTTGTGTGATATGAGGATTTGAGCGTGAAAAAACTCTTTTTTGTTCTCACGCTTGCCCTTTCTCTTTGCGGCGGCGTTCTCGCTTCAGCGACTGCTGAAACACTTGCGGCAAAGGGTGATGTCGAGCTTTTTTACAAAGGCGCAATCGCCGATATTTACATCGATGCAAACGATTTCAAGGTCGTTCAGATCGCCGCCGGCGATCTCGCGGCGGACTTCGAACGCGTCACCGGAAAGAAACCGGCGGTCACACACGACGACGCAGCACTCAGCCGGAACGTCGTGATTATCGGCACGATCGGCAAGAGCGCGCTCATCGACAAACTTATCGCGGATAAAAAAATAAATGTCGACGGCATCAAGGGCTCATGGGAGACATTCGCGCTCGCCGCGATTGACGCGCCGGTCAAGGGCGTCGCGGCTGCGGTTGTCATCGTCGGCAGCGACCGGCGCGGAACCGCGTTCGGCGTTTACGAGCTTTCCGCGAAGATCGGCGTCTCGCCGTGGTATTGGTGGGCGGATGTGACGCCGGATAAACAAGATGAACTGATTATCTCAAAAGATTTTTATAGCAAGCAGGGGCCGCCGTCGGTTAAATATCGGGGCATTTTCATAAACGACGAGGCTTTCGGACTTAATCCTTGGGCGTCGAAAACGTTCGAGCCGGAAGTCGGTAATGTCGGCCCAAAGACTTACGCGAAGGTTTTCGAGCTGCTTCTGCGCCTGAAAGCCAACTACATCTGGCCGGCGATGAAAAGCTGCACGAAAGCGTTTAATTACTATCCTCTGAACAGACAGGTTGCGGACGATTACGCGATCGTGATGGGCTCTTCACACTGCGAGCCGATGCTGCGCGACAACCCGGACGAATGGCCGCGCGACGGCGAGGGCCCGTGGGATTATACGCGGAACAAGGATAAGATTCTCAACTATTGGGACATGCGGGTCAGGGAAAACGGCAGGTTTGAAAACATATACACGCTCGGCATGCGCGGCATTGAGGACAACGAGATGCAGGGCGACGGCACACTTGACGAAAAAACGCGCCGGCTCGAAGGGATAATAAACGACCAGCGGGAGCTGATACGCAAATATGTTAATCCCGACATCGAGAAAGTTCCGCAACTTTTCAGCCCGTACAAAGAAGTTCTGACACTTTACGAGAACGGCCTGAAAGTTCCTGATGATGTGACAATCCTATGGACGGACGACAATTACGGTTACATCCGGCGGCTACCGACGCCTGAAGAACAGAAGCGAAGCGGCGGGAGCGGCGTTTATTACCACATTTCATATTCCGGCCGCCCGCACGATTATCTGTGGCTGTCCACGACGCCTCCGGCGCTGATCTGGGAAGAGATGCGAAAAGCATACGCATTCAACGCGCGCCGCATCTGGGTAGTAAATGTGGGCGACATCAAACCGGCCGAGATGGGAACGGAATATTTCCTGCAATTGGCGTGGGATATAAGTACAGATCCCGGAACTGCTTTCATTCCCAAATGGACTCATGAATTATTTGGCGATGAATATACATCTGAAATATTTCATACAATGGAATTTTATTACATGTTGAACTACCAACGCAAACCAGAACACATGGGGTTCAACGAAATATTTTGGCCAAACACAGTTGTGCGCGATCCGGAATTCTCACTATACAATTATGGCGACGAGATCCAACAAAGACTCGATCAATTCGAGTTTATCTACAAATTGTCTGAAGAAACATATTTGAAAATGCCAATTTCAAAGAGAGACGCTTTTTATGAGCTTGTTCTTTATCCTGTCCGCTCCTCGTATCTGATGAATCAGAAAATTCTCTATGCATTTAAGAGTCGCGATTACGCGAAACAGGGCCGGGCAAGCGCGAATGAATACGCGAAAAAATCCGAAGAAGCATTCAGGCAAATTCAGAAGGAGACGGATTATTACAACAATGAAGTCGCGGGCGGCAAATGGAAATACATGATAAATTACAAACAGCACGACCGCCTCGCGCTTAGAGAAATCAAGACGGGGAGCGTGGAGGTCAAAGATATTGCTGCGCTTGGCGTCGCGATAGAGGGTCGCGCCAAACCGCTGCCGGAAACCAACGTAACTCCTGACAATACGGTCGCGAAGCTTCCCGAGTTCAACCAATTTACGAAAAAAGAATACTTTATTGATATCTTTAATAAAGGATCAAAGGCTTTTGATTGGAAAGCGGAACCATCCTCTGATTGGATAAAAATCAGCCAGGCGACCGGAACGCTTAAGCTCGATGAGCGACTTTGGGTCAGCATTGACTACGACAAAGCTCCGAAAGGCGAGAACATCGAAGGCAGCATAAAGATAACCGGCGCCGGCGCCGAATATTGCATAGGCGTCTCTTTATTTAATCCGGAGTCTCCAAAAATCAGCAAAGGATCTTTTATACAGGATAATGGCGTTGTATCAATCGATGTCGGGGAAACCGGTGAAATAAAAACCGGGTTTTCAATATTTTTCATTATCTCCGGTTTAGGGCTTTCGGGTAAAACGCCATTGTTGTCGAGTTGGCTATCTAATGCTTTAGAAGATAGCGCTGTCACCAATAAACCTGAATTTGAATTCCCGATATATATTTTCAAACCCGGGAAAGCGCAGGTTATCCTGGAAGCGGTTCCGACGCATGAAATTTCAAAAAGATTCAAGCTCCGTTGCGCCGTATCTATAGACGACGGTCCGGCGGTATATATCGATTTCGCTCAAGGCAATGACGAGGACGATGAAGTCTGGAAGCGTAACGTCCTTCACGGCGCAATGTATGGGAAAGCGGAGCTTGAAATAGACAAGGGCAAACATATACTTAAAATCATAGAGATAGATCCGAGCGTAATACTCGATAAAATCTTCATTGATTTCGGCGGTATGCAAAAATCATATCTCGGACCGCCGGAGACAAGAATTTTTGATGAGAATGATCATTAATATTAAATAATAGCAGGCGCCATGTCATTTAACGAACAAAACCGTGGAGAACTCGAAAAGCGGATTAGCGAACTCGAGAATCGGATAAGCGAAACCGAAACCGCCTTGCGTAAAAAAGAGCTACTCTATAACGCTATAATAGAAAATTCGCCTAACGTTGTATGGATGAAGGACAAATGCGGCAGATACATAATGGCAAATCCGAGATTCTTAGGCGCCATTAAAAACGATGCGGAAGAAATAGTCGGAAAGACCGAAATAGAACTTAAATGCGGTAAGATTGCCGCGCTTTTCGCTGAGGGCGACAATAAAGTTATCGAGACAGGAATTACAATTGTTCTTGAAGTTGAACTGCCTGAAGCCGATTCCGAAGCGCTCATTTATGAAACAGTAAAAGCGCCTTTCAAAGACGAAAACAATGAAATTGCCGGCTTGGTAGGAATCGCGCGGGATATTACTTCCCGAAAGAAAGCGGAAACGGCGTTGCTCGCAAGCGAAGAGCGGATAAGGCTGCTGTTCGAAAGCGCGTCCGAAGGAATAATATACTTCGACAGAACCGGAATAATACGCGAGGTGAATCCGGAGGTCTGTTCGATCGCCGCGATGGAGAGGGAAGAATTCATAGGGAAACACTTCACCGCATTGATGGACTCATTCGACCTGCCCCCGCAGGAAATGTTCGCAGCCTATCAGAGAGCGCTCGACGGCAATCCGAAAAGCAGCGGCGAATGGAAAATCAGAAACAAAAAAGGCGAGCGCCTGATAATAAATGTCAGGCCGTCCCTTATTGTCAAAGACGGAGAAACGATAGGATTTTCCCTGCTCGCTCAGGATGTGACAGAACGCAAACGGATCGAAGAGGCGCTCCGCGAGAGCGAACTGCTGTATAGGTCTCTCGTGGAGTCGGCCGAGGATTTCATATACCTTATAGATAGAGATATGACGGTGAGATATGTTAATCCCGCCGGGGCGAAGACATACGGCGCAACGCCTGAGCTGATTGCCGGCAAATCGCTGAGCGCCATATTCCCAAAGAAAACATATGAATACCAGCGTCATCAATTAATGAAGGTTTTCGAAAAGGGCGAGCCGGTTTACGTCGAAAACGAATTCGATTTTCCTAAAGGCCGCACATGGTTCAGTTCGCTGCTCGTGCCGGTCAGGAATGCATCTGGCGAAGTAAATATAGTGATGGGCGTCTCGCGCGACCTTACGCTAAGCAAACAGGCTGAAGCCGAGAAGGCATTTTTGCAGAAACAGTTGCAGCAGTCGCAAAAGATGGAGGCGATCGGGACGCTCGCCGGCGGCATAGCCCACGATTTCAACAATATGCTTTCCGTGATTCTCGGAAACTCCCAACTCGGGAAATTGGAACTTCAGTCCGGAAACCTCTGTTTTTCCGCGCTTGATGAAATCCACGCCGCCGCCGACAGGGCAAAAGACCTAACGATGAAACTTCTTTCTTTCTCCCGCAAGGAGAAAGTGAGCATTCGCAGAATTCCGGTGGATTCCATTCTTGAAGAACTTGCCGCCATGCTGAGGAGAAGCGTATCGAAAAAAATCGAGATCAAAACGATTATCGAGGAGAATCTGCCCCCGATCAGCATAGACGTGAACCAGATACATCAGGTTTTTCTCAATATTTGCAACAACGCCTGCGACGCGATGCCGGCCGGCGGCGCCCTGACTATCGAAAGCCATAGTTGCTCGCTTGACGAAGGATACTCGCGGACACATGCCAATGCGAATCCGGGCAAATACTGTCTTGTGCGGATAAGCGATACGGGCATAGGGATGCCGGAATCAGTCGTGTCAAAAATATTCGAGCCGTTTTTCACGACGAAAGGTGTCGGCAAAGGCACGGGACTCGGCCTTTCCATCTCATACGGCATAGTTAAAAATCACGGCGGTCACATAGACGTTTACAGCGAACCGGGCAAAGGAACGTCGGTTAAAGTTTATCTGCCGTTTTCTGCCGACACTTCGGCCGAACTCGTCCAGAACGAAGAAGAAGAAGAGCTTGCGCGCGGTTCGGAAACAATTCTTGTGATAGACGACGAGATAATGGCGCTAACTCTCGCGGAGCGTACGCTGCAAAGGGCGGGTTATGTCGTCATTACCGCAGACAGCGGCAAGAAAGCGGTCGAGATATTTTCCGAACACAGTTCCTCGATAGCGCTCGTGCTTTCGGACATGGTCATGCCCGAGATGGACGGCCGCGATGTTTATTTTGCTCTAAAGGGAATTGACCCGAAACTGAAGTTTGTTCTTTCATCAGGATACTCCCCTGACGGGCAAGCCGGGGCGCTTTTGTCCGAGGGCATTCATGGTTTCGTTCAGAAGCCGTACAATATTTTCGATCTCTGCTCAGTAGTGCGCAAAGTAATTGACGGCTGACAATCCGACCGCTGTATTCACCTCGACTCAAACCATATTTGCAGTGAAGCTCCTTAATGAAAGGGTTGCGGGAAACCGCGCCTAAGGCTATGATGAAAATCCGCGGGCTTCCGCTATCGTCCGAACCTCGCGAAAACAAACATGGAGCGCCATGTTGAAGGCAATCGGAGGGATTATGTCTAAAGCGAAATGTTTCATGGCAGTTATTTTGATCGCTATTACAGCTCAATTGGTTTCGAACGCCGCGCCGTCGCGCGCGTCTGAAATACAGCTTCCGTATCAGGATTACGCTCTGCCGGTGGACACCCGCGTTGCGGATTTGCTATCCAGAATGACGCTCGAAGAAAAAGCGTCGCTGCTGAACTCCGGCGCCGCCGCGATTCCGAGATTCGGGATAAAACCGTACCATTACGGAAGCGAGGCGCTGCACGGAGTGATGGGGCCCGGCAAGTTCACCGTATTCCCGCAGGCTGTAGCGCTCGCGAGCACATGGGATCCCGATTTTATAATGAAGGTGACAACGGCGATTTCAGACGAAGCGCGAGCGGCGATCAACCAGGACTCGAAAGAGAAAGGTTATCCCGGCGAAAGGTGGCTTTCATTCTGGTCGCCCACGATTAACATGGCGCGCGATCCACGATGGGGCCGCACTCCGGAAACCTACGGAGAAGACCCCTACCTCACAAGCCGCATCGGCATCGCATTCGTCAAAGGCCTTCAGGGCAACGACCCGCGCTATATAAAGGCTGTCGCCTCTCCGAAACATTTCGCGGCGAACAATGAGGAACATAACCGATTCAGATGCAACGCTAAAATATCCGAGCGCTCTCTGCGCGAGTACTACCTGCCGAGTTTCAAAGCGCTGATTCAGGAAGGCGGCGCCGAGTCAGTCATGGCGGCCTACAACGCAATCAACGGGATACCCTGCAACGCGAATGAATGGCTGCTTACCGAAGTTCTGAGAAACGAATGGGGCTTCAACGGCTATGTCGTAACCGACTGCGACGCGATAGACGCGATGATCGACCGGCACAAGTATGCGAAGGATGCGATGGAAGCGTCCGCTTTCGCGATCAACGCTGGCGTCGACGTCGAGTGCGGCGGCAACGCGCTAATCACAAAAAATATCATAGCCGCTTTGAACAAGGGCCTTGTCTCTGAAGCCGCTATAGATCAGGCTGTCACGCGACTGCTTCGCGCGCGGTTCCGACTCGGCATGTTCGACCCGCCGGAGATCGTGCCTTATACACGCATACCCGCGGGCGTGATCGGCTCCGAAAAACACTCGAATCTCGCGCTTCAGGCATCGCGCGAATCTATCGTTCTGCTTAAAAACGATAAGATTAACGGCAAGCCGCTTCTTCCTCTCGATAAAAATAAAATCAAAACAATCGCTGTCGTAGGTTTCACGGCGGACGTCGTGCAGTTCGGAGATTACACGGGAACGCCTGTGAATGAGCCTGTCACGACTCTCGGCGGCGTGAATAACAAGCTTGGGAAGCAAACTGAGATTCGATATACAAAATGGAATCCGATTCCCGGAATAGATGATTACGCGGCAGTTCCCGCTTCCGCGCTCCGGCCGGCCGGAGGCGCTGGCGCCGGACTTAAAGCCGAGTATTTCGCGAACGCTGACTTCAAAGGAGCGCCGGTTTTAACGCGCACGGAAGATGGAGTAAATCTGAGCGGCTCGAGCGTCCCGGCGTCGATTAAAGAACGCAGTTCCTTTTCCGTGCGCTGGACCGGAAAACTGACATCAAAGATGACCGGCGCGCATTACATGTACTTCGCAACATCCGGCGCCGCGCGCGTATTGCTGGACGGAAAGTCTGTCATTGAAAAGCAAGAGGCCGAGAAAAAGAAGAAGCCGGCTTTGAAAGCCGGCGCCGCCCTTAGCAGCTATACGATGGACCAGCAGGGCGAAAAGAGGAAGAACTCTCTCGTTATGCTCGAAGCCGGAAAATCCTACGACATCACCGTTGAGTTCACGCCGTCTAAAGGCGATACAGCCGCGCGACTGGAATGGGTTCCCCCAACGGCCGAGACCGCCGCCGAGCGCGCGAAGGAATTCAAGGACATAAAAACAAGCGACGCCGTCATCGCAGTAATGGGGCTGCAGCGCTTCCTCGAACACGAAAATATCGACCGCATAGACATGGATGTCCCGTTCGAGCAAACCGAGTACGTCAGAGAATTGATGAAACTGAATCAGAACGTCGTCGTCGTTCTGATAAACGGAAGCCCGCTTTCCATAAACTGGATCAAAGCAAACGTTCCGGCGATCGTCGAGGCATGGTATCCCGGCGAACAGGGCGGCAACGCTATCGCGGATGTGCTATTCGGCGATTACAATCCCGGCGGCCGCCTGCCCTTCACTTTTTACAAAAGCGTTGACGACCTGCCCGCTTTCGACAACTACGAAATTTCAAATGGCCGCACTTACATGTACTTCGACAAGGAACCGCTGTTCCCGTTCGGATACGGATTAAGCTATACGTCATTCGAATACGGCAACTTGAAAATCGACGACAAGAATCCGAAAGTTTCCGGGTTCATAAATGTGAGTTTCGACGTTAAAAACACAGGCGGCCGCGCCGGTGACGAAGTCGTTCAGCTTTACATCCGCGACGTCGAGTCTTCCGTTAAGCAGCCGAAGATTCAACTGAAAGCCTTCAAACGCATCAGTCTCGGAAAGGGCGAAACGCAGACGGTTCTCTTTCGGCTCGCTGTCGCAGACTTCAATTACTGGGATGTGAATGCGAAAAAATATGTTGTTGAGCCCGGCGATTTCAATATCCTCGCCGGGGCTTCTTCGAGCGACATCCGGCTGAAAGATAAAATAACGGTTTCGAGCGACTGATCTCCGCAAACTGGAATAAGACGCTTAACTGGTTGTCATGCAGGGGCGTGAAATGTCACGCCCCTTTTTATTTCAGGCGCTATTTAGTCGGCACGATATAAATATGTGAACCGTGGAACTCGTATGAATCCGAGAATTTATTTCCGTCCATTTTTATAGAACGATCTTCCTTATAGACTTCGATTGTTTTTCCGGAATATATTGCCGGCAGCGTAAAAGTTATATTGTCCCGCGTCGCCGGGTCGCCGTTGTATGTGAAAAAGTAGAGCTTATCGCCGTAAATCTTCGCGCCCCATCCGATCCCCTTGAAGTCAGGAGCGACAGATATATCGATATAAGCGTTCGGCTCTTTTAAGACTTCAATCAAGCCGGACAGTTCCGTCATCAATTGTTCAAACTTTTTAACGTGTTCAGGGAACTTTCGCATGTCATAGCGGGACGCAGTGAACGCCCAATAGTTGATTCCTTTCACGCCGGCGGCGATGCACTGGATCGCGGAGGACCGCATTTCGGTATAGTTGGGCCTGTGCTCAGCGCCTTCCTTGTAACTCCCGTCCCACACGCCCCAACTGAACGCTTGCGGAATCGCAAACACCGGTTTCTGTCCGTAGACAGCCTGTATAGCGCGCTGCGCATACAGGCCGACGGTGTCTAACTGCCCGGTCGGCGTCGGATAGCGGTCGAACATGAATATGTCGGTTCCATTCACATAACGCGAGAAGTCGCGCGGCGACATCATGACAATCGCCTGCGGCCGGTAGGGGTCAATTCCTTTAACGAAATTGTAAACGTCGGATATCAATTCGGGCGACTGTCCGAAAAGCTCCGGCTCGTCCGCGAGATACCACATAAACATGTTTTCATTCTTAGCTTTCGCCTTTATTTCTTCAGTTAGCGTCGCCGGGCTCTCGGAAATGAAACGTTCGTGAGGAGTGATCGGGTACGCGGCATACATCAGCCCCTTGCCCCTCATTGCGTCGTTTATTTCCGTCTGTCGCTGAACTGTGTCGCCGTAATAAATCATGGCGTTTACGCCCGACCTGGCGAGTTCGTCAAGATTTTCAGGCGGGATCGAATAAATGCCGAGCGGGAAATAAGGCTTTCCGTTGACTTCGAGAAGGCCGCCCCTGAAATTCAGGAGTTTCGTCTCTTCATACAGCGAGGGATGCAAGCAGAGGACGGCAAACGAGATCGAGTAGCCCGCATCAG
>JBAYJY010000135.1:0-12201 GCA_041664945.1 bacterium | reverse complement strand
GTCCTGAGTGCACAAAAAAGTCAAAGCGTCATTCGGATTGGCCATGCCGGGAACGGCCGCCTCTGTGTCCGCGCCGGATATCTCTATCCGCGGCCTGCCGATACATGTTTTCTGATTGAAATTCCAGAAATTCTTCGCCGGGCAGGAATTCACGGTTCCGTCGGCATTGGCGGGACTGTTGGGGATTTCGTCGACGTACCCGTTCGCATTGTTGTCCGCATGGTCATCGTTAACATAGGGCAGATATTGCGTCAATGTCGAAGCGACGTCATCGTCGATTATTCCGTCGGGAGTGGGATCGTCATCCAAGTTGTTGAAGCCGCCCGGCTCCTCATCTACATCCACCGGCGGCCAGCCGTGGTCGTTGTCGAAGTTGTCGCCCATGATCACATTCGCGCCGAGTCTGTTCTGGGCGTCGAAAAGCGGTTCGCTCGCGACTATTCTGAGGCGCACGATCTGAGAGCCTTGCGCGCAATTGATAGGATCAAAATGGCAGGCATTGCTCGTTATAAGCGGCTGTCCGTAGTCGTTGCTGGGGAATTTGCCGCTGAATCCGGTAACAGGATCAAATTTAGTGTAAAACTCAACCTTGTCGAACACGACCGGCTTGTCGTCCGGAATAATGCATTTCTCACTCGCTTTTGTAGGCACATCCGTATTGTAGTTTTGCGACACGACGCTGTAGTTGCCCGCAGTGTCTATGACCCTCATTATGTAGCAGTAAATGTCGGGGTTCTGCTTGATTCGATTCTGATTTACATCCGGAATCAAATCCGTCATGGATGTTTCTTCGCCGCCGGCTGAAACGGCATACCCGCCCTGCGGGTCATAATTCGCCGGCAGCTTCCTGCGGATCGATTGCATCCGCCATATTGAACTGCTTTTGTTACATTGCCAGCGGCAGTCTTCCGTGCCTCCGCAAGCCGGACATGAGCTTCCGTTAAGGCCGTCCGGGTCTAACGGCGTGCCGGGATCGTTATATGTCCAAGTCCATTTATCTTGTCCGCCGGCCATGGCCAGCAACGGATAGGTTCTCAGCCGCCCTCCGTCGACCCGCGGGTTCATTTTGTCCAACCTTATCGAGCTCGGATATATCCATTGCCTGCCCGTGCTTTCCGTCATGTATAACGCGCACCAATATTCCTGCGCCGTAATCGGCGGCGAAAGCGTTGCCAGCGCGGTTTGGTCCAGGCCTGATATTGTCGTATAGTCAAAACTCGAATTGCCGTTGCTATCCGTATTTACTGTAATCGCGACATGGTACAGCCCTATGTGCGTGCCGCCCTGCGGACATTCCAGATACAATGAATCCGCATTAATAGTGGCGCCCGAACTGAAACCCGCGATCCCGCCGATTCTCGTCGTCACGCCGGGATCCCCGTTCAACGCATCATTCGTAAACGCTATGACCGATGTATTCTGCGGAGCGGGCGGATTCTGTGTCTGGAATTTATTGGAACTTACTTTCTGAATTTGCGCTGTCGCCATCACCGGCAAGATAAATACAAAACCCAATAACAAGTAAAATATAGCTCTTAAATGATATGATGTGTTTCGCATTTTCATCATAATTTCTTTTTAGCCATCACTTATGTCTACTGTATTATACCCACTATTCTTAGTTTGAATAGTAAATTTTATGAATAATTATTTACATTATAACCTCGCCAAGCAAATTAAGATCAAATTCCATGCCAATTAATTAACGACTGAATTAAAAGTAAAGCGCCGAATTTCAATGATTCAAAACTTAATAATAAATTGCCCGGCGTATTAATGTATGTTTAAGTTTAAGCCGATTTGTTGCGCATTTCGTGCGACTTTATAACGATTTTTCAACTTGGAATAAGAGTGTAAAATCAGCGGGGCGTTGTTTTACTTTTGAAAACCGTGGTTTTTTTGCCACACCCTGTGGCTTTAAAGTCACACCCGGTGGCCGCGAAAAGCGTCAAATACTATTCTTATGAAAAAAATTGGAAAGCCGGCGACCCGCCGAAGCCGGGACGGATTTGTAATCAGCCTGTACGCCCATTCCATCCCGATTTTCCTAAACACGGCCGGCGCGCGCTTCGCCTCCCCCGCGAGCACATCGAATGTGCCGCCCACCCCTATGAAAACCGATGCGCCAAGCTTGCCCTTGTTGTCCCGAATCCAGTATTCCTGCAACGGCGACCCCATCCCGGCGAGAACTATGTCGGGCGCCGCATCATTGATAGTTTTTCTCAATGCTTCGGGATCAATTCCGTCGAGATAGCCGTGATGATGCCCCGCAATGATCGGCGCTTCCGGCAGAGACGCCGCTTTCGCTACGCATTTCTCTATCACTTCCGGCTTCCCGCCGAGCAAAAATATTCTCAGTCCCAGTTCTTTCGATTTGCTTAGAAGCGCTTCCGCCATATCCACGCCGGTCACCGCTTCGATGCGCCTCTTGTATTTAAGTCGAACTCCGATTCTAATTCCGACTCCGTCCGGCGTGTTAAGCGTTCCGGACCTTAAAAGCTCCCGGAATTCCGGGTCGCCATCCGCGCGCAGCGCCATCTCCGGATTCACGGTCACTATGTGAAGCTTCCCGCTCTCGCGAACAGTTCTGAATATTTTCTCGAGAGTCCGACTCAGGCTCAATCCTGAGACTGGAATGCCGAGAACCTCAAGTCGAGCCTCTTCGATCAGACTCAACTCGTTTGCAAACGATTCGAGAGAATCCTTCAACAATCCGCTCAGGCGGCCCGTGTTTCCCGCGAGCGCCGCGCGAGCGGCGGCGCGGCCCTCGCCTATCAGCCGCGTGATCGCGGCGTCGAGTTCGAGAGCGGACGCCGTTGTCGGGTCCACAATGAACGGCTGCCCGCACGCCTCTGCAAACGCCCTCACTTTCGGGTCATAGCAAAGGGCGACGAAAGGAGTTCCGCAAAGCGAAGCGAACACCAGCGAATGCAGCCTCATGCCGACAACGACATCCATGCCGGCGATAGCTTCAAGAACTTCCGGGATTTCGAGAGGTTTGATTCTCGAGGCTCCGAAGATGCGCACATCAAGGTCCGGCGTCGAGCGCCTCATCTCCTCCGCGAAACGGTTGACCGCCGCGACGTCCTCCTCGCGGTCGAACGCGAAAAGATGCAGTTCCACAGGCCGTTCCTTGCACAACCGCAGCAGGCAGCCTTCCAGCGCCCCGGCGACCCTGTCGAGACCATCGCAGGGCCGTAGCGAAACCGCAACTCGCAGCGGACCGCCCGGCTCCGGCTCGCGCTCCGGGCATATCTCCCCGTTCATAAGCGCGAACACCATGTCCGCGCCCAAGCTGAAATGAGGGCCTTCGAGCCCGAGCTCGTGAGTGAATTCCAGAGCCGGTTCGTCTCGCACCCACACGTGCCGCGTGTTGCGATCCAGCGACCTGCGAGTCAGCTTCCGAACCCATTTCCTGCCGAGAGGCCCCATGCCCTGCGACAGCAGAAACACCGGCTTCCTGTAAATCCTCGCGATCATCAACAGCATTATGTAATAAATAACGCTCCGCGCGCTCGTGCTGTCCTGAAATATTCCGCCGCCGGGCGACACCACAACATCCGATTTTCTGATCGCCCGCGCGACCGCCCTCATTCCCGTCTTTGGGACCGACTCAACTCCGTATCGCTCGGCCGTCCATTCGGGAGCCGCCGTCAAAACGCAAAACTCGCTCCCCGGCAAACTCCGCCGCCCCCAGTTTAAAAACGAATGCAATATCGCCTCATCGCCAAGATTGTGCCGCCCGAAATATCCGAATATGAAAAATTTCAAATCGTTATCCTCTCGCCTATATCCGCCGCTTCAGGCGCCTCGCTTTGTATATCCCGCCTGCCCGGCCGCGCGCCTCTCAATCCAACCCGCTCAATTCCGACGGCGCACCACATTATAAATGACCCGTTAAATCAAACCCCCTGATTGTATCACAACTATCAGTAATAAAGTCAAGACATTCCATTCTCACAGTTCTTCTAACGGAACATGCGATTTCGCGAATCCGGCAGGAAAATCACTTTATTTAAATGAAAAAGAACGTAACACAAAATAACTTTACAGAAGCGTAATAGGATTCAAGCATAAAATGCCTTAAGCCTTTCTAACAATTTAAGATGATGAAAACGCGCGTTTAAAATCCATGGCGCAACTTTGCAAAAAAATATAATTCTGCAAAAACACAGGTTTCATGCGCTTTTACACGCTATGACAAATTTATTGAGATAAGATAAATTAATTTTATATATCGCTTGACAACATGGCGCTAAGTGGCCATAATATGATTGAAACCGAATCCGCCATCATGGGTTCGGATAGAAAACGGTTCGCTTTTCCGGCGGACTAATCTTAGGAGGTGTTTATTATGACACTCGTTCGTTGGAGACCTGCAGGGCATTTAGGAGATCTGGCAAGATGGGGCGAAACACTCGATCGGATGTTCGGCGAGAACATTCCGGCCGACTGGGACTCGCTTCTCTCGACACGCGTTTGGGCGCCGGCTCTGGACATCTATGAGGAAGATTCCAACATAGTTGTCAAGGCCGAAATCCCCGGCCTCACTAAAAATGACATCACCGTTGAGTTCCACGAGGGAACGCTCACAATCAGAGGCGAAAAGACTGAAGAAAAAGAGGAAAAGACCAAGCATTTCTACCGGGCGGAGCGCAGGTACGGCTCCTTCCAGCGTTCATTCTCATTGCCTGAAACGGCTGATGCCGATGCGATCAAGGCGAGCTACAAAAACGGACTTCTCGAATTGACTATTCCAAAAATCGAAAAGAAAACAGAGGAAGCCCGCAAGATCGAAGTCGCGGCTGATTAGCGCGCACGCCGGCATATAGAACCCGAACGGGCGGGAGCCGCACAGGCTCCCGCCCGTTTTGCTTTGACATCCTTCCATCAACGGCATTATTATTAGCATTATGTTAAGCAGCAACAAACACTCCTTTTTTTTCGCAATAATTCTAATATCTTTATTAACGCAAATTACCGCCGCGCAACAGGGCGCGTCGCCTCAGTGGCCCGCCTCCCCGAATCCGGTCGCCGACATCGTCATCGTAGGCATAGACGCTCAGACGCTCGATAATATCGGATACTCGAACGGCGCGGACGGCCTGACCTACAGAGGCTCTTTTCCTCTCGACCGCTCGTGGTATGCGAAACTTACGACCGAACTCGTGAAGGCGGAAGCGAGGATAATCGCATTCGACATGCAATTCGGCCCCGAGGCCGACCCTCAGAGCGGCAAGTTGTTCGCTCTTGCGGTGAAAAAATCGCCGGTTCCCGTCATCATCGGTTTCGAGGAGATCCCGCGCCCTCTGCCTTACGTTTCGAAGGTGGACCTGCGCCGCTACGCGACACGGATTCAGCCCGCAAATTCGAACGCTCCGCAGGCGGACTTTCTCGCACTGCCCTTCCAGGAAATCCTCAGCGCCGGCGCCCTCCTCGGCTCCACCGCCACTCACGATGACCCGGACAACGTTCTGCGCAACATGCCGCTCTTTGTCAAAAACAGCGGCTATGTTCTTCCGGCGATCACTCTTCAAATCTTCCTTCAGTCGATCGGCGCCTCCGTGGCCGACATACAATTGTCAGCCTCCGCCTCAGGCAGATTTCTTTCCGTTCATGGAAAACAATTCCCGTTGAGCGCGGACGACGGCTTTCGCGTCGCTTTTCCGCCACATAAATCGGCCTTTGTCTTCCGTTCATTTTACGATGTCGTGACGGTCAAAGACGCCTATAAAAAAGGGGCAGCCGCGGCGCACGACAGAAGAATGAAAAGCTGGTTCCGCGATAAGATAGTGATCGTGGGATTTCAGGACGCGTCGCTTAAAGACCTGAAGCGAACCCCCGCAGGCGGCTCATATCCGGGCGTGGAAGCGCTCGCCGCCGCCGTAAATCACCTTTTGAACGTATACGCAGGCCCCGGCGCCGTCCGTACCGCAAAAGGCAAGCCTAAGAGATCGCTGAACGAAAAACCCTCGAAGCCCCCGAGAAACACAAATATCGATATCGCAGTCGAGCAACTGAAAAAAATCGAGTGACAAAATGCGCCGCGGGTTAAATCTCGCATTTGAAGTTCATCACGAAAAGTAAATATGGATAGTAGAATCTGCTTATGGTCTTAATCGCAATACCGAATATATATAAGAGTAGCCTTTGTATGTTGTCATTAAAATACTTTTTAACTGGTAGTTTTTGTTAATCTGCTTGGAATCCAAATAAACAGTTTTTCAACTGCCTGTAAATGATTGTTCCCTGTGAGCAAAAAGAATTTCAGAGCCAATTAAGGTCGGAGGCGTTAAACATATCACTTTTCAAAATGCTTTTTTATTCGAAAACAGCCTGTCTGAAAGCGAATGAGCCGGCATTCGTGTTTATTTCATTAAATTCTTAAAATAATAATATTGACAAGCGGCGTGAGTTTGTGATAAAAATAACAAGCTCAACTGCCCGGCTGTTTTGTTGTCTCGTAAGGCAGCCGGTATGCCGAATAAGTTGAAGAACTTCAGTAAATAAGATGTTTGCCGAACCGAAAGCCTGAAACGAGCGGGAGCGCGCTGAAGCGCATAGAAGCGGCCCGGAAGGCGTTCGGAGTAGAGGCTACAAGCGGAGGACTCTCGATGGACCGAAGGGAATTCCTTAAAAAGGGCGGTCTTTTTCTAATCAGCGGCGGCGCTTTAGCCGGAGCTGAAACAGCTATGGCGAGCGAGGGCGCAGCGCTCCCGCCGGAAACACTCGGCGTTCTCGTCGACACCACGCTTTGCATCGGGTGCCGGGAGTGCGAGAGAGCCTGCAACAAGGTTAACAGCCTTGGCAAGCCGGACGCCTACTTCAGCGACACCGAAAAGATTTTCGAGAAGAAGCGATTGGTGGAAACCGACGCGTTCACAGTGGTCAACAAGTTCGAAAACAAGACAGACCCCTCGAAACCGGTGTTCGTAAAGAGACAATGCATGCACTGCAACAAAGCGGCGTGCGTTTCCGCGTGCATCGTCGGAGCGCTGAAGAAATCGAAGAACGGCGCGGTCGACTATACCGAGTGGAAGTGCATCGGCTGCCGCTACTGCATGATGGCTTGTCCGTTCACGGTGCCAACGTTCGAATTCAGCAGGCCCATTCAGCCGCGCATAAGAAAATGCACATTCTGCCAGCCGCTGATATCCAAAGGCCAGCCGACCGCATGCGCGGACGCCTGCCCGCAGGGCGTGATGACATTCGGCAAACGCGCAGACCTGATAGAAGTCGCGCGGGAGAAAATGCTGAGAAATCCGGGCAAATATAACGAAATGATTCTCAACGAGAAGAACGCCGGCGGCGCGTCGTGGATGTATATGGCCGGCGTGCCGTTCGAGCATCTGGAATTGCCGGTTCTCCCCGAAGAAAACCCGACAGTCATGTCTGAAACTCTCATGCATGGCGTCTTCAAAAAATTAATACCGCCGCTGACCATCCTCGGCGTGCTTGGAACGAGCATGTGGATTTTCACAAGAAAATCCGAAGACGAAGATAACGAGTAATCACGAGGTAAACCGTAAATGAGCGCACACGAAAAACCAGCGCCTGTAGAAGGTGTTAAATTCCTAACGCCGGGAACGATTTTCCTGATTATGGTGATGGCCGCCGGCGCCGGATTAGCCGTCTGGCGGTACATTGTGGGTATCGACTTTCCGATCACGCATCAGAGCAACGTCTTCCCGTGGGGAATCTGGAAAGCTGTAAACGTCGCCGCGATCGCCGCCATCGGATCGTCCGGCTTCACAATGACCGCCGCGGTCCACATTTTCAATAAGCATAAATACCATAACATACTGCGGCCGTCGTTAGTCATAGCAATGTTCTGCTATACATTCGTCGGCATAGCGCTTATGGTTGACCTCGGACGCTATTACTTTATCTGGCACGTGTTCCTTCCGGTCATGTGGCAGGTCAACTCGGCGCTCTTTGAAGTCGCCATGTGCGTTGTGTGTTACTTAACCGTGCTATACGTTGAGTTCTCGCCGATGGTATTTGAACGATTCATCGGCAGAGTCAATCTTCCGGGCCCGCTCAAGGGTTTCAATAAGCTCACGGAATTCATCCTGAAAATCGGCAACACGATAGTCGGCAAAACCATCGCCGTCTTCATGGTTTGCGGAATCCTTTTCTGCTGTCTGCATCAGTCGACTCTCGGAACGCTCATGGTTATCCCGGCATACAAGATGCACCCGCTGTGGTGGACGAAGGCGCTTCCGCCCCTGTTCCTGCTTTCCGCGGTCGCCGTCGGGCTCTGCTCGGCAGTTGCTGTTTCTCTCTGGACTTCATATGCATTCAAAACCAAATATGAAATGAAAGCCCTCTCCTCTCTGGCGCGCTCGCTCCCGATCACGATCGGCCTCTACATCGGCGTGCGCCTCATCGATCTCGCGCTCAGGGATCAGCTCGGCGCGATGTGGGAAGGTTCGACCCGTTCTCATGTTTTCTTAGTCGAATTCTTCATCGGAATGGTTCTGCCTTTCATCATGCTTCTATTCAGCGCCGTGCGCAAATCGCCGGGGCTGCTTTTCTTCTCATCTATGCTTTTCATACTCGCGATCGCCTTGAATCGCGTGAACACCTATATTACGGCTTACATGCCGCCTTACGCGGTCGGGCATTATTTTCCGTCAATCACGGAAATAGTCATTTGCTTCGCGCAGATCGCCGCGCTGATTTTCCTTTATCGCGTGGTCGTGATGATTTTCCCGGTGGTCAGTCAGCCGGAAAAGAAATCCGCCTGATCGCTTCAGGCTTCAGAAAACATTTGGGAGATTGAAATATGCGCAGTCCGATCAGAACAATAGCGCTGACAGCCTCGTTGGTCTTCCTGACAGGCAGTTTCGCCTTCGCATCAGGTTCAGCCACCCACGAACCGGATATGGGCAAGTTCTGCAAGCCCGGCTCTTGCGAATCCTGCCACGTGGATAAGGTTCCGACCCGCGACAAACACGAATTGCTGCCCTGCCCGGTTTATCATCCACCCTCATGGAAAGGCGCGAAAGCTCCGGCCGACGGCCCGGATAATATTGTTATCGACAAGCTCGCGGATAAGTACAACGCCGTCAATTTCCAGCACAAACCTCACGCCGGCATGGCGAAAATGAGCGCCGACAGTTGCTGGACCTGCCACCACGAAACACCGGCCGGCAAGCCCTTCCCGGCATGCGACACCTGCCACCAGAAAAAACTTGTCCGCAAAAATCTCAATTCTCCGAATCTCAAAGCCGCATACCACCAGCAGTGCCTTAACTGCCATAAAACCTGGAGCCACAACACCAAGTGCGAACCCTGCCACGCCGCTAAAGGCGCTAAAGCCATCGCCGATCCTTATCCGACTCCGAAAATGCCCGGCAAGTATGTCTATGACTCGAAATACAAAAAATCAAAAGTCACTTTCTTCCACAACGACCACATTTCGCTTTTCAAGATCGACTGCGTTGAATGCCATAAAGACACAAAATGCGCGCAGTGCCACGACACGAAGACGACAAAGAAAAAACCGGTCGTCGTCGCGAATCACAAAAACTGCTTCGCCTGCCACGGCAAGGATTCATGCGAAACCTGCCACAGAAAAAGCGAGGCCACAACTTCGTTCGACCACGCAAAGACAGGCTTCCCGCTCACAGGCCAGCACGCCGGCCTGAAGTGCAACTCCTGCCACCCGGCCGGCAAAGCAATCTCCAAGCTCGACACCTCCTGCCGCTCCTGCCACACAGATTCTTCTATGAAGTCGTTCAACCACTCCGGCACGGGATTCCCGCTTAAAGCCTATCACAGCAAAGTCGCCTGCTCGAAGTGCCACGGCAAAAACATCGCGAAGATCGGTTCCTCCTGCGACAACTGCCACAAGAAGAAATGGCCCGCGAACTTCGACCATAAAGTCACCGGCGTCAAGCTCGGCGAAATTCACGCCTCGGCCGCCTGTACGGACTGCCACGCCAACGGCTTCGGCAAAAAGACTGACTGCGACAGCTCAGGCTGCCACGACAAGAAGATGCGCTTCCCGAAGGATAAACCTTCCGACTGACGAAGCCTCTAACCTAAACAACATCAAAAACGCGGCGCCGAAAACGCCGCGTTTTTTTATGCCAATGATTTAAGGAAAACTTTTGAAAAAGTTTCCCTTTATTCATTTGATTGATATTTTCAGCGGATGGTCGAGGATATTTAGGAATTCCTTTTCGGCGCCGGGGTGGTAGTCTGGAATGTTGTACATATAGGAAGTTAGGCGCCATGTGCCTTTTGTCAGAGTTTCCATATACCTGATGTCGTATCCGATATTGCCGATCTGGCCGGGGTCCGTCTCCGGCGGGTCGAGCGCCTTCGCGTCGTCCATATAGTAGAGGTATGGTTGCGCCTTGATTCCTTCGTCGTAGTAAATCCTGTTGAGCCAGCCGCCGCGTTTCCCCGGTTCCGTTCCGTGGATGATCATCCATTTGTAAGGATCGAGGTTCAGATTCTTTTCCTCCGGCGACATCTTTCCGTCTATGGCGACGCCTTTCGGATTGTTGGAGTTGACGAATCGCTTCCCGATAGCGCGCCGGTTGTGGTCGGTTGTGACCCGGAACTTCATCTCTCTGAGAAAGGTCGCCATATCGAACGGCACGTCGATCACTGTCGGAAAAATAAACTGATCGTAATAGTAAACATTATCCACAATCGAACCGGGCGACGGGATTCTGCCGAAGAGCATCATTTTATTATTCGTGCGGCGTATGACGCGCACCGGGCCGTTAATGTACGCAATCAGTTCAGACGCGAAATCATTCTCGCTTTTTTCGATGCAAACGTTAATTAGTTTCGGCGTGACGCTCACGCGTACTTTCAGGCGGTCGATGTAATTCTGGCCGTCTCCGCCGCCTGCGGGCGTCAGCGCGATGGCGCA
The DNA here is from genome assembly GCA_041664945.1 of bacterium. Classification (GTDB taxonomy): domain Bacteria; phylum UBP15; class UBA6099; order UBA6099; family UBA6099; genus JBAYJY01. The sequence goes on along the minus strand of JBAYJY010000135.1, from coordinate 1,307 downwards.
GAAAGCGATAGGCGCCTCCTTGCAGAACTGAGTGCTGAAATTCGGCGTTGTGATTTTCATAGAGTCTTTTGAAATGCTCGCGTAAACCACATCGGAGCGGGCCGGCGGCGAATCGAACGCGAACGCGTAAGCCCACGCGCGGCTGCCGTCCAACGGGTCCTCGATCTCGATCCCGGCCCCTTTTAGCGCATCTTTCGGCCACGCCTTGCGGGCCACGCGCGCCCCGGCGTCCTTCGCCATGAAAACCAGTTCGTCATTCGCGTCGAAGTCCGGGTTTGAATCCTTCGACTTCTTGGGTCCGAATGGAAAAATCAGATCGCCGTTCTCGTCGCGCTCATCGATCTGATAGGGAATCGGTTTCAGAACGCCGTTGGAGCCGGCGGCATACATTCTGATTTTCTCCGGGCTGACGCCGGTCATCGGTTCGATCTTTTGGCCGGCGATTATCACCGGGTCGGACTTCCGTTTAAGATTCTTTTTAGCAATCGGTGAGCTCATCGCTGCCATCCCGAAAATTGTAATCGCGAAAATCGCGGCTGTCAGAACAATAAAATAACGTTTCATCAATCCTCCGCCGGCTCCGCGGGAGATTCGCGAGCCGGAAACCTCGACGCAATCAGCGCCGAAAGGCAAAAAGCTAAAATAGCGGAGGCTGAGAGAAAAATCAACAGGCGTCGCGTCCACGCGCCCGACTCTGGATAGTAATCCGGGAAATGCCGCCACCAGACATCGTAGCCGATCGCCGTTTCCGGATCGCTTGGCGGCGCGTATTTCATCAGGCTGCGCCAGGGGAAGTCGGCGCGCATTTCATCGCGAATTTTATCAGGCGTCTTGTTTCCGTCGAGCAATGTATGCTTCAGCAGCCACGCGTGACCCGCGAGCGGCGAAAACTCGGGTATGAAATGCGCGTTCGGCTGGTCGTCTCGCGTTGTCTCCCCCATGGGAACGACAAAAAGATTGTACGGCTCCTGATGGCGCGTGATCATAATGTATTCGTAAAAACTCACGGTTGCGCCGAGCGTCTGAACGAAAAATGAGACGCCGACGAGCAGCGCAAAAGCGGCTTTGTATTCGTATTTCCAACGCCTGAATGATTCGAGAAGCGGAAGCAGCGGCAGCGCCAATAGCGGAACAATCGGAACGAGGAAGCGCGGGCCCCAGCACCAGTCTCCGTGCCAGGCCCACCAGCAACTGTACATAACCGCCATCGCGCAGGAAACCGCCCATAGCAGAAAGCTTTCGGCCCGATGCTTTCTGTGAAACGCTGCCGCGCCGAACAGCGACGCGATCAATATCGGAGCATATAG
>JBAYJY010000134.1:0-12251 GCA_041664945.1 bacterium | reverse complement strand
GATTCGGAAATTATGTCTGTTTTACCTATATGTACACACGGCTCAAGCGTTCAAAAGCTTTTTTCAGCTTTGTTAAAATCTAATTGAACGGAAATGGTAAAGGGCTTCTAAATTTATAAAAAACACTTCACTACTTCAAAATGCTTCTGGCTTTACCACTCAAGCCCAGAAACATCGAATTCAAATACTCTTGTGCCTTCTTGAAAAAATTTTGCTTCGATATACACTTTATTTGCTTTCCGTAAACCGGCAATCATTCTGTTGTAATCTCTAATGAAAAGAGCTGTTGTGCTATAGTCATCTGGTTCAACTGCATTGAATGATTGTGCATCACCTTCGTCAAAACGAACCGCTACTTTGCAGCTATCTATATCGCAAAGAAACTGCCCATTCTCAATGAACAATATAACGTCATGCCCATACTTTGGATGAATACGAAGTTGAAGTGTTGCACGTTGTTCTTCCTGATAAGGAAAATTAAAGTGAAATTGATTTGACGAATGTACGGTTGCTGACTTTATTTTGCCTCTTCCCATTTCGTCATCTGTCTCACTGTAATTCCATTTAAGTTCAGCAGCCTGAAATTCAGCGACTTTATTTGCAAGCTCAGTATCATTTTCAGTTTGCGCTGATGTATTCGAATATGTATCGCTTGATGGTGTGGTAGTTTTGTATGAATTACATCCATAAATAATGCAAGCTATTAAGATGCCAATAGCAAACAACACGCCCCAACCAGTCACTTGTGTGTTTTTATTAGGTTCCATAAAGCACCAACTTTCTCTATTAAATTGTGTCTATCTTCAAAAATATTTAATGAGGTGCCGACCGAAAGGGCGACCTCAGCTTGCCTACAACCCCATAACCGAACAGAGTTACGTGTGACTGAGGCCGCCCTAAAAAGCGGACGGTTCTCTGTCCGGAAACTGAAGTTGTAGGCACTTCGAGTATATCACTTCTGAAAAAAAACAGCAATATGGCTTATATGAAGTATATTTCTGTCCGTCAAAATGATATAATGGGTAGAGGCCAGTGAATAAAATGAACAAGGACTTTCTTGAAAATTATGAGAGGGCTGTACATCCGCATAATAAAACAACCTTAGAATACTTGGACGCCAATAACTTAAATAGCATAGTAATTAGAGAAATAATTATACCTCGCCTCGTGTTGTTACGAGTTTTTCCTCGTTCTATTTTAAGAATTACTGATCCAGATCATCAATTTGAATTTGACCAGATAGACAAATCAAGTTGGTCGCGAATAAGAGCAGCTATTGAAACATTAAAAGAAGATATAAAAAATGAAGCAGAAAGATTGGGGTATGACGGGCAAGGCAACCTTATTAAGGAAGGATTGGATAAAAATGAATTTGAACAATGGAGAGAAAGCATAGTAATATTATGTGGTTCATTTGAAGAAGCAAATGAAATGATTGGCCCCGTTAAAATAGACGATGAAGGATACTATTTTAGGGATTTTACTAAGGATTTTAATTTTTTAAGAGACTTATATATTTCACTTGTTAAATATGAAGAAAAAAGGAACCACCATAAAGATATTTTATGTCCCGATGGAAATAACAGGAATTACAACCTCTTAATTACATACATTAAAGACAGTCTTGTAAAACATTTGATAAATGTGAAAAATCTTTCACGCAGGAAAACGGGTTTTGTAGTTTCCAGAATATTTAGTAATGAATATGGAATAATTATTGATCCGGAAAACATCAGAACAAATATTAATAATACACTGATAAAATCTGATATATTTCCATTGTAAACCGTCCAATACCCATCCCTGTGTAAAATTGCAATCAACTAATTATCGGTTTACACATGGGTAAAATATATTCAGTTAAACCCGCGTTTACACTCAAGACAGCACAATATCGGCGTGTTATATTCGAATCACACCGGTTATTTTTTTGGTTGACGGATGAATAAAACGAAAAGAGGTAACGATCATGTCGAATGGAATTGACCTGAAGGTGACGACCATCAGGCGCGGACTAAAGATCAATGCGGTCGCGGCGTCGATGGGCTGGAGTCCGCAGAAGCTGTCCGGCCTGCTGAACACTTTCACAGAGGTTCCGCCTAACGGAGCAAGCGCGATCAGGCAAGCGATTATCAGCATTACGAGCGTCGGGTTGTCGGAAGGGGGTGACGATAATGGGTGAGGCTCGAAATGGCTTTATTGCATATCCCCGTGACCTTCCGGTTTTAGGCGGCCTGTCCGCGCAGCAACGCGGCATTGTTGTGGACATCCTTTGTGACTTCAATTATCGCGAATCCTATATATTCATAGCTTGGGTAAATATGAATGTCGCTCCCGGAGAAGCTATATTTTCGACTGTGAAAAAAGCAGAAAAATTGAAAGTCACAGAAAAAGCGATACGTGGGGCGATAGAAAAGATGATAAAACGCGGACTTTGGGAGAAAGATAGGGCGAACAAAAAAATTACAAAACTCAAGCTAAAACCGGAATATTTGAACATTGTTTGTTATGACGGGGCGAACGGAAGGGCGACGTCAGAACCATATAACCAAAAGGAAAACAAAAATTACTCTTCTGTTCTTAATACATTCCCCAATACAGGGAATCACCCGGATGTTGCGGCACGTCTTGCGCAGCTCGCGCGGAAAGAGGCGAAAGCGGCAACGACGGCGGAGGAAGGACAGTTCAAAACCAATGATTAACAGCGAAGTTACGCGTTATGTAGAAAGCAAAGGTTGGAAAAGCAAGATCAAGGGCAAGGAAATCAAAATTGAAATCTGCCCCATTGGTGGGTGCAATAATTATCACTTCTATATGCAAGGTTCAGACGGCGCATTTTTCTGCCACAAGTGCGGCGCGTCCGGCTCGCTTTGGAAGCTCAAAAAGGAATTGGGCGACTTGCCGCCGGTCGTGAAATACGGCGACGCGGACGCGAAACGAAAGCCCCCTGTAATCAATGTAGAACAGCAGATGGACGCGCGGCGCGGGAACAGAGCGGCGACGGAATTTTTACAGGCTCGCGGCTTCACGGAAGAAACGCTCGATCACTTCCGCGTCGGTTATTCGGAGTCAGGCGGAACGGGCGGCGTGACGCTTCACTTCATGGATGAAAAAGTAAATCCGGTAAATTCAAAGTGGCGCGGGATTACTGAAAAGAACTTCCGGCTTGTTCCCGACTGCCCCAAGCCGCTTTTCAACGGCCATGCGATAGATAAGACGCGGCCCGTGATAATCACAGAAGGAGAATTTGACGCAATGAGTTTTTTTCAATTGGGATTTGATAATGTCTGCTCGCTTCCGAACGGGGCGCGAAGTCTCGACGCCGTGACCGTGCTTGATTGCAAAGAAATCCCGAAAATCATCATTGCTACAGATAACGACGAGGCTGGCGACCGGGCGGCGGAAAATATCGCAGCTTTAATTTCTCGGCCTTGCAGTCGCCTGAAATTTCCGGACGGCATAAAGGACGGTAATGACGCTTTACTCGCCGGAATGAACGGTGAAGACATCCAACGTCTTATAGATGCCGCAGAATCCATGAGGCGCGGAGATATAGCAGACTCCGCAGAAATTCACGACCGGCTTGTCGCGTCATTGGGAAATATATCTCCGGCGATCAAAACGGGATGGAAATATTTTGATCTTCTTTTAGGAGGCATGCGTCCCGGCGAACTCACGACAGTTAGCGCGGACACGGGAATAGGTAAAACATCGTGGGCCGCTAACTTGATATATCAGATTATCAAACAGAATTACCCCGGCTTGATCGTGACCGCAGAGGATTCCCCCGAACAGTTTTATAGTAAGCTCTGTTCAATTCACACCGGGCTTTGTTTTGAAACGCTACATGATGAAAATTTGCGCGACAATCCACAGTATTTATTTACCAAAAATAATTTCCAAGATTGTCGGAATTACTTTTCCAATCGCGACGTTTATTATTGGAACGGACGCGGTTCACTATCCGGCGATCAAGTAAGTAATCTTATTCGATATTGCGGACTCGCTTATGACGTCCGGCTTGCCGTTGTGGATAATCTGCATCATTTCATATCGGCGTCCAATATCGAACAGGAACGGCATGCAATCGAACAGTTTACGCGCGGCCTTGCTCGGTGCGCAATCGAAACCGGCGTTCATATTTTGCTTGTGTGTCACCCGACAAAAGAAACGGGTATAACCGGGCGCGTTCACATGAACTATCTTAAAGGCTCCGCGTCGATCAAACAGGACTCACACAACATTATCACACTCTACCGGAACCGCGAACACTTCCAGACGGAAACCGAAGCATGGATTCAGAAATGCCGGTCGGCGTCGGCGCGTGAGGGGAAAGTTATTTTCTCGTTCAATGAGTTTAATCAGCGGTATGAATGTACGAACAAAACTTCTTTAACCAATGAGACAGAGGATTGAATTTCAAGGCAATATGAAATCACGTTTCGGAAAATCAATTCTCACAGCGGCGGACGTTGCCGAACATGTCGGGTGTTCGCACTCGAAAGGAATTGATATTGTCCGGAACTTGAACGGCTCGAAAGATATTTGCGGTAAATGGACGGTAGATGCAAAAATATTCTTTTCGTGGTATTCTAACCCCGCCAGACTTCACGCGGTCGGGGGAGGTGAATACGAAATGAGAATGATTGACAAGCTTGTCTGTGACATTCGCACTTTTGCCGGAAGTGACGCCGTAACGCTCACTATGATGAAACGGCGCCGGTCTCCAAACTGGTGTTTGAGGGTTTTGGCGCCCGGTCGGGATAGACTTTTATCCATGAAAACACAGGATAAAAAAATCGCGGCTGTTTATGTTGATGAAGTTAAAGCGCGACTCCGTGAACAGGCTCTATCCGGCGTTACTCCGATTCGCACAGCGGACTTGATTGATGAGTGGCTTATGTTTAAAGAAAAATCGGTGCGGTCTTCATCCTATTGCCGCTATCGTGCGGTGACAGATAAGGCGGCGCCATTCCTTCCAGAACAGGCTCACATGACGACAGCGGCTAATATCGAGCGTTACAAAATATGGTTGATGAAGGAAAAGTATCATCCGACTTCGATCATTTATGAATTGCAAGTATTGCGCGACTTGTTCAGATTCGCGACGCGGCTCGAATATGTCCGGTCGAATCCAGCTGAAAGCGTGGAGTATCCGAAAAAACCTATATCGGAGATCACGCATTACACTACGGATGAACTTGAAGTGATATTTGCGGAGTGCGAGCGGCGAACGCTGGAAGGTCGCGAAAAGCAAAGGCTCGAAGCGTGGGAAGCTTACGCGGAAGTTTTTCATTGCCTGAACTATACGGGGATGAGAATATCGGACGTGCTTGCTTTGCAATGGGATAGCGTTAACCTTGCGTTCGGAACGATCACCTTGAATCAGGAAAAGACCGGGCGAACGGTTTATATCCGAATCCCCACAGCTTACAAGGAGCGGTTGATAAGGCTTGCGGAAACACACGGCGCGACAGGCTATGTATATACCAATATGGCGGGGAATCCTATTCTATACGCTCATATTGACCGAGCTGTCCGCAAAGTGCTGAAATCGTGTGGAATGATTAAGAAGTCTCCAATTCACAGCTTCCGACACACGACGGCGCAACGGCTCTTGTCGGCAGGCGTCTCGGTTGATGCGGTCGCGGGACAGTTGGGCGACACGGTTGAAACCGTTGTAAGAACCTATGTCCGACCGACGACAGCTTCACAGGACGCCATTGATAAGGCTTATGGCGCGGCCCCGGAGGGCGGTGGAAACGCTTTCGAATCGCAAGTGTCACAGAAGTGTCACAAGAATATCGAAGAAATAGCGGTATTCAAAGGTAACAAAGACAATTCTGATAAGCGGCCAATTCTTCAAAAAGCCCAATAGCAAAAGCGTTTATTACTAAAACCATACAAGCCCCTGAAATTAATTACTTGCTAATCGGAGAGAGAGGGATTCGAACCCCCGGTGACGTTGCCGCCACGCCGGTTTTCAAGACCGGTGCGATCAACCAGCTCTGCCATCTCTCCAAATCAATTGTATTTTAGGGTAAGAGCCGCGAAAAAACAATAATATGCCGCGACTAACGCGTTGGTTTGACTAATGAATGTAATATTCAAACTCTTATATATACTCATTGCGCTTCCAAAGTTTCACGAGTCGCCTTGACACAAAAGACTCATTTGGGAGTAGAATTAGCAGAACAACATGCGATCCCGCCGCGACTCTGAACGGCGGCGGGAGAGAATACGGAGGCCGTCATGGCCGGTGTGGCATTTCAAAATGTGAATAAGTCTTTCGGCGACGTTCACGTCGTCAAGGATCTGAATCTTGAGATAGCGGACAAGGAATTTCTCGTTCTTGTCGGACCGTCGGGTTGCGGCAAGTCAACTACTCTGCGGATGCTTGCGGGGCTCGAGGAGATCACGAGCGGCGAGGTTAGCATCGGCGGCCGCGTCATCAACGACGTCGCGCCGAAAGACCGGAACATCGCCATGGTGTTCCAGAATTACGCGCTTTACCCACACATGACGGTTTACGAAAATATGGCGTTCGGCCTGAAGCTTCGCAAGATGCCGCGCGAGGAGATCGATTCCCGCGTTCGCGACGCCGCAGGCATTCTCGGCATCGATCAGCTTCTGAAACGCCGCCCTCGCGAGCTTTCCGGCGGACAGAGGCAGCGCGTTGCTGTCGGCCGCGCCATCGTTCGCCGGCCCGATGTTTTCCTCTTCGACGAACCGCTCAGCAACCTCGACGCCAAGTTCCGCGTTCAGATGCGCGCCGAACTTTCCAAACTTTATCAAACCCTTCAGACGACTATCGTTTACGTTACGCACGATCAGGTTGAAGCGATGACAATGGGCTCTCAGATCGCCATCATGAATGAAGGCAGGCTGATGCAGGTCGGCGCGCCGATGGATGTTTACAACAAACCTAAGAACAAATTCGTCGCGTCTTTCATCGGTAGCCCATCCATGAATTTCTTCGACGGCGTTATTGAAGGCGGCGCTTTCAAATGCCCCGCTTTCACTCTTCAGGTTCCTGAGAACAATAAACCCGGCGCCGGCTCTAACAGCGCGAAGCTCATTCTCGGAATCAGGCCTGAAGACATTCTCGACGCGAAGTACGCTTCTGAAACTGTCAACGCCATGAAACTGACGGCTGACGTCGAAGTCGTGGAACCGCTCGGCGCCCAGACAATTCTTAACTTATCCGCCGGCGGCGCGAATTTTACCGCGGTCGTCGATCCGCGCACCGCCGCCTCGCCGGGCAGGAAAACCGATTTGCTTTTCAACTGCGATAAAATTCATTTCTTCGACGGCGATTCAGGCGCCGCCATTTAAAATCGCTACGGCATATCTCTCTCTGCGCGCAAATCAGTCAAATTGCAAGATATTCAATTCGATCATCAGTCATATTAAAAATGCTCGATAATCAATCGTTGTTTTTATTGCGAGATTATTACTTTTGCGTTTTTGTCGAACGGATTTGTCCTGATCGCGAGCGAGAACAAATACGGGTAGCTGGTCTTCAGATATTTCATATAGACGAGCCATTCGCGAATCGCGAGATCGTAGGCCCTCCTGATATCGCCTTCGAGATGCTTTCTGTCACTCTCCGGAAGACTGTTGAAATCCTGCCTGTTCGCGAACTCGTCCGCAAGATGGAACACCGCCATAAGCAGTTCGGTGAATGTTTCGTGTTCGAGCAGAATCGGGTTTTCGAGCAGCCGCAGTAGAAAGTCGCGTTCTCCTATCAGAAAACCGCTGATTTCCTCAAGATCGGCCGGACTGATTTGTAGTTCGTATTTATAATTCAAAATCTTTTTGCCGGCTTCGGCGAAACTCATGTCATTCCATTTTCCCGTTACATGCAGTTCGCCGCGCATCGAATCCAGACTCTTGTCCAATTTCGAAAAATATAAAAGGAGTTTTGAACCAGCCTCATTGAAGAACACGCCTATCACCATGTTCAGCTTTTCCATCTTGTTCTTCTTCTCATTCTTTTGAAGCAACGTTTCTATGACTAAAGCGGCGAGAAATATGTATATGAACACAAAAGCGACGTTGTCGAGCAGCGAACTCATTATATGCCGCCAGCTTCCGGTGAAAATGTAATCTATCATGTAAAAAAATGCCGATAAGCTCAAAAGGCATATCGCCGCTATGCTGCGCCACGAAAGTTTTTTCATTGCCGACTCCTAAATCTTTCATCTATCGCGTTGTATATATCAAAGGCAAACGCCGCAAATATTTCCTGAAACGTCTATGTATTAATCGCATTGCATCGCAAAATAGCGTGGAAATAAGATGCAATATTATTAACATTCAGAAAAATGAAGCATTCAGCCCCGCACGATCCGTTTACTCCGCGCGTTTTGCGCAAACGTAACACAGCGCCGGAAACTAACTCTGTTGCGTTCCGCATTCGTTGCAGAATTTCGAACCGGAAGGAAGTTCGGTGCCGCATAGAATGCATTTATTGACGACAGAGACAGGAGCGCCGCAATTCAGGCAGAACTTGCTGTTCGGCGGAAGCTCGTTTGCGCAATTTTTGCAGGCGATTCCGGCGGAAGGCGGCTGCGCAGTTGCCGGCGTAGGCGGCGCAGACGGCGCTGCGGGTTCCGGATCCGGATCGGCGATGGCGTCGATAACGGACATAACATCCGGATGAATCGCTTTCGCTGCGGGAGCGGCTTTCGCGGTCTGGGAAGGCGCGGGAGCGGGCTCCGGTTCGGGCGCCGCAGCTGTTTCTTCAGCGCGCGATTCGTCCGCCGTCGCTTCGTCCGGGTCCTGCTGTTCATCCATGCCGCCCTGCATGCCTTCAGTCGGCTCGGGCCCTCCGCCCTCTCCGCCTTTGAATTTCAAAAGCGGCACGTATGCGTTGAAGAATTGCCGGAGAAGCGAATCCGCAATCCTGTTGACGGTCGGGATCGGATAGCCCGCTATCGATCTGATTCCGTTTCCGAACAGGTGCGAAAGAATGTGCTTGATATAATGTTCCCGGAAAGCGCGTTGTTTGACGAGCGCGCTGCAGTGAGTCGGGAAAATCGCCCAGAGCGGCTTCTTGCTCATCGCCTTTTTCTTGCTTCCTATCACAGCGAATCCGACGCCCTGCTGGTCGAAAATGTTTTTCGGAGAGTCGATCCACAATGCGTATCTGAAGTCGGCGACTGCCGAAAGCATCTGGTCGAGCGGCGTCATCCTCGGCGGACAGTACTCCGGAACTATAATCAGATTGTTTATATAGTCGTAGGAAGAAAGCCCCTCGCCCTGAACCATTAGAATATTCGGTTTCTTGCGGATGCCTATGCAGTCGAGATAAACGTCGAGATCGAGATGCCCTCCGAACACGTAAATGTCGTACTTTGAGATTTCGTTGACGAGTTCCACCGCTTTTTCCGCGGTGATGCGGTCGCGATGGCGCGCGAAATCAGTCACCTTTGAGGGATCGAAACGCTCTATTTTCTCCGCGGGCGGCGCATCGGCCACAGACTTGTCCTGATCGTCGTCGGCAAACATTCGCTGTATGTGATAGAACACATTGAAAAAGTAGTCCGTGTTCACCTTCTTCGCGCCCATCGCAAGCGTCTGGCTGAGCAGCGATATATCGCCGACCATTTTTTTCGAGATAATCGTCGGATCCATGAAATATACTTCAGCGGAAATCATTCCGCTGTCCGCGGTGACTATTTCGCCGTTCTTCTCCTGAAACTTGATTCTCTTGGTTCTGTAGCCGCCTGTTTCTTTTCGCTCAATGTCCAGCGGCTTGTATGTTGCGCGCCGCAGCGCCTTGTATTTAAATTCGAAAAACTGCGACATCGACCGGAAACAGTACTGGTCTACCATTTCCTCTTTAACCCGGTTCGGCTTGACTATGTCGCCGACATCGAGCGGCTTTTTCGTCCCAGAGAAATCGCCGACCCGTTCGATGCCGAATTCCCGCTCGATTTTTTCCCGTATCTGTTTGCGCAGCGGTTCCTCGTAATTCTCATCGATCACCTCGCCGCCGCGAACTAATTGCCTTTTGTCAATATCGCCTATCCGCATCGTCACGATCATCTCGGGCGGCGGCGGAGCGCCTGTCGTAAACGGAATGTCTATTCCCTGCATCTGGTCCAGAAACAGTTTCTCCTGCTCGGTAAACGCCAGTTCGAGGTCCATTTTCTCTATTGGCATGTTGCTGTCCCGATAGAGCTTCAGCTTCAGCAGCAGCGCCGTGATCCGGAAATATCCGCGCGACATCTCCTCGGCGTTTTGCTGGTCGACCGCCGCAGATGTTTCCGTGTTTATCTTCCCGAGTTCGACGTAACTCTCGAAAATGTGGCGCTTGTACGGCGTCAACTTGCGCTTCCATTCTATTATGGCGTCCCGCGTTTCCTTTTCCTTCTTCGTCTTCAATTTCGCCATTTCGCCGATCAATACCGGCGCGCTCGCCACTTCCTCGCCCTGCGGCATCTTCGCGTTTACGAAGTATGTTTTTATCAAATATTCCAATATAGGCAGTATCTTTGTTTTGTGCGGCGTTGCTGGTTGTTCGGACATAGATTTCTCCTTATAACATTTTCACAAACAGTTATTATGATAAATAGAACATATATTTGCGGTAACTCTTAAATCCCCGCAAAATCCTAACTATTATAAGTCCAGCCGATTTTTTTGGAAAGACCCGCAGTAAAAACAGAAAACGCTGCTATTATAGGAAACAAAATTATTTCGTGATTCCCAAACGCCGGACAGACGGCAAATCCGAATATAAATTGAAAAACACTTTATTCAAAACTGGCGATATGCCGCCTATTTTTTCAGTTCCTTCAATTTCCCGGTCGCTATGTCATAAACAACGACATTAATTAGCAGGCGCTCTTTTTTCACCGCGTCGCGCACAAATGAATAGCGCAGCAGATGTTCGCGCTGCACACGCAGATTTTCCTCCACGAGCAGTCGCAGCGCCTTCGCTTCAGAAAGCTTTTCAATGCCTTCCATAGCGCGAACGCGCCTCAACGCCGCGTTTCCGTTCTTCAGCCAGTCGGCTACGATCGTTCCCTTCTCCGGCCCTTTCCAGAGCGCGTTCATCCCGCCGCATCCGTAATGCCCGCACAGAACAATCTGCCCGACCTTCAGGTGTTCGACCGCATATTCCAGAACGGCGCCTACCGCCGTATCGTTCGGCGGCACTATGTTCGCAATATTCCGGTGAACGAACAGTTCCCCCGCCATGGTTCCTGTTATCAGGCCCGACGGAACGCGCGAGTCAGAGCATCCGATCCAGCACGTGTGCGGCTTTTGCCCATCCTTCAACTTCGCGAGATTCTCCGGCCCGAACACTTTCTGCACAAACTGTTTATTGCCTTCAAGCAAAACCTTGGACATGTCTCACCCTCCGCTCGTTTTTACAATCCGCCTATTATACCACAACATACGGAACATTTTTATAGCATATGACACAAGCCTCGATTGTGTTACACTTTCAGAATGGCTGACGTTGAACAGACCACAAGCCGCGCTGACAACGCAAAGGCGGCAAAATTTCTCGCGGGCAGTTCGGCCCTTCTCATAGCGTCCCTGACGTCCGGCGTTCTTTCTTTCGCATGGACAGTGCTGATGTCGCGCCTGTTGGGGCCGAAAGGCTACGGGCTCGCCGGGCCGTTCATGACGGCCTTCTGGATGCTCGCCATGGTCCTCTCTCTCGGGATTCCCCAGGCAATGGCCACCTTCATTTCCGACAGGCATTACGAAAACCCTGCCCACGCCAAACTCGTTATGGCTCAGGGCACGCGATTGATGTTCGTCATAGGCGCCATCTTCGTCATCGCCGCCGCCGCAGGCGTCAATGCCGCATCGGCATTCCTGAAAATTAAGCCCGTATTCATTTCTCTGTCGTGGCTGATGATCGCGGCGCTTATCGGCCGCCAGCTATACTTCGGCATGTTCGCTGTCATAAGCGGAGTTCAGCGCTTGGGCGTGCTCGCGATCTGCAACTCCTCCTATCCCGTTACGATGCTTATCTGCTCCGTAATTTTTGTCATTGCCGCGCAGCATTACTTTCCCGGAGACGTCGACAAATATTTGATAGCCGGCGCCGGCGGCGTCGCAGCGGCTTCAATAATGCAATACTTTATTTCCCTGATCGCCGTCAAATTCGCAAAAGTTTCTCTGTCTGAAATATACGCATGGCGCGGCGCCGGCGGCGGTGCGCGAAAGCTTCTTTTCTTCGGCCTTCCCGCCGCGATCGCATCGATTGCCGCCTCGCTGTTTTC
>JBAYJY010000133.1:0-12269 GCA_041664945.1 bacterium | reverse complement strand
TGCTGACCGGCATGCTTACGGTATTCATATACGCGAAACTTTGGCGGCGATCGAATGTTATGACCGACGTCGAGTTTTACGAAATACGGTACAGCGGAAAAACAGCGGCTTTTCTGCGCGGATTCCGGGCGCTGTATTTGGGCATATTTTTCAACATCATGATAATGGCGATGGTCTCGCTTGCGGCGATAAAAATCGGCGGGGTCATGCTGAACCTGTCGCCTTTGCAGTCTATTCTTATAGCGTCTATTGTAACGGCGATATACAGCGCTCTCGGCGGATTGTTCGGCATCCTGCTGACGGATTTTGTGCAATTCCTAATCGCAATGGCCGGCGCGATAGTCGCTGCAGTTATTGCCGTGCATCATCCCGATGTTGGCAGCCTGCATCATTTGCTCACGCATCCAAACGTGGCTGGCAGGCTGAATATATTTCCGGCATTCGACATGAGCACGAAACAGAGCGTCGAACTTTTATTATCCGTGTTCATAATTCCAATTGCCGTTCAGTGGTGGAGCGTGTGGTATCCGGGCGCTGAACCGGGCGGCGGAGGCTACATGGTGCAGCGGATGCTCGCCGCGAAAAATGAACGCCATGCGACGGGCGCGACTCTCTTTTTCAACGTGATGCACTATGCGCTGAGGCCGTGGCCGTGGATTATAGTTGCGCTATGTTCCTTGATTGTGTTCCCTGACCTTGCGGCTCTTCATGCCGCTTTTCCGAATGTGGACCCGAAGATTGTCAGAAATGATCTGGCTTATCCGGCGATGCTTTCGTTCCTGCCGACCGGCATTTTGGGAATCGTAATCGCTTCGCTTATATCCGCGTACATGTCGACGATTTCGACGCATCTCAATTGGGGTTCCTCGTATGTGGTCAACGATTTTTACAAACGTTTTATCAATCCCGACGCGCCGGAGAAGAAACTTGTTTTAGTCGGCCGTATATCGACGGTTCTGATGATGGCCGGCGCCGCGATCATGGCGCTTATGTTGAACAACGCTCTTCAGGGATTTCAGATTTTGCTGGCGATCGGCGCCGGAACCGGTCTCTTGTTCATCTTAAGATGGTTCTGGTGGCGAATTAACGCCGCTTGTGAAATTACGGCGATGATTGTTTCGTTTTTAATCGCGGTTTATTTTCAGTTCGCTCATTCAAAGATGTTCCCCGATATTCCATTAGAGAGTTGGGAAAGCCTGTGCATAGGCGTCGCGATTACAACTTTGTCGTGGATTATTGTTGCGATAATCACTAAGCCGACCGAGACGAAAAAGATGCGCGACTTCTGCCGTCTTGTAAATCCCGGCGGACCAGGCTGGAAGAAAGTCGTTGAGGATGCTCAAAAAGACAATGATCCTATCGTATCCGAGCATAAAGCCAGCAACCTTCCTCTTGGAATACTTTGCATGTTCATCGGCACAATTGCCGTATACAGCGCCTTGTTCGCAACGGGTTTCTGGATATATTCTAATACTACTCCTGCTATTGTTCTGTCAGTTGTCGCGGTTGCCGCGGGAATATTTTTGATCGTATTTTGGGATAAGGCAAACGCGAATTGAAATCATGTTGGATCGGAGATGCAATGAAAACCAAAGTCTACATTCTGATTTTTGTTTTTACCGCTGTTTGTTTTATGACCGCCATTTCAGCGGCCCCGGCTTTCTCTAAAGACGCCTCAATCACGCCCTGGCTATCCTCTGCTACGCTCAAGATATTTCCGGACGACAAGCCGCCTGCAGGAATAGAGCCGCCTTTTCGCCTGCTTTCGGCGCGGAACGAATTCGAGCCCTTCCAGGCCGCCGTTTACGCCGCGAAAGAAACGAAAGGCGTCAAAGTGACAGTCAGCGACTTCAAAGGCGATGGCGGAACGATTCCATCTGCAAACGCGGCGCTCTATCTTGTCGAGACAGTGACCATTGAAAGGCCCTCGATAGCGGCGACGCGGAAAGTCTGGCCGGACCCGCTGCCTCCCTATCATGATTTTGATATTAAGGCGGGCGAAACGCGGTCGGTATGGGTCGATCTATTCGTTCCGGCAGCCGCCAAACCCGGATTATATTATGCAACTGTGACGGTCTCGGCTTCGGATGGAGTTTCTTTCGCGCTGCCGATCACTCTGGATGTCAGAGATGTTTCTGTCCCGGTTGTTCCATCGCTTAGGACAGCCTTCGGGATAGGCTACGGCTCTGTCCTCGCGGCGCACAAGCTTACTAATGGAAGTCCTGAAGCGCAATTGATGAAAGAAAAATATTATTGGTTTCTCGTGGAGCACAGGCTGTCGCCGTACAGCATACCGGTGGATTTATTCAGCGACGAAGCGCATAAGTATCTCGACGACCCGCGCGTGAATTTCCTTCGAGCTCCGTTTTCGTGGGATAAGGAACAGATGCAGAAGATCGTGGATCGGCTTAAAAGCACGGGTTGGATCAACAAAGCGGTTTATTACGAACGAGACGAACCTTCCACCGATACGATGCCGGAAGTTGTCAGGATCGGCAAATGGCTTCGTGAGTTCGATCCCGATTTGAAATATCTGATAACTACAGGTTGCAATACTGCATTGAAGGACGCGAGCATAGATATCTGGTGCCCCGCGCTGATTTTTACGCTCGACATCAATAAGATGAAGGAATTAAGGGAAGAGGTTAAGCGCGGGAAAGAGTTCTGGTGGTACACGTGCATTGGTCCGAAGTGGGAAGGCACTGATTATTTCATAGACGAAGGGGCGACATCTCCGAAAGCGCTCACGTGGATGAATTACTTATACGGAGTGACCGGCGTTCTTTTCTGGCAGACTACATCATGGGGCAGGGTTGACGACAATCCGTGGAAGAAGACTGAAACGTACCCGGCCGGAAACGGAGACGGCAGTTTGTTGTATCCCGGCTCGGAGGTCGGATACGACGGGCCTGTGGCGTCTATACGGGTAAAAATGATTCGCGAAGGAATGGAAGATTACGAAGTGTTGCATGTCCTCAAAGAGAAATTGACTGAGGCGGCAAAGAGAATAGGCGGCGGCGCGGCGCAATACAGCGCGGATGGCAGGCTTTTCGAACACGCTTATGCATTGATCAAGCCCGAAGGGCGGAGCAATCCGCGCGGCAGGAACACGCCTTACCTTCAGTTTGTCTCCATGGACTACAGGGATTTCGACTCCGAGCGCGAGAAAGTTATGAATGAGATCGCGTCGACTCTCGAATCGCCGTTGCTGCTTGTCGCCACAACTCCTGTGGACAACGGCTTTAAGCTCGGCTCGTCAGCGACGGCGACAGTAAAGGGCTTCGTCGAAGACGACGCAAAGGTGACGGTCAATGGTCAACCCGCGCAGGTTATAGACAAATCATTCAAAACGGAAGTCTCGCTCCAAAAAGGGAAGAATGTGATAACCGTTGTAGCGACAGCCGCTGGAAAATCAAAAATAATTGAGCGCGTTATATATAGGAAGTAAATTCTTGCGAGTTTTTTACGGAGGCTTTTGGAGAAATGAAAAAATGGATTTGCATCGTTGGAGTTCTAATAGAGTTCATTTTAGTTTCGTCTTTAATCAGCGTAAAAGCCGAACCGTCAGTGAAACGGAAGGCGTTCATAAACCAGCATTCGCATTATGACCCCGTCTGGACCAACACGCAAGCTGGAGAGACGTTGCGCGCATTCGCGGTTGTGAACGAGCAACTCGAATACGCTGAAATAGAGCCGAAATTCAAGTTCATGCTTCAGGAAATAGATTATTTGAAACCATATTGGGACGCGTTTCCCATGAAGCGGGCGCTTATATTGAATCTGGCGCGCGAGGGCCGACTGGAATTCACAAGCGGATATAACGAACCTGACGAATCGGAAACGGGCGGTGAAGCGCTGATACGCAATTTTGCATACGGCAAACTTTTCAAGGAGTCTCAATACGGGGCGGAGGTTTTGACGGCGACACAGCACGATGTCTTCGGGCACGCGGAGCAGTTGCCGCAGATTCTGCTCGGAACAGGACATAAATACGCGGTTTTTTCGAGAGGAACCCTGCCGGAGTTGACGGAGTTCAACTGGCTGAGCCCAGACGGATCTTCAATTCTCACGAAACAGGCGACTTATGTGAACAGCGCTTCGAGAGCTTCTTTCTTCTCAAATGATCCGAAGTATTACGGGCTGACGAACAACGCGATGTTCATATCCGGCGGCGATTTCGAAGAACCGGACCGCTCGATAGGGCAGCGTCTCGGCAAAAAGGGGAATTCGTCAATAATCTCGGCGACTCATATCGAGTTTTTTCAGGCGGTCGAGAACGATTTGAAGGAAATGGGAAAACCGGCGCCGGAGATCAGCCGGGACCAGAATCCGATTTTCAACGGCTGTTATACGAGCCGGATCGACACGAAACTGGCAAACAGGATGGGCGAAAATCTTTTGGTTGACGCTGAAAAGTTCGGAACGATCAACAGCATATTGTCCGGCGCGGCATATCCGTGGCTCGAATTTGATAGAGCGTGGCGCCTGCTGTTTTTCGGCGAACACCACGACGGCCTGACCGGCACAGACAACGAAAACGTGAATCTCGATCTGCTGACCGGGTGGCGCGAGGCTCTGGTTATCGCGAAAAACAGCCTCGATGTTTCTCTCGCGGGAATTGCAAAGCGAATCAACACGGCGAAAACAGCGCCTAAAAACGGAGCGGTCGTTCCGATAGTAATATTCAACTCGCTCAACTGGTTAAGAAGCGAACCGGTCGAGACAACGGTTGAGTTCTCCAAACCGGTTAAAGCGTTCAGAATTATCGACTCGGACGGCAAACCGGTCTCTTTTCAGCTTCTTAGCCAGGCTTCAAATGCCTCTTTCAAAAATGCGAGAGTTTTAATAGAGGCTCTGATTGTTCCGCCGGTGGGATATCGCGTTCTTTACGCTGTCGGCGATGAAAAATTTCCGGAGGGCGCGATACCGTCTAAAGCG
This sequence comes from bacterium, assembly GCA_041664945.1. Taxonomy (GTDB): domain Bacteria; phylum UBP15; class UBA6099; order UBA6099; family UBA6099; genus JBAYJY01. The sequence continues at coordinate 7,331 of JBAYJY010000133.1, read as the reverse complement.
GCAGGAGACACGATAGATAACAGTTTCTATAGGATCATTGTTAACCCGATGCGCGGAGGCGGCATCGAAAGCATTTTTGCAAAGAAACTAAATAAGGAATTCATCAATACAAAAAACGGCGTTGGAAATGAAATATATGCGATCATGGAAGTAACGGGAAGTTCGCCTTGGAGTTTGAACGGAAATGGAAATTATTGGCGTTCAGGCATTTACCCGGCAAAGTCGGTCGAGGTCGAGCGCGGCGCTGTTTGTGACAAAATTATAGTGACAAACAACCCGAGACGCGAAAAAATACATCGAAATAGCTCTGAAGAAGATGAGGTTTTGCCGGAAATTGTGAGTGAAATCATCATCTACAAATCTAACAAGAGGATTGATTTCAGAACGTTTATTAATGGCTACAAAGGAAAGGATTTTTTATACAAGGTCGGGTTCCCGGCGAACATAACCAACGGAGCTCCGGTTTTCAATGAGCGGTTCGCTACGATAACGCGAGATAAAAGCCCGAGCGTTTTTTTGTCGACTAATGAAAACGGCGCCACTCCCGGCCGCGAGTATCCGATTTACAATTGGCACGGCATTTCGCCGGCCGCATCGTTTACATTCGAAGACGCCGGCGGTAAAGTTGTGTCTCAATTCCCGCTTGTGAACGGAGAACTTGTCGCACAAATGCAGAATTATGAAATGGTGAGAGCGGTTAATAGTCTCTCTGGTGCGTTGGCGAGGGTGGGAGTCACAACCACGCCTGCATCGGACAAGTCGCCGAGAGCTGGCGAGTCATACGGTTTTCGTATTTCGTTAGGGTACGGAATGAATAATGAATATACGAATATGCTGCTTGCCGGTATTGATGCGGAGAAGAAGGCGAAATTTGAAAATGAAATTGTTAGCGACGGAGTCGGCTTTCTTTTTGTTGAGAATAAGGAATCCGTTTCGACATCAATGGATCGCCGATCGATACCGATACTCATAATTGAAGGGGAAACAAAAGAAACGCTCGATAACGCTTTGGAAAATATATCTGCGCTTCTCCGCAAACGGGGAGAAGTTGTCATGGCGAAGTCGGCGAACGCGACATCTTTTCAAAATCCCATGGACGGATTTGGATTGGCGCTTATTAACAATGGCAATCCGGGCGCAAGCGTTGAGAGAGATGGCACAATAACGTTGTCGCTTATGAGAAGCTCGACAGGTTCGCCTGCCGGCGAAAGTTACAGTTCTATATGGGAGACTGAAAACTGGAATCACAGATACAGATACGCGCTTCTTCCGCATAAAGGGAAATGGAGCGATGCAGGCTCCGGCGTCGATCGCGCGGGATACGGTTTCAATTTTCCGCTGATAGCGATTCAAACCGACATTCACACGGGCGAACTTCACGCGAATTTAGATTCATTTATGGATACTGGAAACGCGGACGTCATTATTTCGTCATTCAAGCCTGCGGGTTATCCGGCGGCTGAAGGCATCGACGACATAGCGGGAGGAAAAGAAATATCTTTGAGGTTTTACAATTCCGGGATAAGCGAAACCGCTGGAAAGGTGACACTGAATTTTCCTGTTGATAAAGTGGAAGAGGCCGACATGTTGGATCGCGCCGTGAAAACAGTAGAGAATTCAGGCGGCATATTTCCTGTTGCGTTTTCTCAATTCAAAATCAATACGTACATCGTTGGTTTGAAAAGCGATAAGAATTTCTTCGAGCCGGCGAAGCCGGCGCCGGCCGCTCAGGCTCCGCCGGTAAATTCTCGTTATTGGGAGACGAACGGGAACGCTGCGCCGGAGGGCATGGTTCCTGTCTCGGTCATTATCGAGCCGAATGGGTACTCGGACGCTGGAAGAACGTTGAATGTGCGCGTCACGCTTGCTGGAAACCTCAAGAACAGAAGCGTCTCGGGCGAGCTGAAATTCGATCTGCCGGTAGGAGCTTCGATAAAAGGAGAAACAAAGTACAAACTGGCGCCTTCTGAGATCAAGACGTTTGACTTGCGGGTGGAAGGACTCGATCCGCAACGGCTGCGGAAGAATTATATTTCAGTTTGCATAGCTATAGACGGCAGGGAATATGAAGATGTTTTGACATTCAGCGAATGGAAGATGATGGAGGGCGATGTTGGGGACGGGGCGGATCCGGAAGCATCTGATTCCGGATGGAAAACTGTTCCGCTCGCCAGATTCTGGAGCGCGTTCGACTCGAACTCCGAGACAACTTGGTATCGAAAGAAAATATTCGTTCCAAAAGGGATGAGCGATGTGCAGATGCTGTTCGAACGGCCGAAAGATTCTGAGATCGAAGTTTATATTAACGGCAATCTCGTCAGGAAGGAAAAGTGGGGACTGTCGTACAAACCGTTGATAGACAAAAAACTTATGAAAATCGGCGGCGAGAATCTTGTAGCGATTAAATTCATGAGGGGCAAAGGCGATTCGCCCGCGTGGAGCTCCTCTTTTAAGGGTTCCGAGGCGCTGTTCAATAAAGAAAACGCTCGCCTGATCTCTGATAGCTTGAATGTAAAGCCGGGAACGAAAGGCGTTTTCAAAGTAGAGATGACGAATCCGTTCGAGCAGGAAATGAAGGGCGAAGCGATTTTGGTAAGCCCGATCGAAACATGGAAAGAAGGCGGCGCTTATTCGCTTATTGATATTGGCCCGAGAACACAGGTTTTCAGCGTTAAGCCAGGTGGGAAAACAATAGTCGAATTTGAAGCGAATGTTCCAAATGACGCGATGGCCGGAACGCACGTCGCGGCTGTTAAATTGATATACAAAGGCATCGCAACTTACACTGATACTATAAAGATTATTGTGGATCGTTAATTCTGACCGATCGGGATGTATAATTTCTTTTCAAATGAATATGAGAAGTTATTCGGCCATTGGAGGGAATATGAAAAAAGTATTTTTGCTTTGTGCGTTGTTTGCAATTTGCGCATCTTCAATAGCAGTCTCGGCGGAAGCGGGCGGGAAAACGAGCAAACTTTTCGAGTATGCGGGTTATTCGAAAAAAGCGTACGACGATTACAAGAAAACAACCTATCTTGTTGAGATGTCGGATGGCGTGAAGCTCGCTGTCGATGTTTATCTGCCGGCGAAAGGGCCGGCGCAGGATAAATTTCCCGCCGTTTTGGAATTCACTCCGTACTCGCGGGCGTTCATCAACGCGATGTTCAAGCCGCTCGAAAAAAAGCACACTAAAAATATGATGGACGGCAAGGGCGCCGAGATACCCATGCCTTTTTGTTTCAGCAAGCTTCTGATCGAACACGGCTATGCGCTTATTATCGCCGACATTCGCGGCTCGGGCGCTTCGTTCGGCTCCCGGCTGGACCTCATGCCGCGCATCGGCGACGACGGCGCGGAGCTTGTGAACTGGATAGCGAAACAAAGCTGGAGCGACGGCAATGTCGGAATGAAGGGCGGTTCCTACATGGCGATTTCGACGATACTTACCGCCTCGCACAAGCCGGAGCCGCTCAAGGCGATTTTTCTCATGGTCTATCCGTTCGGCTATCAGGATATGTACGTCGGCGGCATTTACAATCAGGGATTCATGACATCGTATTCCGATCTCTTATGGATGATGAATATGAATATGAACAAAATGAGCGGCATCTTTCCGGTCATGCCGTCGGCCCCTGCTGTGGACGAAGACGGCGACGGCGAACTGCTCGATGAAATTCCTATAGACAAGAACGCCAACGGCTCGTTCGTGGATGACTACAACTATCCCGACGACCCGAACGATCAGCCGCAGTATGCGGACGGCAATCAGCGGAAACATCTTTTCTATCTCGCAACACGCGAACACCTGAAGAATGAATTCATGCACGGTTGGCTGCAAAAGGCGCAGTTCATAGACTCCGATTCGAAGGACCTCGGCTTGAAAAGCGAATTTGGCGATTACAATGGTTACGAAATCAGCCCGATCGCTATGGTCCCGAAAATTATGGAGTTCGGCATTCCAATCTACCACGTCGGCGGCTGGATGGACGCCCAGCCGCGCTCGACAACGCTTTTCTACGCGACAGCAAAAAAAACAAATCCTTCGAAACTTCTGATGATCCCCGGCTATCACATCCTAACGTCGCCGTTCTATAGGTATTTCGGCGAAAGCCAGGAAAGAGCTCTTAAAGGGATTGGAACGGAAACTCTTCGGTTCTTTGACCGCTACCTCAAAGGCGTGAAAAACGGCGTCGACACGGAGCCGCCCGTGAATCTTTTTGTCATGGGAAAGGGCTGGCGCAGCGAGAACGAGTGGCCGCTCGCCCGCGAGAAATACACGAACTTTTATTTCGGCGGCGAAAATATGCTGTCCGTTAAGCAAGCGGAAGGCGGCGCCGACTCATACAAAACGGATTTTACTCATAATTCCGGCTTCGGGCCCAAAAAGGGAAACCGGTGGCTGATGTATGTGATTCCTGATGAAGTCCCGGACCGCGCGGAGTTGGATAAGCAATGCCTCACTTACACGACAGCGCCCATGGATGAGGATCTGGAAGTGACAGGGCATCCGATTATTGATTTCTGGGTTTCATCTTCGGCTGACGACGGCGATTTTTTTGCATACCTTGAGGATGTCGCCGGGGACGGGAAAGCGGTTCTTATAACAGAGAGCCCGGTGCGCGCCGGATTCGCCGGCCTTCACGATATCAATAAAGTTATCAGGAGAGGGGCGTCCGGAGTTGACGTTCTTCCGAAACTGCCGTGGCATGGCTATGAAAAAGCGGACTATGTCGACGGCATATTCGCCGGCGGCAAAATCGTGGAGTTGAAATATGATCTCCTGCCGACATCGTGGGTGTTCAAGAAGGGGCATCGCATCCGCGTTTCGATCGCGGCCGCCGACTGGCCGACATTCAGACTCGATCCCAAACTCTCGCCGTCGAACAAGCCCGACGATCCTGCCAACATCATTCCGACCGTTAAGATATATAGGGACGCAACGCGCCCGTCGCATATAGAATTGCCTGTGATTCCGAATTGAGTACGGTTACCTTTACTCAACATTGATTAGGAAGGATCAAGCATGAAGACTAAGAATATATTGTTTTTATTAGTATTCGCGGCGGCTGTAATTTTAATGCCGTACTTTGCGAAAGAGAGCCGCGCGCAGATTGCGGCTGTCCAGATAAGCGGCGACGTTCCGGCGGCTGCCGCGGATGCGATAGCCGGCGCCGGGTTCGATACGGTCATCATTTATTACACGCCGTATAGGAAGCCCGCCGACCCGCGCGTGATCGAACGTCTTAAACAGTGGGGCGCAAAGGCGGCAAAACTGAAACTTAATCTGTATGTTAAAATTGACACCGGCCCGCCGCTCGACGCTGTCGCCGACACGTCGGCGATCAGCTACCGCCGCGCCGCGTCAGACGATGGCTATCCTCTATCGCACAAACCGGCGCCGGCCTCCGCCGACTTCTGGAAGACGGCGATTTTTCCAAAACTCGCCGCGCTCGCTCCTCTGTCGGCTCAATTTCCTCTGAAAGGCGTTTTTATCAATCTCGACAATCATGTCGGCGTCTCCTTCGATCCCGAGACATTTGCCGAATTTCTTAAAATCAAAGAGCCGGCCACTGATCCGAATTCCATTACTCCTCTGAGACGCAAGGAATATCTCAAAGCAAACAATCTCCTCGCTGATTTCGAAAAATATCAGGAGGATATGATATATGACTTCACGATCCAGTATATGAAGGACTTGAAGGGGCGCGCTCCGAATTTCGCCATTGAGCTTGCGTCCTATCAGGATAATCCGCTCTGCCGGGCATATATGCGTGTTGTCAAAGAGCTTCAAGCGGATCCGGTTATGATTATGTACACATTCCACAACGCGGGCGACAGGGACACGCGGCTTTTCGAAGGCGCGAAATGGATTCCTACTCTGTCTGTCCGCGAGTTCCCACCGGAAGAACTGGCGGCGAATGTCGGCGCCCTGAATCTATGGAAGAGCGGTTTCGCTGTCGCAAACGCGGAATCACTCTGGCGAAATTTGAAGGATATAAACATATACGAATGGCCGCAGGGGCTGACTGAAGATTATTTAAAGGATGTAGCGCGCGCGAAAAAGGCCGCCGATGCCGACGCGGCGGAGTACAGTGTTTTTCTGAAACTGATATCGGAGCGAGTCGCCGAAAATCATAGCGGCGCTCCTAAAATCGCGCTCATTTACAGCGGTTACAAAGGGTACGTGTTTCGTGACGTTTTCGACGGACCGCTTGCTGCCGCCGGCATAAAAATGGAGAAGTTTGAAAACTCGAAACTCGATAAAATGATTCCCAAACTCGCAGGCTACGGCGCGATTTTCGCAGCGCCGGGATATAACGCCGTCAAGTCGGATAAGTTCATGCCTTACGCAAAAGACATTCTGAAGTTCGTTGAGAACGGCGGGATGCTCTTCATTCTCGACGGCTCTCTGCCGCAGCAGATTGAATGGATGGGAAGGGTTGACCCCGCGCTCAGTATCGGAGTCGAACAGAAAGAAGGACTCTCGCAGAAAAGAGTCGATACAAGTTTTAAAATGCTCGGCTACTCTTCCAAAGTTACGAAATTCGTTGTCGGAAAATCTCATTTTATGAATCCCGCGCCCGGTTGGCGGCAAATCGCTGTCGACAATGACGACAAGCCGTATGTCGTGCAACGGATTTACGGACAGGGGATGATCGTGGCGCTCGCGAATTTCGACGTGAATTCTGATTTCATGGTAAATGTTTGGGAACACATGCTGAAAGTTCTTGATCGTTTCGATGTGGCGATTGACCCGAATATGAAGCCTCTGAACACAGGGAAGAATGAAGTTCCGTTTGTTGTGACGACAAACGGGCCGGCGCGAAAATTAAAAGTGATCGCGAAGATATTGAATCAGAACCGGAAGATGCAAACGGCGGAGGAAGACGTGACGCTGACGCTTGAGGGCGGCGCGCGCTTCGCCGTTCCGCTGTACGCAGACGCCGCGGGCCTGTATCAGGTTACGCTTACGTTTTTTGACAAAGAGCGGGGCAGGGTGGACCGCCGCGAAACGTTCTCCTTTCTCGCGCCGCCGCCTTATGAGGCGCAGTTCGAAAAGTCGTACTACACGAAGGAACCGGAGGCGCTTCTGCGCGTGGCCTGCCGCAGGGCGGAAGGTTGCGGAAAGTTTGAAGCCAAAGCGACGCTCGCCGGGGCCGCGCCGAAATTGAAACAGTCCGCCGCCGGCTTTCAGATGTTTGCATTGCCCATAAGCAACATGAAACCTGGCGATTATACGGTGAAGGTCGCCGTGAAAGACAAATCTGATGCGGGCTACTCGATCTCGTTGACGCTTCGCAAACTGCCTCCCTCGCCGTATGAAGAGA
>JBAYJY010000132.1:0-12306 GCA_041664945.1 bacterium | reverse complement strand
CCAATCCGAATGACGCTTTGACTTTTTTGTGCACTCAGGACGGAATAACAACGAACCCGGCCTGCGCGGATCTGACATACGGGCAGACGGCATACGAATTCAACTGGGATATTTCCGGCCCTCTGGCGCCGGTTGGCATCGAGGAAGACCAATACAGAGTCTTTTTAAGCGCCGCGGACGGCGTGGGGAATTTAACGACGCACGCCGCGCCCATCATCGGCGCCATCGCCGTTGTTGACAACACCGGCCCGGTGACTATGGTTAAATATTTCAAAAACGGCAATTTCAATCAGACATTCACCGTCGGAAACCATGACAACAACATCGCCACTCCCAATATGCCGATTGTCAATGCCGGCGCCGTTTATGTCGAAATAACCGCCGACGAAAAACTGGGAGCCACGCCCTCAATTTATTTTTTCCTTCCGAACGCGGCTTCGCCGCGCTACGAGGGAGTTCCGCAGCCGGACGCTCCTTTGACGGTTCCTTTGTATCAGGGCTGCAACCAGAACCTGGCATGCGATTACTGCACGGGGCTTAACTGCGCGGGGTTCGATTCCGTAACAACGCCATGCTCGGTTTTTAGAGCCTGCTTCGATGTGACGACCGCGACGAACAACGGTTATGCAGCAGTCACGACATTAGCCATGGACCGTTTGTCGAATCAGGCATGGAACATAGACAACGCGCACGCCATAGCGGACCAGCATGACGCCGACAAACTAAGCGACGATAAATATCCGGCCGGCGCCGGCGACGGGAAGCCGAGTTATGTGCTGCCGATTTATGGAACGGCGGAGCCGGACACGGCGATCGCGGAGGGCCAGTTTTTCGCGATAGACACTTATTTGCCGGCAACGCCTTCGATCAGCCTGCCCATCGCGCCCTGCGACGGAATTATAGCGCGCGCCGAGATGTCATGTTTAAACACGGCGCTGACCGTGAAAAATCCTACACTCTCATGGACCACTCTGAATAACGGAATAGACGACGACAACCCCGGAGGCACGGGAACCTCGTGCATCAGTGAATTGTTATGCGGAGGCACGGATGTCGACGGAGACGGCTGCATGGATTGCGTCGACGAGGAATGCCTTAACGGCATCGACGACGACAGCGACGGGATGATAGACGAGGACGGCAAAATATGCCTCGGAGAAGGCACGGCAGGATGGGAAATTGCGCAATGGAAATTGCAGGTGGCGACAAGCCCCACATTCTCGCCGGAATCGATTGTAGCTGAACCCATAGTCGCGTCTAACGTAAAACAACTGGCGAACCTTCCTGAACGCGCTCTCACCAGCCCATATTACTGGCGGGTTGCGCCATACGATATGGCAGGCAATATGGGGCCATACAATCCTGATTCGACCGGCTATTTCACTTTCGGAATCGACACGCTGCCGCCGGCGATAACAGTTAATTATTATCTGGATCAAAACTGCACGGTTCCGATGCCGACAGGCCCGGACGGAACGCCGATCACAGGCGACACGGCAATGGACCCGAGCAAGATTGTCTGTTTGAAAATCACGACAAACGAACCGCCCGCTGCGGATGGAATGCCGGTATTCGAGACGTGGCAACTCGGAAGGAAAGTCGAGGGGCCATTCGCTGTCTCGGCATGGAGTCCCCCATCGGCCACGGTTTTCAAGGCAACGTTCGAGGTGGCCGCGAAAGGCGCCGCCCAGAAATATCTTGATGGAGAAGTGCAGCTTAAGTTTAATGCAAAAGATCTTTACGGAAACCAAATGGTTGGCGGCGACCCTGTTTCCGGGGCTAAGTTCATAGTGGATGCCGTGGCGCCTGAAATCAATTGCTCCGCCGAACCGGCGCTCGCATCAATGGACAGAAACCAAAACGGCATTCCCGGCGAACTTGAGGGCGATGCGATAGATGTTAACTGCCATGTCACGAAGTACATAGGAGACTCGTTCCGCGTGCGCGTGAAACAGAACCACTTCATTATCGCTCCGGCGGCTCTGAACGATGGGATAGACAACGACTGCGACGGCAAGATCGACGAGGAACTCCTCGACGGCCTGGACGACGATGTCGACGGAATGATCGATGAAGACACTGGCACGACCGGGCAGAAACCCGGAAGCGGCTGCTGGGTCCAGTTGGACTATACGGAAACATCCAGCTATGACTATTCCGGCAAATACAATGTTGTCGGAACGAACTACGACGGAACCGCAACAATCACGGCCGGCGACACTAATCCGGCAAGCAGGTTCTACCTTACCGACCTTGCGGGGAACGGGATGCTCGTCACGACAACGTTCGAGGTGGACACGATACCGCCGTCTCCGGCGGCTCTCGTTGTTCCGGCGCATAACGCTACGCTGAACAACAGCAAGCCGCAAATCGGCTGGCGTCTCGATTCCCGCGCGCCCGACCTTTACCAATACAGGGTCGAAGTCGCCACAAGCGCAGCCTTCATCGATCTGGCCGCCGACAAGGTGGTCAATGACGACGGTTACTCTACAAGTTTCTTCTCGTCGATTCAGGGCGACGACATTAATATTGATTGCGGAACGCCCCTGCAACACTGCGATCATCTGACTGACAATAAATATTACTGGCGCGTCTACTCTTACGACCGCGCGTATAACAGGAGCGACTCGAGTCTCGTTTATACATTCTATATAGAAACAGCGACTCCCAGCATTCCAATATTCACCAGCGTAACCACGCCGACGCAATCGCCATCGACAGCGCTCTCGGGCAGCACGAATCCGCCGGAGCCGAACGCTAATGTCAACATTTTCGTGAACGGACAATACGTCGGCACCGTATTAGCTAATTCATCCGGCCAGTTCCAGGTCAAAATCGACTATGACGGCGACGGATTCCTGGGCGAAGACCCCATCGACAACGTCGATAACGACATGGACGGCCTGATCGACGAGAATCCGGATGGAATCTTCCTCACGGAAGGTCAAAATATTATTGAAGGCCAAGTGATCGACAAAGCGGGGAACGTAGGCAACAGCGGTTGCGTGTCGACGCCGCCTTTATACAATGCGGTTAAACAGCAATGCATAGTCACGCGGGATTCCGGGCCGCCGCAGTTCTCGATCACCTATTATCGGGACGCGGCGTTCACGCAGGCTCTTCCAATCGCCGATGCGGCCACAGGTAAGCAGGCGGCGCCGGCGGGGACTGTATACATGCGCATATCAGCCTCCAAGGAACTCTCGCAGGGCGGCGCGCCCAACCCGCCGACATTTACTGTTGATTTTCAGGGCTCTCAGGATGTCGGAGTCACTCAGGCCGCATCAATTGGCGGCTCTCTAACAGAGTTCATAGGCTCGTTCGACGTCAATTCCGAATCTCCGCCGTCCTCATTCGACGGAGACGCGAAAATAATCGTCAGGGGCATAGACAGCCAGGGCAACCAGACGCCCGCCAATCAACTGCCGAATCACGGCGCGTATCTGGCTGTCGACACGCAGAATCCGACTTTCATTGTTTCGTACTGGAGCGACTCGTCTTTGATGACGCCAATCGGACCCGGCAAGCTGCTGCTGCCTGTTACGAAGGAAAGATCAATATACCTGAAAATTGAGGCGAACCAGCCTCTGCGCGAAGCGCCCCATGTCAGTGTCAATCCGGCGGGATCCGCGGATATGATCGACGCGTTGGCGACCTCCGTAAACAATTCAAAAAGCAACTTCAAGGTAAAATACGACGCGCATCAGGCAGACGGCTCCTCTTATGTCGACGGCCTTGCGCTCGTTACGGTTACCGGCGCCGACATTGTCGGAAATCTCGCGACGGATGCAACGCCAAGCGGAGGCAGTTTCGTAATAGATACAACGCCGCCGCAGCCGCCCACGTTAGTATTGCCCGAGCCGGAAACATATTTCACGACATCATCAGGAAGCGGCTCCGTTGTGGACGCCTCCGGACTTGCCGAGGCGCAGGCCAAGGTTGAAGTGTTCGCGCGGATCAACTTGGGGACGACGAGCCCTGACGACGCGCTGGACAACGACGGGGACGGGCGCACTGACGAAGAGCCCAACGATTCCGACGGAATAGACAGCGATCACGACGGCTTCATAGATGAAGACACGACGAGCCAGACCTGCGGCGCAAATCAAATATGGAGCTTCAATAGCAGCGCTTGCATTAATGTGCCTTTAACGCCGGCCGTGCCTGACGGGACCGCGACGACCAATGCGTCCGGCGGTTATACGGTCAATATATCCGGCATCGTTTCAGGTGTTAATTATATATACGCGCGCGCAACCGACGAAGCAGGCAACATAAGCGCGTTCAGCGCCCCGGCGGTTTTGATCGCCCGGATTGGCGAAGTCATCACGCTGAGCCATGAATACATGACCGGGTGGAACCTTGTCGGTATTCCCCTGCAGCCTAATTCTGCGTCGCCGGCAACCGCTCTGCAGTTGGACAATGTGGAATTCTTCCAGCTTAAAAACGGAGTGTACGTATACAACGCCGGCCTCGACCGCGCGGCGCCCGGCGTGTGTTATTGGGCGTATTTCCCGGAAAATATGACGGCGGTCGCGCATGGCATTAATTCAACAACGAATACTGTTGCGCTGTCGCCCGGCTGGAATCTGGCCGCTCTGCCGTATACCAAGTCGGTTCCGTGGAACAATACTGTAAACGTGCAATCTTACGGGAACACTTATACTATAGGCAGCGAAGAAGCGAATGAGTTTGTGGAAAGCTCGATATATTTGTACAACGGCACGACGCCGCCATACGGCTACGTCGGCCCGAAAGATATTAATGCGGGCGTTATGCTCGAACCGTGGGTAGGTTTTCTGATAAGGGCGAAAAAGGCATGTTCGCTTGTGTTCCCGAGCCAGTATCAAGTCAATCCGTAGGCTTTTCGGGAGACAGGCGGAAAATGGCCGCCGACAAAGCGGCCGGGACGGGAAGTTAATGAAACCAGGCGTTAAAAGAACAACTTACGGCATGATCGCGCTTTTGTTGGCGTTCTTTTCGCTTGCGACGGCGTTCGGCGCCCGGCCGGCCTCGGCCGAAACAGACGAGGAAATTGCCGGCGCGTTTCTGAATTATTATGCGCCTCAAACGGAGACGCAGGAAGGCGCGTCGCGCGCCGCGTCGCAAACGTGGCTTGGCGAAAGGCGGGACGACGCGACATTCGCGCAGTTGCGGCTTCTTCGCAACTGGGACCGCCTGCAACCTGAAACCCGCGAAAAGCTTGCCGATGTGATTCAGTTTACGCCTGCTCGCGATGGAAAGAGATATGTGCTGGCGGGCCCGAGTTATACGACCTGCATGTCTCTTCTCGAAACGAGCGTCGTTAAAACCGAACAGACTGAACATTTCAAAGTATATTATACGCTTTCGGGCGTTCATGCTGTCGGCGGCACGATTACGAACGGTGTTCCGACATATATATCAGATGTTCTCACGATCCTTGAGCAGACGTGGAATCACGAGGTAAATGTTCTCGGACTGCCTGCGCCGCCGCTGCCTGCGGGAAACAGATATGATATTTATGTTTGCGATCTTTTCGGCGCGGTTCCCGGCGTGCTCGGCAGAACGAACACAACGGAGACCAATGGCTTGTCCGCGCAGTCATTTATTGAAATCGACAACGATTACACCAACACGAACCCGACGATTCATTTATATAACGGAATCACGATCATGCAACTGGTTGAAGTGATCGTGGCGCACGAGTTTTTCCACGCGATTCAGTTCGGAATGAACTGGAGTTCGCCGTCCTACTGGCTGATGGAAATGAGCGCGACGTGGATGGAGGACGAAGTATATCCCGACGTCAACGATTATGTGCCGCAGTATCTATCAGACCGATTTGCTAATACATACGTTTCGATTGATCACTTCAGCAACTACGACGTTTATGCATACGGCTCTTCCGCATTCTTAAAATATATCACTGAACATGTGGGCGGCAGGGCATTTGTGCCCACACTTTGGCTTGATTTGCAAACCGCGTGCACAAATACGCAGAACTATCCATGGTGCGCCGAGGCGGTGACGGAAATCCCGCTGATTTCCACGTCCTTGGCTGATTTATCGACAACCCTTCCGGCGGTATTCAGGGATTACTCAACCGCGATATTCACTAAAGATTTTGTTGACGGCCCGATTTATCCGGCGGTGACGACTCAATCGCTGGGCAGCAGTTATCCGATTCAGAGAAACGACAGCCTGGATCATCTGGCGGCGAGATATTACACGCTCACAGCGCCGGCTGGGACGCAGACGCACAGGCTTTCGCTGGGTTTCACAGGCTCATCGTCCGCTTCTTGGGAAGTGGCGGTAGTCACAATCGGGCAGGATGGCTCGAAAACCGTAAATAACATGACGCTCAATTCAGGAAGCGGGGCGATCACGCTTCCCGGCTTCGGGGCCTCATTCACTTCAACGGTTGTGATAGTAAACAATGTTCATGCGACGGCGAACGGCAAATCATATACATTGAACATAACGGCGCCGGTGGGATGCGGAATCGCGGAGACATCAGCGTCTATCTCAACAGGATGGCATCTCATATCGTTGCCTTTAATACCGGACAATACAAGCGTGGCGAGCGGCCTTAACCTTGGCGTCGGCGAATATCTTCTGGCATACGATTCCGGATCGCAGCAGTTGGTGGACAGCGTCAACAACAATCCGGCTTTTCCGGGCATTGGAGCTGCCGGTCGCGGTTTCTGGCTTAACCGCACTGTCGCGGGCGCCTTGACATCGTTGTCGTGTCCCAATCAGAACGCGGAGCAAACGATTCTGCTGAAAAGCGGCTGGAATATAATCGGGAATCCGTTCGGTTCTCAAGTCGCATGGGGCGACGCAAAAATCAGCGCCGCGCTTCCCAGCGCGCCGAACGACAGCTCAACGCTCGCTTCCGCTGAGGATAAAGGATGGCTTTCCGGCTCTTTATATGACTGGAATGGAGTCTCTTATAGCGTCTGGCAGCCAAACAACGGCTACAGCCTTGAGCCGTGGAAAGGCTATTGGCTGAAAGCGAAACAGGATGTGGTTTTGAAGATAGCGGCCCCCTGAATCATGGCCGGCGGGAGCGATTGAAAAATATATTTTTTAAAATTATTTTAGAAAGTGATGTTTATGGATATATATAAGTTGATACATACCCGCAAGTATTGTATAATTGGGTATACTTTCTTTGGTCAAACACGGAGCGCGACTCCGTAAATATGAAAAAGTTTTATAATACATAATAGGTGGTGGCGCAAATGAAAAAGACATTGTTGGTGACAGCGGCGGTTTTAGTTGCGATGATGTGCTGTTCGCGCGCATTCGCGGCGGGAACTGCAAGCAACTGGAATGTGAAGCTGACTTTTTCGACAGACAGCACGGCGGATGTTTATCCGCTCGTGATTGGCGAAGGGCAGGCGGCAGACGAACTTCTGAAGCCCCCGCCGCTTCCCGGCTCGAGCGTAACGGGCAATGTTAGCGATGCGGTTATAAACGCGTATGTGGTTTCCGCTTCAGCCGCGAGGCAGGCAGCGAAAAGCATAGGCGTTCCGGACACGGCGGTGCCAGGCCGCGTGTGGCCCGTCGAGGTTCAGGTCGAACAGGCCGGCGCGACGGTCAGCCTCGATGTGGATTTCACGGAATTCTATGATGGATATACTTTTACGGCCATCAATCCAGAAACGGGCGAATTCAAAGTGTTCAGCCGCTCCAACAGCAAACAGGCTGTTATGACCGCGGCGACCGCGGGAACAAAAACCCTGTACATCATGGCCGGCAAATCGGCGTCTTTTGCCGTGGCGACCCCCACAAACACATTCGGGGCAGTGCGCATAGCCGGGATGGGCATGAAACCCGGAATCAATGTTTATAAAGATGGAAGCCAAATCGCGACCACAAACGAAAGCGGCACTTTCAACGCAGCCGCGCTTTCTCTGGGAACGCACAAAATCAGAGTCGACGCGCCGCGCTTTGTCGGCATGGAGATGACGATTAATGTGACCGCCTCAGGTTCGAACATCGTTTTGCCCGACATCTATCCCGGCGACATCAATGATAACGGCATGATCAATCTTAACGACCTTACTATGATGAAAAGCACGTTCAATAAGACATCCACGCAAGAAGGGTACAATGCTCTCTGCGACATCAACGGCGACAATGTTGTAAATCTGTCAGACCTCGCGTTGATGAAATACGGATTCAACAAGATTGAAAGCTGGTATGGCCATTAAGCCATAGTCGCCCAAGCTTGACCGGTTAGATAGCCGCAACCTATTGGAATTTATATGACGATCAAAGGGGCCGTGTTAAAGCGGCCCCTTTTCTATTTGTGTGTGCCCGGCTCTAAAGGCGGATTCGGGATAATTCTTATGACCTAATGAAAGGGAGAAGTTCTTGACCGGGCGCTGTTGAGGTTATTTTGCGAAGTTGTCGCGAATGGTATCTGCGAGGCAAAAGCAGGCGGGGAGAACGTTGGCGATTTCCTCGCGCGGGTCGATCGGGTTGTACCAGTAGAATGGATTTACCCATGTTTCCGGGCGGACGGGCGAAACGCCGAGTTTACCGATTTCGATCAGAAAGGCGAGTATTCCGCACTCGTCGTACATCCAGTCGTTGATGCTTCCGTTTGTCGAATACATTTTATAGGATGGTTTAACCGTATAAGGCGCGTTCTGGCTTTTCGACATTTCCGAGCCGATATCCATGAACGCGTCATGGTCGCGGCACTTGTCCGGCGTGTGGTTGTAAGGGAAAAGAATGGCCGAACCGAAGCTGTGGAATGCGATGGAGGCCTTGAAGTTGCGGCTTAGAACGAAGTCGCGGAAAAGGCTGGATTCGCTTTCCGAGCAGGGCGCTTCGCCGCGATAATAAGGCGAGATTTTGACCGGGCTGCCAGCGAACAGAGAACGCGGGAAGTGGTAGAACGCGGTCGGGAAGTTGCGGTTGAGGTCCACGCCGCGCGAGTTGCCGCGCTTGAAACCGAGGCCGAGTCCGGCAGCCAGTTGTTTTTCAACCGCCGCGTATCCGTCCGGATTCAGAACAGGCAACACCCACGCGTTAATGAGATCCAAAGAATCCCGGCCGCCGCCCAGCGAATAGTGGCGAATCAGCGATAGCGCCGTCTCGGTTCCGATGAATTCCACCGCGTGCGTAAGCCCGAAAAATAAAACCTCCGGCTTGCGGAAATCGCCGTCCCCGAAACAGATTGCCTTGATAGGGCGGCCTTCGGTGGACCTCCCAAGCTCAACCGTTTCAACAGGAACGGACGATGCGGCTGCCAGTTCGGCGATCTCGCTTTCGAGACCGGCCAGCGTGTGGTAGTTTGTATTGCGTATGAAGCGAGTCATTCGTTCTCCGGCCGGGAAACGCCCGGCATGTTTCTGGATTTCCATTCTATTATATTACTTTTGTTTCGATCAAGCCATTTGCCCGCATTTTTCAAAACATAATTTGGTCGCAGCATGGTGCGCCCGCGCGCTGATTCCCGATTGTGATAACTGTAACGTCGTCTTAGTTGGTTTTGCCAAGAACAAGGCTCTCAGGTATAATGATCGCGAAAAAGAAATGAAAAGAAGACGATTCTATGGGCGCGGAACACGAAAGATATATGAAGCGGGCGCTTGAGCTGGCCGGGTTTGGACGCGGCCGGACGTCGCCGAATCCGATGGTCGGCTGCGTGATAGTGAAAGGCGGCGCCGTCATAGGCGAGGGCTGGCATCATGGAGCGGGGCTGCCGCATGCCGAGGTTGAGGCGTTGCGGGCGGCGGGCGAAGACGCGCGAGGCGCGACGCTCTACGTGAATCTCGAGCCATGCTCGCATCAGGGGCGCACGCCGCCCTGCGCGCCGGCGGTCGTCCGCGCGGGAGTCGCCGCGGTCGTGGCGGGCATGACCGATCCGAATCCTCAGGTCGCCGGCCGCGGGTTTGATTTGCTGCGAAGCAACGGAGTGAATGTTGTCTCCGGCGTTCTCGAATCCGAATGCCTTAAGCTTAACCGAGGGTTCGTGAAGGTTATGACAAAGGGGCTGCCGTTTGCGACGCTGAAATCGGCGATGACGCTTGACGGCAAGACGGCGTCGCAAACGGGAGATTCGAAATGGATATCGTCCGGGGAGAGCCGCGCGCGGGTTCACCGCATGAGGGGCGAGACAGACGCGGTTATAGTGGGCGCGACGACGATGCTGAAGGACGACCCGGCGCTGACGAGCCGGGTTCCGGACCCGGAAAAGATTAAAGATCCGTTTCGCGTTGTAATTGACGATCAGCTTCTGACGCCGCCCGGCTCGAATTTCGCGAGGCTCGCGGGTGACGGGAAAACTGTAATCATAACGACAGAGACGGCGCCGGCGGACCGGGAGGCGGAACTCGCCCGGCTCGGCTGCCGGGTTATAAGAGTCGCGTCTGACGCGGCGGGGCGGCCCGAGCCGGAGGCGGCGTTGCGAAAGCTCGTCGAGCTTGGAGCGCTCAATGTAATTATCGAGGGCGGCGGAACGCTGAATTTTTCCTTTTTAAGCGCCGGCCTGATAGACGATGTTATGATATTCATCGCGCCGCGGCTGCTCGGAGGCCGGGAAGCGGTCACTTTTCTCGAAGGGGCCGGGTTCGAGTCTGTCGCGGAATCGGTTTCGCTGAAAAACATAAGAGTTTCGCTGTCCGGGCCCGACATAGTTGTCGAAGCGGAAATAGACCGCGTTTAGATTTCCAAACAGCGCGGCGAAGCGTTTGACGCGCGACTTGTTCGGCGATATACTGGAAAGCGATTTTAATGCCGGATTCATAGGGGGCAAGCGTTTTGTATTTCGAAAAGCCTGGACCGAAAAACACGGACGAGACGCTGGAGCTGGCGCGCAGTGAGGCGGCGGCGCGCGGGATCGGGCATGTGCTGGTTGCGTCGACATACGGAGACACCGGGGTGAAGGCGGCGGCGTTGTTCGCCGGCGGCCCGGCGCGGGTGATAGTTGTCACGCACAACGCCGGGTTCAAGCAGGAAGGCGTGTGCGAACTCGATCCGGCGAAGGCGGAAGAGATAAGGAAGAACGGCGCGCTGATACTAACGGGAACGATGGTGACGCGAGGGCTCGGCTGCGCGATAAGGGAGCGGTGCGGGAATTACTCTGAAGAGGTAATTGTCGCTGATACGCTACGGATAATCGGCCAGGGGGTGAAGGTTTGCGTGGAGATGGCGGCGATGGCGTGCGACGCGGGGCTGATTCCGGCGGGCGACGTTATAGCGGTGGCCGGAACCGGGCGCGGAGCGGACACTTGCCTGCTGGTGAAGGCGAATTCGTCAAATAAATTTTTCGACATAAGAGTGAAAGAGATAATCGCCAAGCCGCTTGCTTGGTGAGCGAAGGAAAGCGGGCGGCGGGACCGCGGCCCGACAATAAAACAGCAGGGGAAGCGCGCAAATGGCAAAAGTAGCGAGAGCGTTAGTGTCGTTCATAGACGGTTCGTTCGTATACGTTGATCTGGCGAAGAAGATCGAGGGCAAGGATCAGTCGCTTTTCTGCCACAAGATCATAGGCGTTCCGGAAGGGACGCCGGCGGACAAGCCGACGATCGCGAATGCCGTTGTGCGGCAGTCGAAGGCCGGCGCTTGCCTCGAGATGATGATTCCGATGAACAGGATCAACGCGATTGCGATTCAGGAAGAATTTCTCGGGAAAGACATTCCGACGGATATGCAGGATTTATGGAAATGAGCGGGATGGCGCCTGAGCGATCGCGGCGATGACGTAAATGTTTGGCTTTAACAGGCATTAAAAAGGGCGGTTTTTAAACCGCCCTTTTTCATTTCAGTGGAATTAGCCGGAATAATGGAAAATCAATACATTCCGCGTTTTCGAAGCGAGCGCTGCCGGTCGAAGATGTATTTAACGATTTTGTCCTGTTCGCCGGGCCTGATTATCTCGTATCTGATCTGGCTTTCGTACGAGACCTGAGCGCCGGTTTTCACTTCGTTGCATGCAGTGACTTTTCCGACGAGAGTAACCTGAACGTCGCCGGGAAGGTTGTAGTTGATTTCAATGTAGTTGTCCGGCGTCAGCTTTGCGATGGTTGCGATAACGGCGTTGTCCTGACTGATGGAAACGGTGTCGCCTTTTTTGATATCCGAAATAGGGGTGACCGGATCGCGAAGAATCCTGTAGGTAAGCGGAAGTTTGTCTTTCAAGCCGACTGAGCCGGTGTCGGAAGTGATGCGGAACTGGTCTTCCGCTGGACGGTTGATCTGGACCGTGGGCGGTTCTCCGGGGTGGATGATAGAGACTTCGCCGGAGAACGAAATGTCCCTGTTTTCGGTGTGAATGGTGATATCGAGCGGAATGCCTTTTTTGAT
>JBAYJY010000131.1:0-12315 GCA_041664945.1 bacterium | reverse complement strand
TGTTGTTATAGTCCGGGCCGCACTGTTCGCTGAACGTGCAGTCGCAGCCGATCGGTCGGTTCTCGGTGACAGCGCATTCCGGCCGGAGCGGGCATTCCTTGGTAATGGGGTCCGGAAGTCCGCCGGCGCCGCAGACACAGGCATAATCGCCGTCGATATAGCTCGGGCTTGAGCCCTGCGGGCAAGCGCAGTACTGTTGATTCGAGTAATTATCCATAACCGGTATTTGAACGCCGGCGCACTGAGCGACACAGCCGCCCGTGAACTGGTCCATGTACGGAGTGGAACCGCTGCAGACGCAGTATGTGCCGTCCTGAGAAAGCGCCATTCCTTCCGGGCAGGAGTTCGTGCATTCGCCGGTCATCTCATCGAGAACGAGACCGGGCTGGCAAACGCATTTCTTTGTGGCGGCATCAGCCACTCTCGGCGCCGGGCAAACTGTTACGCAGGCGCCGTAGAATTCGTCGAGGAACTGGCCTTCCGGGCAGAATGTCGGAGCGCCCGGACAGAAATCGTTGCTTGCTGTGCCGAACATGCAGGGGCACGAGTCGTATTCATTCAACGCGCCGTCGCCGTCAACATCCGGGTAGGCTTTCATATCTCTGCCGCTGGCGTCGGTTCCGGCCGGGCAGAATTCCTGAATCTCGCCGCCTTCGCCGATTGTCACGCCGGTTTCATTGATGCAGGGGTTGGTATCTGTCAGGTTCGTCAGGCCGTCCGCGTCGCAGTCGCCCTGAGAGACCATGAAGTCACATCCGGCGCCTGCCGTGCCGCTCGGGCAGACCGTAGTTGAAACCGTGAAAACGCACTTTCGGGCGTTCATATCAAGATAAGAACCTGTCGCGCCTGCCGGGCAGACGCAGTAGTCAGCGGTGTGGTCGCCCACCTGTCCGCCGGAACATTCCGCAACGCACGCGCCCTGAAGTTCGTCGAAGAAGGGCGTTACGGCGTCGTTGCAGATACAGGCCTGTGTGGCCGGATCGATGACAAAGCCCTTGGAGGCGGGGCAATCGACCGCGGCGATGCAGTAGCCGTCCGGTCCGAGGAACTTGCCGTCCGGGCAATAGCATGTGCCTGTCGTGTTGTCATTGAGCTGGCCGCCGGTGCATGTCGGCACGCAGCCGCCTGTTGCGTTGTCGAAGTAAGTCATGCTGGCGCAGCGTGTGTAAGAGGGCATTTCGCAGAACTGGTTGGCGGCGTTCCAAACCATTCCGGCCGGGCAGAAGCACTTGCCGTCCGGAGAGGCGACTTGGCCGCCTATGCAGATGACCGCGCCGCCGACTGTCGGGGCGATCGCTTCGTATCTCTGCTTGCAAGCCAGAAGCGCGGCGTCCCAGAGACAGTTCGGATCAATCGCGCACATGTCGGAATGCAAATGCGCGGAACAGTTACTCGGCTTGCTGGCCGGATCGAGCGGGTTAAAGTGTGATTCGAGTTCCGCCAGATCGCCAAACGCGTCGCCGTCGGTGTCTTTATTATAAGGATTGGTTCCGACCGCCATTTCTTCCGAGTTATTTAGGCCGTCGTTGTCGCAGTCGGCTTCGGGAGAAGCTTGCGCGTCGCATTTCACGGCGCAGGCGGGAGATGATTTAGTTATAATAACGTTTTTGTCGAACGGGTTGCAGTCAACGCCGTTAAGAACTGTGTCGAAGTCGCAGTCGGCGTAGAGGTCCGTTGTGTCGCATTCACACATCGTATCCTCGTCGATGCGGCCGTCGCCGTCGTTGTCGACGCCGTCGAGAGCTTCCTCGTCGATGCGGCCGTCGCGGTCGTTGTCGATGCTGTCGCCGCACTGGACGCCTGCGGAGAAACACTTATTAACCGCGTTATCCCATTTGCAGCCGTTGGTTGCCCAGCATGTGTCTTTGACGAGAATCGCCTGACAGACGCTCGCGGATGCGGCAACCGCCGGGGAGTCTTCGTCGACAAGGCCGTCGAAATCATTGTCGATTCCGTCGATCGGGTCTTCGCCGATCCGGGCGTCGCAGTCGTTATCAATGCCGTCGGCGGGAATCATCGGAGTCGGCGTGCAGTTGTAAGCCTTGACTACAACAGATCCCTGAGCCGCCGGCAGGCCTGGAACTTCGGCGATAACGGTGAACGGATTCGCCGGGCCGGTGGGAATTTGCAGTTCAGCCTGCGCGTAATAATCAATCTGACCGGCATTGTTTGTCGCAGATGAAAGGCCGCTGATCGGCATCATCGTCATGTTTCCGTAGAATAAGCCGTTCGGGCCCTTGAAGTTTACGAGAATAGCGCCTGTGAACGGAGTCGACGATTTAGCGATGGCTTTCGCTGTAACCGTTGTCAAGCCGCCGTACCATGCTCCATCCTGCTGAAGGACTAAGCTGAGGCCGGTGAGCTTGACGCCCATGGCGGCGGCGTTCGCCGTCGCTCCGGATGTCACGACCACCCTTGTTTCCTTGCCTGAAGAATCCTTGGCAATGAAAACGAGAGCTTTTGTGCAATCCATGAGCTTGTAATTGCTTAACGAGAAAGAGCCGTCGGGATATTTTGAGGTCCGGGAGTCTTTCATGAGATCAATGTTGTCGAGGATGACGGATGTTCCGGGAGAAGCGAACCCGGAAACCGTGACATAGGGACAACTGGTGAATCCGTCCGGGGGGCTCGCGATGATCAGTTCCGGCCCGGTGGATTCTTCGGTTTCATCCGTGGTATTGGTTTCGCCGTCTGTCGTCGTTGTGGTTGTGGTTGTGACGGCGCCGGTGTTGGCGTCAGTAGATGTAGTAGTAGTTGTTGTTGTGCCGGTATTGGCGTCAGTAGTAGTCGTTGATGTCCCGGTTCCGGTGGTGACGGTTCCGGAGGCCGAGCCGGTTGTCACAGTGCCGGTGGCCGCGCCGGTTGTTCCCTCTGTGGCGGCGGCGGTTTTCGGAGCGCACTTGCCGTCGGCGCAAACGCCGCTGCAGCATTCCGTGCCGGCCTGGCAGCTCGATGCGTCGGGGATACAGGCTGCTGCGACAGGAGCCGGAGCGCAAAGTCCGTTTTCGCAGTTCTTCGAGCAGCAGTTTCCGTTGCCGTTGCAACTCGAACCGTCGATAACGCACGCGCCGCCCTGCATGGCTTTGTCTTCCATCTTGCAGATTCCGCCTTCGCACTTGCCGGAAACGCAATCGTTATCGTCCTCGCATTTGTTCATCTCATCTTTAGAGATGGTCTTCGGCTGCGATGGCGCCTGTCCGGGATTAACCGAGACCGTTGTTCCGCCGGGAACGCTGACCGTCTGGCCTTGCGCCGTTACGGCCATCTCGCCGTCGCGGGTGGTCACGTTCGTAGTGTTCTCGGCTGTATTCTCGATGTCGGCTTCAGTTCCGCGAACGCCGGCGACCGCGGTCGGCGTCGTCACGGTAAACTCGGAATTGGGGTTCGCGAGCTTTTCAGCCTTCATCTTTACCTTGCCCGAAAACAGTTCCATGTTCGATGTCACTGTTTTCGAACGGGGATCGATGTCGATGTTTTTGACGGTGAAATTCGTGAACGGGGTGAGCTTCATGACATTCTGCGAACTCCACTTGACCGTCGCGGAGGATTTTGCCCCCGTTTTGACCATCGTGCCGTTCGGCAGCGCCATGTTATCCTTGGCGGGTTGCCAGCTTCCGCCCGGCAGCATAACCTGCACTTGGCCGCTGATTCCTGTCAGCGAGGCGGTGACGGGTATCGCCCGCAGCCGCATCGGAGCCGCTATGGCGACTACCAGTAAAACCGTCGCCAAAAGTAACCATCTGACGTTTCTTTTACACATATGCCCTCCCCAATTTCAAAGTTTTTGCTGTTCGGCAAATAAATATGTTAAAATATTTAAGACTATGTTGGAATTGTGGAATATCGTTAAAATCATATAATCGCATCGTTATTTTTAACTAATCCATTTTAACACGATTTCAATTATTAGGGAAGTCTCTATTTTAAATTTGCGCCGGCGCTCAGACCGTCGGTTTTTATTAAAATAATACCCCCCACACAAAGAATTCCGCTTTCAGTTTACGACAGAGTATATATTTTGTCTGTGACGGGACTCACTTTTTGGATGTGATTATTGTCACGCGCAAGGGAGTCGCCGTAAGCGCCTCAAGAGCTTGCGCATTAATTAATCCTTTGTTTTCCATGGGTCAATCAATACATTCTATTTTTAAGACCCGTAGTATTGGTAATAACAAAAGTGTTTTTTCTGATCCTGATGTAACTCATGGTTTCAAGAGTTTTGAGAGCGCGCGTGAGCGTCTCGCGGGTGGTGCCGACGAGATTCGCGAGTTCGGTCCGGCTGTGCGAAACGGTGAATTCAATCCCATCATCCATTTCCTTGCCCGTTTCGGCCGCCAAATCGAGCAGCACACGCGCCAAGCGCCCGCATACATCAAGAAAAACAAGGCTTTCTATGTGTTCATTCGCATGCCGAAGCCGTTTTCCTAAAACCGCTATCACCTTTTTGGCCATTTCCGGGTTAGTGGTGAACTGCCGGAGAAAATCCTCGCGCTTGAGAACGATGACCTCTGTTTTTTCGATCGCGACAACCGACGCCGACCGCGGTTCGCCGTCTAAAAGCGCCATCTCTCCGAAAAATTCCAGCGGCTGCAATATTCCGACGATGAATTCCTTGCCTTCGTCATCCGTCAGGACTACTTTCACGCGCCCCGAAACCAGCGAGAAAAACGAGTCCCCTTCATCCTGTTTATGGATTATCGTCTCATTTTTTTCATATTCCCTGATCGAAGCCTCTTTGCTCAGGCTTTCCAATTCAGAGGCGCTCAGATTCGAAAAAAGAGGCACTTTTTTCAAAGCTTCATTGGTGGCGATCATTTTCAAAACCTCCGTGGTTTGCCTCAAAATACGTCAAGAGCGGCAGCTCTCCGAAATTCGTTTTGAATTCCAAAGCAAACCGGTATTGTTATAAATGAAAAATGGAAATAGTTTATTCATTAACGGTTAAGTATAAGCATAAAATGAAATAAATAAACAGGTTCGGAGATTTTCGCTCAAAACGCCTCAGCCGCGGCGAAGAACCCGGCCTGGCATCATGCTGAGATCAATTTTGCCCTTCTCAACCGCGTGATGCCCGTTTATGAATACATGCTCGATACCAGAAGGCGTTCCCTGCGGGTTGCAGAAATCGCAGTTCGGCGCAATTGTTTTCGGGTCGAAAATCAGGACATCCGCGAAGCCGCCTTTTTTGATGAAGCCGCGGTCTTTCAGCCGGTAATGCTCTGCGGGCAGTCCGCTCGTTTTGCGCACGGCGGCCTCGATGCTCAGCATCTTTTTCTCGCGCACGTAACGGCTGAAAAATTTCGGGTATGCCCCGTAGAACAGGTGCGAGGGCTTGCCGAGTCCGAGCAGGATGGTGTCCGTGCTGATCGCGACGTCGGGGTGCTTGAGCGCCGCGTAGATAGACTGCTCGGTGAAATTGTCTTCCGGTTCGCCGAGCGATGAGAATACGAGCACGCGGGCGTCTTCCTCGGCGAGGATGTCGCAGATAACGTCGAACGGATGCTTTCCGCGCTCTTCGGCTATATCGGCGAAAGTGCGGCCTTCGAGGTGCTTGTTCTTGCGTGAGAAAACAGACATGATACGCGTTGATTGCCAGCCGAGCAGCTTGAAAATGTTGAGAGACCAACTGTTGCGACCCGTGTGCGGCCACGCCATGTCTCCGTTTTCGATGTCGCGAAGAATCCGGCGCCGGTAGCGCGGGTTCGTCAGCCGCCGCCCTATATCTTCCTTGCTGCCCTGAAGCACCCACGGCGGGAAATATGCCATCAAATGCGTGAATGTCGTCGTCGTCGGCATAACGTCAACCCCGACCGACACTCCCTTTTTCGAGAAACCGGTGATTCTGTCCAACTCTTTTTCAATCGCTGAATCCAGTTTCGCCGGCAGCGTCCAATACTTTGAAAGGTTAATAAAAAAGCGCGCGAATCCATGGACGAGCGGTCCGATCGGGCCGAGGTCCGGAACCCAGAACATGTGGGAAATCTGAGCGCGAATGTCATTTTCGCGCGCGACTTCTGCGAGTTCGTCCACCGCTTTCGGCAATTCATTCATGTAGGTGCGCAGGTGGCTTACGTATATGCCTTCGTATTTTTTCAGAACGGCGCCCAGCTTGACCAGCTCGCGCGTGTCGCTCTGAAGGCCTGGCATGTATTGAAGGCCGGTGGACATTCCGACGCAGCCGGCTTCCATGCTCTCTTCGAGCCGCCGGCTCATCAGGCCGATCTGCTCGTTGTTCGCGTGCGAGGGCTGCATGCCCATCGCGTCTATCCGGATCAGGCCGTGCGGCGCAAGCAGCGCGCAGTTCATCGCAACCCCGTTTTTATCGAGCTGGTCCATGAACCCGGCCGAGTCTTTCCACGTAATCTCCTCGTCGAGTTCGCGGGCGGTGAAACCTTCGAGATACATCTTGACCTCGGCGGGATGCCTTTCGCTCAGCGGCGCCATCGACATTCCGCAATTGCCGCCGATGAATGTTGTTATCCCCTGCCTGATCAACGGTTCGAGCGTCTGCGCGTGGTTGCCACGGTATATCGTCAGGTCCGCGTGCGAATGCGAATCTATTATCCCAGGACACACTATCTTTCCGGCGGCGTTTATCGTCCGGCAGCCGTTCGGGTCGATTTTTATCTGCCCTATCCGTTCAACCGCGGTTATTCTGTCTCCCTCTACAACTACGTCCGCCCTGAAACCCGGCGCTCCGCTCCCGTCCACTACCGTTCCGTTTCTTATTACGTAGTCGGCCATTCTTTCACCTTGTCGCTTTCTTTACGTCAAAACTTACTAAAGATACTTGTATTACTGTAAGTTGACAAGAAATAATTTCAAGTAATATTTTACGGCGGACGAAAAAATCCGCTGCATACTCCGCCACGGGACGCTTTTGTTGTAAAATCTGTCATTAATTGAAAATTGGAGATCGAAAATGAATTTGAAAAAGTATTGCGGGATTTACTCACTTTCAGTCGGCGTTATTATGGCGATTGTCTGGGTGATTTACTTTCTCACAGGCTCCGTCATGGGCGCCAAGCCGGCCGGCTCGGGATTGGGCTTCCACATTGCCGCCGAGTTCCTGACCGCTTTTGCGCTTTCCGCCGCCGGAATCGGACTTCTCGTTAACCGCAAATGGGGCCGCGATTTGTATTTTCTCGGACTCGGACTTCTGATTTACGCCTTGGTCAACAGCCCCGGTTATTACATGAACGGACCCGGCGGAATATTCATTCTTGCCGTCTTCGCCATGTCGTTTGTTTGCAGCGTCATCTTCCTTATTTTCGGGTTTTATTTTAAGGATTAACAGTACTGAGAGGACCACGTTTTGAAACATAGCTCCAATAATGGAATGCCATTAAAAACCGTTTTGATCACAGGCGGCGCGGGCGGCGTCGGAGCGACTGTCAGCAGAAAATTAGCGTCGGTGGGCCACTCCGTCCGGATTTTCGATTTGCCGACCGGCGTTAACAAAAAAACATTTCCGGCCCCGGAGCAAAACATAGAGCTTTTCTGGGGCGACATCACGGACCCTGCAAACGCGCGCGAAGCGATGAAAGATGTAGGCGAAGTGATTCACTTGGCGGCGCTGATCGTGCCTGCGACGGAAAAAAATCCGGCGCTCGCAAAAAAAGTAAACGTCGACGGTACGCGCGTTATCGCCGAAGCCGCGACGTCGGAAAGCGAACGCTCGGGTCGCGCCATCACTTTAAGATTCTCGTCGTCGGCGACCGTTTTCGGGCCGACAAACACGGAAACGCCTCCGATCCGGCCAGACCACCCTGTCAACCCGACAGATAATTACACCGAAACGAAAGTCAAAGCGGAGGAGATAATCCGCAATTCCGGGCTTCCGTGGACTATCTACCGTTTCGCCGCCGCCCAATACCTTTCGATACGAAAAGGCAACTTCAGCCAGATGCGGATCATTCCGCCCGACAACCGGATCGAATTCGTTCACATATTCGACATTGCCGACGCGTTCGTCAACTCCGTCGATAACGCCGAAACGATCGGAAAAACTTTCATACTCGCCGGCGGCCCGAAATGCCAGATGCTTTATCGAGACGAACTGCTCCGCACATTCGGTCTGCTCGGGTTCCCGGCCCCCAACTGGAAAAAGTTTACGGATAAACCCTTTAATCTCGATTGGTACGACACCTCTGAAGCGCAGCGGATTCTCAGATTCCAGAGCCGGACGTTCGACGACTACCTGAAAGACTTCCGCGCCGGACTCGGCTTCCAATACCCGCTTCTGCGCTATCTCGCCGCGCCAGCAATGCAGTTGCTCCGCATACACCTTTGAAAAAGTTTTTAAATGGGGTAAACTCGCGGAATCAGGCGGCGTAAACCACAACGCCGAAATCTGGATTGAACTCTTCGGGAGTTTCCATGATTATATCCATTGCAACAATGAATTCCCGGACGGTTTCGCCATAAGCCCTGTACACCATGTCCGCTCTTTTGAACAAATTCTTCCTTCGGAAATTTTCCGATACGATAATGAGATCTATATCGCTGTCTTCACTGGCGGTTCCTTTTGATTGAGAACCGAAGACGACAATTTTATTCACTTTGATTCCGTCCCGCTCAAGACATTCGACAAAATATTTCACGACCTTCACAACGGCCGGTTTAATTGCTCTTTTAGCCATATGACAACCTTTCTTGAATCTTTTAAAGTCGCTTCCGTCTTTGTTTTGGTATAACTTTTCAAAACCCTTTTTATATCTTCCGGATAACGCGAAAGCACGCTGACAGCGGATATTCTATCTATGAAACTTTGTATATCATTTGGGGGATTCAGGTTCGATATGGCTGAAAGCTTTGACAGATCATGTGTTTTTGGCGGCTCCTTTTTTAACTTCATGAAGTAAACCGCTTTCAGCGCCTTTTCGATGGACAAATGACACATGAATATTGCGTATGGATACACGCCTGTATCGAACATCTTTTCGGCGGCATGCAAATCGTATTCGGCCTGCTCAATCCATTCTTTTTCGTCTTTGATCTTCATGCTGTTGTTATTATATCCTTGCAAAAAGAAGCTGGCAAGCGCGCCGCGCCCTCTGATAATATTACTGCCTCAAACCGCTTATCTACCGCTTAAATTCGGGACATTTCTAATAATTTCATCTTCCAACACGCCCGCTCAATGCCCGATGATGATAAAATTCTGAAATCACGAAAATGTTAAAATGGCGATATGAGTCAAATGAATCTGAAAAAATTGGCGGCATTGATTCAGAGCGGACGATATGCAAACCCGCCCTTCAACTCCGAATTCGATGAACCCAAATCCGCCATTAGGATTTGAGCGCAATGGTTCAGAGGGGATGAGATGCGAGGCAGCAGGCGTATTTTTGAAGTGAATAGAACTTTGGGTCATGAACAAAATAATGCGCCGATAACGAAGCAGATCGCCGCTATGAACATTGTGCCGGATTCGGCGTCCTATTGGCGAATCCGGTATGAAACAGCCGGTGATTTCTTTTCGTAAAACTCTTTCCCTTGGGGGATAAATTGATTATTATTCACCTATAAGCAATCAAGAGGCATCAATGCGCGCGCATAAGTTAACGGCTTCATTGTCATTTATTCCCATTCTGGTTTTCCTATGCGTCGCAATCCCCCGCGCCGCCTTTTCGGAACCAATAACATCTCTTTACAAATCCGGCGGCCTGACCTGGATCTCTGAAAACAGAAGCGACTCCGAAACTAATCTGCTCGCCAATCCCGTCAGCCTGAAAGATGGCTCGTTTCCGGTTGAAACGACCTTTACCGTGTCCGATCCTAATGACGAGCCGGTTGTAAAATCCATAAAGCTCCTGTACCCCGGGGGAACTCCCGCCGCGGAACGCGTCTCTCTCGTCGAAGTCTGGATCTCGGCTGAAAAAACGGATAAGAAATTCAAACAGGTCTTTTGCGACCGTCTCGATGAGAAGGATGAACAGCCGTCGATCGTAACGCCGCCGAGCATAGCGCGCCGCGTCCGCCTGCGGTTCTTCAACGCATCGGGCGGCGGGGCGGCGATCCTGCCTCAAATCGTGATCGAGGGCAGCCCGAAAGTCGCTCCCGCAAGCTCGCCCCTGAGTCAGGACGTGATCGACCTCTCTTACATTATTTTCATGAATGACAACGCCGCCGGAGAAGTCTGGCTGACCCGCGAACCGAAAAATGACGGCTTCTTTTACACCGAAGAGTATTATTTCGATATCGAGATCAAACTCCCGAACGAGGAACAGAATATAAAGAAAAGCTCCGAGGGATATTGCGAGATGGAAACAGACCCGCTTCTCGCAATCGATAAATTACTCTGCAAATATCCGAAATGGAAATACGAGGCGCGCGGCAAACGCGGCAAAGACAGTTTCACATTAAAGCCGAGCGGAAGCTATCCGGGTTCCTCCGCCGACGATGATGAAGAAGACGAAAACACCGGTAAAAAGAAAAAGTACGTTTACGAAACGGAATCGGATCAGGCCGAAATTTACGACAGCGCGATGATCTATGACAAAATCGCCCTTGAAGGGCTCGCGGTCGGCGTTGAGAGAGAATATAAAATGGTTTTGGCCGGTCCGGGCAGGTTCGTCGACGCGAAAGCTCAGGTTCTGGACTATTTGCCGGCCCGCGGAAATCGCGAGGGGGCCTTCGTCATCTGGATCACTGACGAGGAATACAAATATTTCAATCAGGTCGCGATGATTAAAGCGGACGGCACGATACTGCGGCAGTACGACTATACCGACCAGACGGAAATCGCTCTGACCGACAACCCGGACGAATGGGATATCAAACCGTACGTGCTGGACATCGAAAAGCGGATCGAAGAATTAAAATCGTCGGTTTATAATTTTGTTTTCATGCCGGACAGCGTGGCCGGCGCGCGGGTGCATGTCCGCTGGAACGAGATCCCGCCAGAAATGCTCAAACTCGAAAGCGCGCGCCAGAAAATCGTTTCCGTCGAGGAAACCGAGCCGGGTATATACGAGGCGGAACTCGAAACCTCGCGCCGCTATCCCGACGAGCCGTGCGCCGTCGAATCGGAACTGCTCTCGGACGCCGAACTCGCCCCCTACCTTCTCGCGGACGAAGCGATCGAAACCGACAACAAGCGCCTGATCGAGCTTTCGAACCAGATCGTCGGCAAGGAAACCGACACTCTCGAAAAAGCGATAAAAATTTTCAATTGGCTGATTCGCAATATCGAGCCGGAAAACACGCCCATGTTCGACGCGCCCGCCGCCTCTAAGATTCTCAGGTCGAAAAAAGGCGACTGCAAGCATTTCGCCGTGATGTTCGCCACGCTCGCCCGGATCGCTGGCATTCCCACCCGCTTCGCTTTCGGCCAGCGCTACATCGCCGGCGAATACGGCTACCACGTCTGGGACCAGATTTATATCGACGGCGCGTGGCTCGACGTCGACGCTTCCGACCTCGGCTTCTTCCCCGGCGCCCTTCACATTCAATACGACGCCAGCTCCGCGTTCAACGAAAAAAGATACATCGGCGTCCTGCTCGGCCTGCGCCCGGAACCCGAACTCTCCGGCGTCAAAACCGCGCCCCTCGATTTTCAGGTTATCGACGGCTCCCGCGACACTATCCTGAACAGCAGCTTCTATCAGGACGCCTACTTCCGATTCAAAATCTTTTTCCCGGCCGGCCTCAATCACAAAGTGATGGACCTCGGCTTCGCTCGCAAGATCATGTTCTCCGTGTCAAAACAGCCCAAAACCATGGCCAACGTCTATATCCTTCACACAAGCGCCGACGAGAAAAACGCGCTCAGTATGTTCAGCGCCTTTTCAATGGAAGGCATTCAGTTGATGGACCTTTTCGGCGCTATGAAAAAAGCAAAATCACAAAAATACGGCGAGACCGTTATCGCCGGCAAAACCGCCGACTTCGTCACCGGCGAGTTTATGGACAAAAATAACGACTACATCCATTTCGAACTGGCTATCATCAAGCGCAAGGACTCCGTCATTATCTTCCACTTCGCCTCTCCCTCGGAATCGTTTCGAAAATACGCTGACTCTTTCGACTCCATCAAAAAAACGTTCGAAGTCTTTTAGCCGCGCTTATAATTATCCCAATTTGCCGTTTAGGATTTGGAAGCCGTGATTCAGAGAGTATGAGATGCGAAATGTCGGGGCGTTTTTGGCATGGGCCTCTTTATTCTTCTTTTTCTTTTTCCCGTCTACCGTTTGCCGTCTACTGTTTACTGTTTTACCGCCTTTTCTTTTCCTTAAGTTCTGGTTACTCGCTACTGCTTTCTTTTCCCTTCGTAATTCTGCGGTTCCTTGTTCGATATTCGATATTCTCTTT
>JBAYJY010000130.1:0-12324 GCA_041664945.1 bacterium | reverse complement strand
ATCATGGACGAGGATTTGTTTTCTTATCCGATGCTTTACATTGTCGGCCACGGAAACATCGTTTTCACGCCTTCAGAAGTCGTTCGTCTACGTTCTTACCTCGAACGCGGCGGCTTTCTGTGGGCAAACGACGATTTCGGAATGGACGCCGCATTCCGTCGCGAAATGAGAAAAGTCCTGCCCGAATCAGCTTTCATCGAACTTCCGTTCTCGCACCCGATTTACAGAACGCCTTATCTATTCCCGAACGGAATGCCCAAAATTCACGAACACGCCGGCGGACCGCCTCACGGATACGGATTGTTTATCGGGAGGAGAATGGTTGTATTTTACGATTTCAACACGGATATCGGCGATGGGCTGGAAGCGCCGGAAATTCATAAAGACCCGCCCGAAAAACAGGAACAAGCGTTCAAGATGGGCGTAAATATCGTTTATTACGCGCTGACACATTGACCGGCTCGCCATTATTTCTATTTTTCTCAACGTTATGAATTCTTAGGAGAAATAATAGTATAATTGTTGATTAAACTACGTTTCTCATTTACTTCTGCGACATGGCGCAAACATCGCAGACGAAACGAATATAATTAAAGATGTAATTATGGCCTCGATACAAGACATGAAAAAAGTCGCGATCGAACAGAGCCTGTTCGATGTTGACATAACTATAAGCGAGGCTCGGGAAGCAGCTGCGCTGGGCAATTTAGAAGAGGCAGTAATTTTATACAAACAGGCGCGGGCCAGCCTCGACGACCGATTCAAGGGGAACATTGATAAAATCCCAGTCGACGTTCTTGTGCGCCGCTACCGCGTTTTGATCAGTATTGCGCGCGCTTACGCCGCCGCGGAACATTACAAGCCGGCGATCCAGTCGGCCATAGAAGCAAACTCTCTCTCTCATGAACCGCTCGCGGACTTCCCGGAATTGTACCTGCAATCGTGCGTCGACCTCGGAACCTATTATCTGAAAACCGGCGACTCGGCCGAAGCGCGAAACATCATCACTAAAGCGGCAGAAGCAGCGAAAGCCTCTCGCGACGCTTCCGAAGCTACGCCCGGCGAGGACGCCGCATTCGGACAAGCTGTTGTGTCCTACGGAGCCGGCATGCTTTTGCTCGCTCTCGGGAAAACAGACATCGCCATCAAACGTATCGCCGTCGGCCTTGAAACCCTTAAAGAACCGCAAGGAGCGGAGGAGATTTCGCTTAGGGCGGATCTTTATTCGATTGTCGGAGAGGCTCACAAATAATCGGGCAAAGAGGCCGCCGCCGCGGACGCCTTCCGGGCCGCCTCCACCCTCCTCTTCGACTCCGCCTGCAAATCGATCGAGAACAACCGCGTTATCGACGCCATTATCCTGCTTTCTAAAGCGCGCACAATATACAAGGAACTGCCGCCCACGCCGGAACATACTATACGGCGCATAGAAACCGACATCAAGCTCGCGCGCATCATGGACCTGCGCGGCAGATGGGATGAAGCAGATAAGTTCTATCAAGGCATAATCGGCATTTACCAGAGCAGCAAGGTCAACTTCCCGCGAGGGCTGATCCTCGCGCGCGCCGGAATGGGCAACTACCAATTGCAGATGAAGCAATACGACCGCGCGGAAAGCCTTCTCCTGCAAGCGGTCAAAGACGCCGGGGAAACCGGCGATTTACTATCTCTATGCTATTCCCAATACTACCTTGGAGTGACATACTCGAAACGCGGCGGCGACGACAAAGGCATGGATTTGTTCGAGCAGGCGCTTATCCGGATTAAAGAAATTTCCGGACGCGCGGAAGCCAACCATCTCGCCGCGCTCATCAATAATCAGCTCGGTTTCATAGAATTCAAGCGCCGACAATCCGATGCCGCCCTCGAATACTTTCACAAAAGCATCGATATCCTGAAAGACGCGCCGAACGACGCCGCTCTCGGAGAAGCCTACCGCCTTACAGGGGACATTCACACCGAACGCGGCCAGAACGCCCAGGGCGAACGCGCTCTGAAAAAAGCGCTCGATATCTTCGAAAGAACCGGCGCCACCTTCGAAATCGCGCGCACTTATAAAAGCCTCGGCATCAA
The DNA here is from genome assembly GCA_041664945.1 of bacterium. GTDB lineage: Bacteria > UBP15 > UBA6099 > UBA6099 > UBA6099 > JBAYJY01. Next base: position 10,251 of record JBAYJY010000130.1, on the reverse strand, counting down.
TCTGCTGAACAGCGGCGACCTCGACAAAGCCGCTTTCTTCCTCGACGAGAGCATTAAGATTCTCGAACGCCTCGATATCGAGTCCGAACTGCCTATGGCTTACAGCAGCAGAGCCAAAGTATGCATAATGAAAGAGGAATTCAAAGAAGCCGAAGCGCTGTTCGCGAAAGACCTGAGCATTGCCAAAAAATCCGACAACAAACACTCGCTCGCATTCTCTTATTACTATATCGGCCGCATAGGGCGCCTGCTCGCGCGGACGCATTCGGCTGAAGATTATCTGCAACGCAGCCTGTCTCTGTTTAATGAAGTAAAAAACGATAATATGGCCGGCCACGTCATGATAGAACTCGCGCTTTGCGCGGCGGCCCGCAAAGACACTAAAATCGCGACCGACCTCTGCGAGAAGACACGCGGCATATTCGAATCACGCCGCAATTCGCCGGAGCTTGCCGAACTGCTCCTCGCACGCGGAATCATTCTTCGAGACGCAAAACGCGTTCAGATGGCCCAACGATGCTTCGACGACTGCATCCGCATTCATGAAAAACTCAATCAGCCAACGCTTGAAACTGCGGAAACCCGCTTTGAATTCGCTATCTTCTGGCGGGATCAGGGCAAGCGCAAGGAAGCCACCGAGCACCTGCTCGCCGCCATCGGCATAGCCGAAAAACTCGGCCTTAGCAAAAGAATGAACCGCTATATCGCGCTTTTAAACGAAACCGATCCAGACGCAGGCGCTAAAATCCAGCTCTCACGGTTCGTGGACAAGGCCACAGTCGATCAGATTTCAAAAGGAAAATCCTCCGCCGGCCTTACAAAGGTCGATCGCAAAAATCTCTCCGTGCTATTTACTGACATTCGCGACTTCACTACAATATCCGAGACGCTGGATCTGGATGCCTTGGCCTCGTTTCTGGATGATTTTTACACGAACGTTATTCAGGCGGTAAACAAATACGGGGGCATGTTAAACAAGTTCATAGGAGACGCCGCTTTTGCGATTTTCAATATTGACGGCGCCACTAAGGATCATCCGGAGGCCGCCGTCCGCGCGGCGGTTGAACTCGTCAGAACGATTAATGAAGTCAACCTGATGCGAAAAAGGCGCGGGGAGATAGAAATAAACATCGGCGTCGGCGTCAATACAGGCGAGGTGATCGTCGGCAGCTTCGGATCATCGCTGCGACAAGACTTCACCGCCATCGGCGACACCGTCAACACCGCATCCCGGATGCAGTCACAGGCCAGCCACGGCGAAATCGTAGTAAGCCAGACAGTCTACGATTCAGTGGTCGGCATCGCGGTCGCGGAGGATATGGGCGAAAAACCATTAAAAGGCAAGGGACAGCCTCTAAGGCTGTGGAAAATATCAGGCTTTAAAGAATAGCGAAGGGACAGGAGTGTCACAGTGGCAACGACAAATGATTTAAGAAACGGAATGTTTTTTGAGTACGACGGCGAAATTCTTGAGGTCGTCGAATTTCAACACGTTAAGCCGGGCAAAGGCCCGGCGTTCGTACGAGCGAAAGTGCGCAACATGCGCACCGGCACGCTGGTTGAGAGAACTTACCGGACAAGCGAAAAAATCGAACCGGTCCGAATAGACAAAAAAGTCATGGAGTATCTCTATCAGGACGGCGACGGCTATGTTTTCATGGACAATGAAACCTACGAGCAGGTTCATATTTCAACGGAAATGCTGGGCGACAGAATTAATTTTCTCAAGCCGAATTCGACGATCGACACACTCTTCTACGGACAGCAGATCATGGGCATCGAACTGCCCGCTTTCCTCGAACTCGCGGTCACCGAAACAGACCCGGGCGAAAAGGGAAACACCGTGCAGAACGCTCTGAAGCGCGCAAAGCTTGAAACCGGCGCCGAGGTTCAGGTGCCGATGTTCATCGAGATCGGCAGCGTTGTAAAGATTGATACCCGGACCATGAAGTATATTGAGCGGGTCAGCAAATAATGCGCCGCCGCTCGCGCAAACGCATCGCGGGTGTATAATTATAAAGCAGCCGCCGGGCTTCAAAGGCGGCCGCGTTCATCCCGAATCCGACATTAGGGCTTGGGAGCAAAGGAGCGCCAGATGAGCGAACCACAGGATCTCGGCAAGGTTGAAATTTTCGATAATGTTATCGGCACCATCGCAGGCGTCGCAATCAGCGGCATCGCGGGCATCGCAGGCATGCGCGGCACCTTCATCGACGGCATCAAGAAAGCGACCACCGGCAGGAAAGATTTCAGCGCCGGCGTCGAAGTCCGCAAAGAACCGGACGGCAAGCGGCACATTATCGACATGTACATCATCATCGACTATAACGTCAACGTGATGGCGGTCGCCGCCAACGCTCAGAAAGCCGTCAAGCAAAAAGTCGAGGAAATCACCGGCATCACCATCAGCTCTGTCAACATTCATGTCTCGGACATCCGGTTGCCCGAATCGCTGGTCGAAAGGGCGACGGACCTCTGATATGAGATTCTTCTTCGCTCTGATCGGGATCCTGTTCGACATCATCATCCTCGCGCTCGCCGGGTTCGTTATCTATTGCGCGGTCGAACCGGGTTTTCTGTTCGACCAGTTCGACCTCGTGAAACCGTATTTCGAGGACATGAACATGCGGACGCAGATCGGCGGCGGCGCGCTTGTGTTTTTCATTCTGTCATTCCGCGGCGTATTCCTGCTTCTTTTCAGCGGCAAGGAACGCCTGTTCGCGGTCAAGCGAACCGAGCATGGCGATCTGACGGTTTCCAAAACGACTCTCGAACACGTGGTGTCCCGCATCGCCGCGGATCAAACGCCTTCAGCGAGCGTGGCTTCAATCAAAATCGCGCAGGACGGTTCTTCCCTTCGCATCAACTTGAAGATCAAGCTCGATCTAGCCAAGTGCAATCTCGGCGAATTCATCGACAAATTCAATCTCGATATCCGCGGCTACTTCAAAAACTCGCTCGGCATCGAACTGAGCAGGCTCGACATCCAGGCCGAGGCGGCAGGCGCGGAAATCGAGGCAGCCTGAAAAGGTGAATTTTATGTTGTCAGATCAGGACAGACTATTTATCGCGAAACACAGGGCGGCCATCATTTCCGCCGTGGTTTTCGCCGCTCTCGGCATACTCTTCATGGCGCTCGGTTTTCTGAAAACCATGTTCGTCGTTCTTCTGGGCGTCGCCGGATGGGCCGTCGGCCGCGTCGCCGGCGACAGGGAACTCATCCGCCGGTTCCTCAACAACTACTTGGGAAAGTAAATAACCTATATGTCACGAAATAAAGCAAGGCTCGTCGCCATGCAGTCTATTTTTCAACTGGACGACGACCCCACAGCAATACGCGACTTGGCCGACTCTCGCGCCGAAGAGGAACAACTTACCGATCAGGACTTGGAGTACCTCGAAAAGATCATCGCGTCGACTTCCGATAACAAATTGAAGATCGATCAATACATCACCGATTATTCTATTGATTGGGATATCGCAAGGCTCGGAAAAGTTGAGCGCGCCGTTCTGCGCCTCGCCATCGCCGAGATGCTTTATGTCGACGATGTGCCCTCCAACGTTGCCATCAACGAGGCCGTTCTCCTCGCGAAAAAGTTCGGCGCGGATCAAGCGTCGAAATTCATCAACGGCATTCTCGGCAAATTCAGCCGCGAAGCCCTCGGCGAACAGCGCGGCGACAGAAAATAAAAATATTTCAGCTATTCATCCTATTTTTCAACCGTGTGATTTAGTATATGCGTTAGAATTATTGAAAGCTTAGGGAATACACGTATGAGCGAGAAAAACGGCGAAGAGAATATCCTCAGCATAAGCGCCGTGAACGGAATCATCAAAAGGACTCTCGAGGATTCGCCCTCGCTGACCAACATCCGCGTCCGCGGCGAAATCTCTAACTTCACTCATCACGCGAACGGCCACATGTATTTCTCGCTCAAGGACGAGAATGCGCAGATACGCGGAGTCATGTTCCAGCGCTACGCCGGAACGCTGCGCTTCAAGCCGGAAGACGGGCTCGAAGTCGTCGCGCTCGGCTCGGTAAGCGTTTTCGAGAAGCGCGGCGAATATCAGTTCTACGTCCGCCACATGCAGCCGGCCGGCATCGGCGCCCTATATCTGCAATTCGAAAAACTAAAACAAAAACTTCAAAGCGAAGGAATATTTGACCCGTCGCGAAAGAAACTTATTCCTCGGTTTCCGCAAAAGATCGCGGTCGTGACCTCCCCTACCGGCGCCGCCGTGCGCGACGTTATAAACATCATTACGCGCCGGTTTCCTTCAGTCGAAGTGATCATCGTGCCGGCTCTCGTTCAGGGAGCGGACGCGCCGCGCAGTGTCCGCGCCGCCCTCAAACGCGCTCAGAACATTCCGGAAATCAACACGATTCTTCTCGTGCGCGGAGGCGGCTCCATCGAGGACCTCTGGGGTTTCAACGACGAACAGCTCGCGCGCGACATCGCCGCTTCTAAAATCCCGATCATTTCCGGCGTCGGCCACGAAACCGATTTCACTATCTCCGATTTCGCCGCCGACCTCCGCGCGCCCACTCCGTCCGCCGCCGCCGAGATCGCCGTCCCAGACCTCAACGAACTGCGCCTGAAACTACGCTCGACTCAGGAACGCCTCAACCGGCGCCTGCTCGACCTCGCCCGCTTCTACAGGTCGCGAGTCGAAACCATGTCGGTCACTCTCGCCCCGACCCGCATCCTCGATCTCATCGACCGTCGCAGACAATTGCTCGACGACTACTCAAAAGAAATGAAAAAAGGCTGTTCACGCCTCATCGACACAAACCGAAAACAAGTTTTGCACGTCGAAGAAAAGCTCGCTGCGATCGACCCGCGCCGCGTTCTCGCCCGCGGGTTCGCCATTTGTGAAGACCAGAAAACCGGGCGCGTCGTCCGCTCGGTCGCGCAGGTTAAACACGGCGCGCCGATGCGCGTGACCCTTCACGACGGCTCTTTCTCAGCCCGCCCGGACTTGAAAACGAATCCAAACCAAACCGGTTTGGACCTCGATATTTAATTAGTATTTTATAGGAGCGTAATCATGGCAAAAAAAGATAAAGCGGCTTCGTTCGAGGAAAGCATCGAGAAGCTTCAGGAATTAGTCGAGTCGATTGAAAGCGGCGGACTCGGCCTTGAGGAAACCATCGCGAAATACGAGGAAGGCGGCAAGATCATTAAAGCATGCCGTGAAATTCTCGACAAAGCGGAACTTAAAATCTCAAAGCTTGTCGAAAATACTGACAGGCAGGAACCGTTCACGCCGGACGAATAAAACGGCGCGAATAGTATTTGTTGAGCTAAGGACATCTTTTTAGCGGTTCATAAATATTTTCTGTAAGTTTTTGCAGGGCGAGGTTATAATTGATTAAATAAGAATTCGCAATTTAGGATTCGGAATCAAGCAAAAGGCTGAAAGAAGGCTGACCTGAAAATGATGAAGAAAATGTTAGCGGTAACATTGATATGCTTAGGCCTCGGAGCCGCATCGGCGTTTGCGGCGCCGGCTCAAGCGGCAAAGGACAACTCTAAAAAATCCGATGCAGGCGCCACGAAAAAACCGGAGCATCTAATTCAAAAGTTAGCGCCTTCGTATTTCGCGATTAGAAAATCTCTCGGCGACGATAGCGTCAAAAACGTTTCCACAAACGCAGCTGTATTCGTAAAAACGCTGAGCGCGGAAATAACGGCGATGGAAAAATCGAAAAAACAGTCAGACGAACTTCCGCCGCTGACAAACATTCTTAAAGCCGCGCAGCCCCTGACGGAAAAACAAACAGATATCAAAAAATCGCGAGCCGCTTTCGGCAAACTCAGCGATTCACTCGTTGACTACATGAATAAATATGTCGGCCTTTATTACACAAAAGACATTAAGACATATTACTGCAGCATGTCTAAGCACTATTGGGCTCAGAAGGACGGCGATAAAATGGTCAACCCATATTACGGCAAGGCCATGGCTGATTGCGGCGATGAAACTCAGCAAGCGCAATCGTCGCCGCAGGAATCGGTTCCTGGCCGGGACAGCGTCCTGAAATGCGAACCCCCGCAGCGCAACTGAGTTTTTATTTTTTTGCCCCTTGGGGATGATTGCTTTTCCTTTCAGCCGCTGAATATTAAATATGACTCGTTCATCTCAATTTAAAATTGCCTTCATTTCCGGGGTTTTATTAGTTGTAAGCCTTTTTCATTACTATACAAATTTTCAGTTCGAGCAGATTCACGACGTTTACACCCGCTTGTATTACATTCCTATCATACTGGCCGCGTTCTGGTTCGGGACGAGAGGCGGATTCATAGCGTCTGTCGCGGCTTCGGCGTTGTTTTTGCCGCATCTGATCTTTCAATGGAACATCCACGCCATGCACGGGCATTTCGCCCAATATATCGAGATGGGCATGTTCGTGGTCATCGGCGTCGTAACCGGCGCCCTCGCCGATTTGGAGAAAAAACAGAAACGGCGCGCTGAGGAGGCTTACGACAAACTCGAAGAATCGTTTGAAAAAGCGAGCGAAGCGGCCCGGCTTGCCGCAATCGGCCAACTCTCGGCCGGTATCGCTCACGAGGTCAGAAATCCGCTCGCGGGAATCAAGGGCGCTGTGGAAATCATAGCTTCCGACATCGGGGATTCGAATCCAAAACACCGGTTTGTCGGCATAATCAACAAGGAAATCGCGCGCTTGGAATCTCTGGTGACAGAGTTCCTTCGCTTCGCCCGCCCGCCTAAACCCGAGTTCGCTCCGGACAATATCAATCGTGTTGTGCGTTCGGTTTTGGAATTGTCCCGCAAACATCTTTCCGAATCGCGAGTGGATGTAAAAACTCTGCTTGACAATGATATTCCGCCTTCATTCATTGACACTAATCAGCTGAAGCAGGTTGTTCTCAACCTTTTATTGAACGCCGCTCAGGCCATGCCGGACGGCGGATCGCTTGCAATCCGAACTTATAAACACAACAATAGTATTTATCTTGAACTGGCAGACACGGGAAAAGGCATTCCCGAAGGAAGCGAAAATGACATTTTTGCTCCTTTTTTTACAACACGGCCCGGCGGAACAGGACTGGGACTCGCGGTAAGCCTCCGAATCATTCGAGGCCATGGCGGGGACATTACAGTCTCCCCCAACTCTGATGGCGGCGCGACTTTCATTGTGAAACTGCCAATTCTCAAAGAGGAACCGGAAGATGCCGGCGAAAATTCTGTTCGTGGATGACGACGAGAGTCTGCGAGAAGTCACCGCGTATCATCTCAAAAGCGATGGATACGAGGTCATTACCGCCGGCGATGGAAATGAAGCGTTCGCACGCTGCGAGGAATCCACGCCTGATATCATAATTTCAGACCTGTCGATGCCCGGCATGGACGGCTTGCAACTCCTCCAAAAAATAAAGGGAATTTCGGAAACCGCTGTTTTCATCATGGTCACAGCGCATGGCTCGGTGGAATCGGCGGTGCGGGCCATGAAACTCGGCGCTTATGACTATATCGAAAAACCATTTAAATCAGACGTCCTTAAAGCCGTCGTTAAGCGCGCGCTGCGGGTCCTGAATCTTGAGAATGAAAACCGGAATCTTCGCCAGGTCGCTTCTGAAAAATTCCGTTTCGGAAATTTGATCGGAACTTCAGAAAAAATGGTGGAAGTGATTCGCTCCGCTTCTCAAGTGGCGCCTCTTGATTCGACCGTGTTTATTCTGGGAGAAAGCGGAACCGGCAAGGAACTGCTCGCGAAAGCGATTCACGTCAACAGCCGCCGCAAAGACGGGCCTTTCGTGGCGATCAACATGGGCGCCATCTCTGAGTCGCTCGTGGACAGCGAGCTTTTCGGCCATGAAAAAGGATCTTTCACCGGGGCGGCGGCGCGCCACGCCGGAGCGTTCGAGCGCGCGTCGGGAGGCACTCTTTTTCTGGACGAAATAGCCGACATGAGAACAGACCATCAGGTCCGCCTTCTGCGTGTTTTGCAGGAACGCGAAATCCAGCGGGTCGGCGGCGACCGCTCTATTCCTATTGATGTCCGAGTCATAACCGCGACTCACAGAGACATCGAAGCTTTGGTGAAAGAAGGAGAATTCAGAGATGATTTGTATTACAGGCTCTGCGTGGTTCCCATCAAACTTCCACCACTGAGAGAACGCCGCGAGGATATTCCTTTGCTCACGGCTCATTTCATCAATAAATACCGAAAGGAAGCCGGGATTCACAATCTGCGAGTGACTGATGAAGCCGTTGAAGCTTTCATGAAATACCGCTGGCCGGGCAATGTCAGGGAACTCGAAAATGTTGTCCATCGCTGCATCGCAACATCGTCTTCGGATGAAATACGTCTCGCCGACCTTCCCGAAAATGTCCGCCGAGCCGACAACTCCACAGGCAAACTCCTTATTGATTTGCCCGATGAAGGAATCGTTTTAGAAGATCTGGAGAAAGAAATAATTATTAGATCGCTCGAAAAAAATGATTACAATCAGTCGCGCACAGCCCGTTATTTAGGCATTACCAGAAACACCCTCCTATACAGAATGGAAAAATTCGGATTGAAACAAAATCCCTGAGACCTTTATAAAACCAGTCCATTTTTACAATAAGCCCATTTCCAGAATACTGATAATCCTTTCTTTGTTTTTCAATGTAATCAGATAACAAAATTCCCAATAATTGTCATAAACAAGAATACTTCTCCATTGGAATTGTATTGGGTGATTGAAAACCAACAGTAGGCGCTGCAAAAGCAGCAACATTCCTAAAGGAAACGGCGCAGGACTATAAGCTGGCGATAAGACATTTAAAATTCCTTTCGCTTGCGGATTTTATCACTGATAAAAAACGTTTTGCAAATGTTGCTAAAGCGTTCATAGGTAAAAAAACGCAAAATACCGCTATGCCTTTATTATCTTTTCTGAAAGGCGCTGTCCGAAAACCGATGAATTCCTCAAAAACAGCGATCTGTTTTATTGCCTCGAACCGCTTGGCAGGAAAATTGCATTAATAAGTTTATAAAAAATGGAGGAACAGATTCATGAAAAAAATTTTTGTTACAACGATGGGAATTTTTCTTATTGTGTTGGGCTTTGCGATGTCCGGAGCGGCGGCGGAAAAGAGCACCAAAGCGAACTCGCCCAAAAACGAAAAGCCGAAAGCGGCCGATACGCTCGCAAGCAACCTCATGACTCCCTATCTAGCAATGCGGGCAGCTCTTGCGGCAGACAATGTTAGCGGTGTCGACAAAAATGCGGCGGTATTAATAAGCGCCCTGAAGGACGGCCTGTCGAAAGCAAAGAAAGAAAAAAAGCCGAAGGATTATTTAGATTCTCTCGAAGTTCTCATAACAGCGGCTGAATATTTGAACGGGAAAGACTTGGGAATCGGCCATTGCCGCGAGTATTTCGGGGAATTCAGCGACACGTTCGTATCTTGGATGCGGTCGAATGCATCCGCGAAAGACACTGAAAAATATCAGTTGTTCTATTGCCCGATGGCAAGGCACAACTGGCTTCAGAAAACCGGCGAGAGTATTGAAAATCCGTTTTATGGGGCTTCCATGGCCGAATGCGGCGAGAGACATTCGTTCTCCGCATCAGCGGCTAAGAAATGAATCCTGGAACAATATCTGTATATTCATAGTTATATTATCCATTAGAAACAATTCGCCAAATATATTATTTAGGGTAGGAATATGAATAAAACCGAGATAAACGACGGACTGCCTAAAGCGCATCCATCCAGGGTTTACGTCTTCAGCATTTTGTTTCTTGCGTTAGCGGCAATCGCAACATATTCCGTGGTGCATAGGTACAAAAAACCCGGATCGATGACGATTATCGAGAGCCAGGCGATGGATATGAGTTCCTCTGGAGTTCCCGTAGGCAGCGCGCCGGTGGCCCTTGAGACGGTCGAACCGTCTTCATTCACGGCGTCGGTCACTTATGCCGGATCGGTTGTTCCTTTCACGGAACAGGAAGTCGCGCCGCGCGTCGAGGGGTGGATCGACGAAATGAACGTTTATCCCGGCGACCGCGTTAAAAAAGGCCAGTTGCTCGCGCGGCTGACATCGCAGGAAGTCGTTCAGCGCTCGGCTGGCGCGAAGGAAGACGCCATGGCAGCGGCATCCTTTGCGGGCGCCGCAGGCGACGAAACTGCTCAGATGGGCAAGATGGTTAAAGCCGCCGAAGCGGAACTCGATTCGATGAAAGCGGAAATGGTCTACAGAGACAGCGAGCTGGCGAGAATGAAGTCGCTGCT
>JBAYJY010000129.1:0-12344 GCA_041664945.1 bacterium | reverse complement strand
GTGATCTCGATGGGCGCTATGCGCACGCCGGCGTTTCTGTTGAAGCGCAAACTCGCGAACAAGTCGGGTCGTGTCGGCAGGGGGCTTCAGATTCACACTGCGGCGCGGGTTGTGGCGGAGATGGACGAGATAGTGGACGGGCACATAGGAATCTCGCAGGGCGCGTTTGTGGACCGCTGGGCGGACCGCGGCGTGATGCTTGAGGGGATATTCCTGCATCCCGGGATAATAATGACGTCGCTGCCGGGCTGCGGGCGCGAGTTGAAGGAGCTTGCGGCGGCTTACCGGCGGCTGTCGGCGTTCGGCGCGATGGTGAGCGACACTTCAACCGGCAGGGTGATCGCCGGGCATTTCGGAGACCCATACACCGCGCTGTATCAGGTGAATCAGGCAGACGCGCTTTCGCTGCGGTTCGGCATCGCGCGCATAGCGGAAATATATCTCGCAGCCGGGGCGAAACGAATCTTCACCGGCTTCCACCCCGTCCCGGTTGTCGACAGCAAGCAGGCGCTGGCGAAGCTTGAGGCTGCCCGGCTTACCTCGCGCGACTTGGAGATCATGGCGTTCCACCCGCTCGGCACGTGCGGGATGGGCGCCGACCCGCGCAAGTCCGTCGTGGATTTCTCGCTCGAATCGCACGACATCAAAAACATGTATATCATGGACGCGTCGGCGATTCCCGGCTCGCTCGGCGTCAACCCGCAGATAACTATAATGTCGCTCGCGATGCGCGCGGCCCGCATTCTCGCCGGGAAGTTGAAATGATGGATTGAACCCGGATTCGTCAATAGGCCGCCGAATCCGGGGCAATGTTCATAGCGGCGATCTGCTTCGTTATCGGCGCATTTTTTTGTTCATGAACCAAAGTTCTATTCACTTCAAAAATACGCCTGCTGCCTCGCATCTCATCCACTCTGATCCATTGCGCCCAAATCCTAATGGCGGATTTGTGTTGAACGCGGGAGACGGGAAATTCAAACGTCATTGCGAGGAAGCCGTTATATGACTGACGAAGCAACCCCGAACTCAATTCCTATCTCCATGTCCGGGTTTGCTTCGCTTCGCTCGCAATGACGAGGCAGGTTTGTAGGGAAACGGCTCTTCTGTAAATCCGTTACCAGGTGATAAAGACGTTATCGATGTAGATGTTGCCGTCGGCGCGGACGGTGAGTTTGAGTTGTGTGTGGCTGTTGAAGCTCTTGGGGAGCGTGTACTGGAAAGCGGCCCCGTCGTTGTCGATGTCGAGGCTGAGCCGCGATTTCATAAAGCCGAGGCTCGGGCCGTGTCTCGTGCCCCACTGGGGTTCTACGTAGATTCCTTTGAAAGTATAGAACGGTGAGGCGGCGACAATCTCGAAATCATTGAGGGTGAACCCGAAGCGCGGGTTGAACGGATTCCGGCGTGGAACAGCCGCCGATCGGATCTCCTTGCCGGAGATGGCTTTTGGTTTCATGAGAGAAGAAGCGTAGAATTTACTGAATTTTTTAACGAATTTCTGTGAGAACTTCGGAGTCGGGAGAAACTTGACCTCGTCGAAAGTGGATTTCATGACGCTGTCGAGGTAGCAGCGTTCGGGTTCCCTGGAGAAAATACAGACGAAAGCGAGTCCGCGGTGGCTCTTCGCTACTTCTGCAAACCGCATTCCGAAGCTCTGCGAGAACGACTTCGAGGAAACCGCCAACACCTCGTTCGCCGTAAGGCGCTGGTTCATCCCCGGCTCATAAATCGAACCGGATTTAACCGCATAATTTTCCACCATCTTGTTCGAATACGTTTCCCAGAACTCAGTCGCCGCCGCGCCCGTTACGGCCATCGTCATACAGGCCGCCGTCGCCGCCGCGACTATGATTTTTTGTATCTTTTTGCTTTTCATCGCTGCTCACCTCCCTCCACTTTTTATTTACCCGAATTCGGCCGCGCCAAACGCAAAAAATCGCATTGTTAAATGTGTTTTTGTGAAAAATGGATATGTGAAGCCGGGGGTTGATTTTATTTTTTGTCTGTCTGTTCGGCGCTACATCTTCTTAAGCGCTTCCTCGACCGTCGCGCAGACTTTGAACTGCTCGGCTATCATCAGCCTTGTCAGCACGGCGAGTATTTGTGACGGCATGGCTGCCAGAATGATCCGCCGCTTGCCGCTCATCTTCTGCTTCGCCCCGAGCAGAAATCCCGCTCCCTTACTGTCCACAAAATCCACATCTGAAAAGTCGAAAATGAAGCCGTCCTGATTCTGGTTGCAGGCCTGATTAAATATGAACAGCGCCTGCCGGACGGTTTCGCCAGTGAGTTCCCCGGTCATTTTGATTACGTTCGCGTTCGCTTCGTGCCTGACGATCGCATCGCTAACCATGATCGGTCACCCCTTTCGAGCAAGGTCCTCCCTTTCCTTCCACTTACATTATACCCCGTTTCCCCGGTTTCAACCCGTTTTTTTGACGCATGTCAACAAGCGCCATGGCTTATGAAAGGGCGTGAAAGAATTATCGCAACATTTCAGTGGATTTTGATTGGAAAGAGAGCGGCTTTAGTTGCGGATTTTGATCAGCGCTTCCTCAACTGTCTTGCACATCTTGAACTGCTCGGCGATCATCAGCCGCGACAGAACGGCGAGAATCTGCGGCGGAATCGCCGCGAGCATGACCCGCCTGCCGTTCCGCAGGCACCGCTTGACGTCCAGCAGGAATCCCGCGCCCTTGCTGTCTATGAATTCCACTTCTGAAAGGTCGAATATTATTCCTTTCCGATCCAGCTTGAAAAGCTCTTCGACAACAGGCCTCACCATCTGGACGGTTTCGAAACAGAAATCCCCTGACACTTTTATCACGTTTGCGTATGTTTCGTGTTTTACAGTCGCTCCGTTGTCCATCGCCGCACACTCTTTCCGCTTCTGCATTTCTGTTGCCCCGAACGATTTATCGGGGTTAGTTAACTTTTACCCGAATTAAACGTGTTCAACTCGAATGTGATATAGAGCAAATGTTGTTAAGTCGCGTTGGCGCCACTGTCTTTTTTCGCGATTTGAGTATAATATAGGGCCTGGCGGGAAACGGAAGGACGTGGAACTGGCGATGCCGGTGAAGTTACGCAAAAGCAGGAAAGCCAAAACCGCGGCGGCGGTGATTCTGGCGGCGCTTACGCTGTATCTGATCGCGGGGATGGCGATTCGGATGAAGTTCGGCGTTCAGGCTGAGCCGTTCAAGCCGCAGACCGGCGCGACTGACTGGCCGGCGGCTGCGCCGGACCCTGACACGTTTCTGACCACGCCCGAAGAAAATCAGTACGAGCAGCGCCGCAACCGCTTCCTCCTGACCGCCGCCCTCCGGGACAGTTCGAGCATGACCGGCGCCGTGATCGCCTCGCGCTTCGGCATGCCCTCGCGCGTTTCTGACAAATCCCTCGACGAAAATATCAAATACCTCAACGAACGCGAAGACTGCGCCGACTTCGATATGCTCGAAGCCACGCGTCTCCTTTATGAGAATTCGCGAAAACAAATACTTACTCCGGAACAGTTCGAGCGCTTGAAGAAGGCGGCGCTCGGATTCAAATTCTGGATCGACGAACCGGGCGACAGCCGCATGATCTTCTGGACTGAAAACCACCAGATCCTGTTCCACACGACCGAATATCTGATCGGCACGCTGTTTCCCGACGAAACGTTTACGAACGACGGCAAAAACGGCCGCCAGCATAAGGAACACGCGGCGCGCCTGATACGGAAGTGGATCGACTATCGCGCGCGCTGGGGCTTCAGCGAATGGGAGTCGAATGTCTATTTCAGCGAGGACCTCGGCGCGGTTCTCACGCTCGCCGAATACGCCAGGGACGCGAAGATGGCGCGTCAGGCGATGATGATGGCGGACCTGATTCTGTTCGACATCGCCGAGGATTTGTTCCGGGGCAGCTACGCCGTCACGCATGGACGCTCCTACACCGCCGAGATCGCTTCGGGCCGAAGTGATAACATCCGCGGCGTCGTCAACCTCGTCTGGGGCTATGCCGTGCCGGCCGCTCCCGCCGGAATGGGCGACTACGCCCTCGCGCTCAGTACGCGTTACAGGCCCCCGAATGCCATCATCAACGCGGGTCGCTCACTGCCCGACGAGTTCCTCGGCTACGAGCGCGTCGGCATCCCTATTGACGAAGCGCCCTCGTACGGCCTCGAATTCGACGACCCTGCGAACACTGTCGCTTTCTGGGGAATGGGCGCGTTCACGCAGCCGCAGGTCATCGTTCCCATGCTCAAGGGGTTGAACGACTGGCGTCTCTGGAAACATCCGTTCATGGGCGAGGTTCCGGCTTTCGTTCAGCGCCTGAAGCCGTCCGGCTACCTTTCGCTTGCCGCCCGGCTGCTCAAGCTCGAACCGGACCGCTTCCTGCTCGGCGAGGTAAACAAGGTCACCTACCGGACGCCGGACTATTCGCTGTCGTCCGCGCAGGACTACCGGCCCGGCGAGCCCGGCAACCAGCAGCGCGTCTGGATGGCCGCGCTCAGTCCGGATGCCGTTGTGTTCACAACCAATCCCGGATCGCCCGACGCGAGAGGCGACCGTACGCCGACCTACTGGTCCGGCGAGAACCGGTTCCCGCGAATCGCGCAGTATAAGAATGCGCTCATAGCGATTTACAAATTAGATAATTACACGATCATCGGACAACGGCATTTCTATAATTTTACGCATGCGTTCTTTCCGCGCTGGGCGTTCGACCGGGTTGAGAGTTCGGGCAACTGGACGTTCGGGCAGGCGGGCGACGCTTATATCGGGCTTTATTCGAGCGAGAAGCCGGAGTGGACGCGCAAAGGCCGCGACGCCGGCGTGGAGCTCGTCGCGAACGGCTCGCGCAACGTCTGGGTCTGCCTGCTCGGCCGCCGCGAGGTGGACGGCTCGTTCGATAAGTTCATGGCGGACGCGCGAGGCGCGGCGCTGAAAGTGCGCGGGCTTCGGGTGGCGTTCGACGCGCCGGGCATCGGAAAAATGAAGTTCGGCTGGAAGGGCGCGTTCACCGTCAACGGCGCCGCGATTCCGCTCGAAGGCTTCAAACGTTTCGACAACCCGTTCTGCCAGACAGACTTCAACAAAACCCGCTTCATCATAGAGTCCGGCGGCTGCCGGCTCTCCCTCAATTTCGAAGAAAACTACCGCAAAGCTGATGACTAAAAGCGAATATCGAATATCGAACAAGGAACCGCAGAATATCGAAGGAATGCAAAACTTCATCATTTGAAAAAACAGGGACTGGGATATTTTCACTGCCTGTACCTGTTTTTGGTTCGACGTTGGATATTCGATATTCTGTTTAATGCATTTCCCGCTCAGCAGGGAATCAGGCTATCGAGCAGGAAATCGAGGAATTTGCGCGAGTCGACGCCGAAGGCGACGCGGACAGGTGTTCCCGCCGGGTCGCGGACGACTTGGCCGGCGTTGACGCCGCTTTCGACGACGGAGAGGGCGACCGTTTCGGTTTCATACCATTCCGGGTGGATGAGGAAGGCGGCGGCGAGCGGGTCGTGCGGGCAGAAACCGCCGCGCCACATGAGCAGGCAGTTGAGCGCGTGCCATGCGCGCGTGTTGCGGTATAGCCAGCGCGGAAATTCGAAAACGGAGTCGCGTAGGCGGTAAAGTTCTTTCCAGCCGAAAATGACTTTTGAAGTGAGGTCGAACGGGATCAGAGTGAGATCGTTTGCTTCGCGCAGAACGAGAGCGGCCGCGTGCGGATCTTTCCAGAAATTGAACTCCGCGATCATTAGAGGGGGAATGTTGCCGGGCCGGTCGACGGCGCCGCCCATGGCGACTATGCGCTTTGCCGCGCGCAGCGTCCCCGGCGCCTGCCGCTCCGCCGCCGCCAGATTAGACAACGGTCCTAAGGCGAGGATTGACAGGTCGCCGGGATCAACTGCTTGCTTGTTTGCGATGAATTGCGAAGCGTCCGTCGGCCGCCTATTCGCGGAGTCCTTGCGGGACTTCGCGCCGGCGATCACGGGGACATCCTCGCGCCCCATCGCTTTAATAATTCGACGGGCTGACTGGTAGGCCCGTTTTTGATCAACGTTTCCGTGTGTTACAGTGATCCCTATGACATCGAGTTCGGGCGAACAAAGCGCTATCGCTATCGCCAGTCCGTCGTCGATGTCTCGTAAAGGAACGCCGACCGCGGGATCGGTGTCGATTATCAAACGTTCCATCAGATGACTTCGATAATATTTGCCTTGACGCCGGGTTTCTCCGCGGCTTCCGTCGCAGCTTCAGCGTCGACCGCTTTTTCAACGATTTCGGACTTGACCTGTCCGATCTGCGTCTTGACCGGCTCAAGCATCTGCGGCGTAACTTTCACATCGCCCGACACAACCCGTTTCGCGAACTCTTCAGTGACGTCCATGAAATTGCGGTCGAACGGGTAAAGCGGATGCTGTCCGATCAGGTTCGCCACCGGACTGGGCAGCTCGTTCTTCTGCGCCAATACATCGTTTTCCGTCGAATCGGACATCAGAATCGCATAAGTCTTGAGCTTTTCGCTCAACCCTGCCGCGTTCGCGACGTCCTGAGCGGGCGCCGATGTCGGCGCGGTTTCAATTTCTTTCGGGGCGGATTTCTTTACGAATGTTGTTTCAGCCTGATTGACAATGCTTTGCCCCGTTACTCCTTGCGCAACTCCTGTGTAATCCATTACTTCCACCTTCCTTCGGCCGGTAAATGGACCTTAATATAGCGCCTCGAACTGAAGACGCAAAAATACCTTGTGTTGTTTATCGGCGGGTTATCAGGAAAACTTTAGCGGTTTTTAAAAAAAGTTTTTCGGCAGCCGCTTTAAGACCCTGTAAAAAGCGCCAACAAAGGGCCGCCGGCTCCGTGGTTATCGAAAAAACGCAGTGGGAAAGCCATATTTTATTCCGCCGACAGCGTTCTATCATTCCTAACAATTGACTGTTAATTGGAAGTTTGGATTTCCGGGTATTCTTCTATGGACTCAAAAATCACTGTGTGTTAGAATCATTCTCATTATGAAAATGACGAACAAATTAGCTGTCTCCTGCCGCATCGCTCTCGCGTGCGGCGCCTTCTTCATCCTGATCGCTTTTTCCGTCGCGGCAGGCGCGCAAAACCTCTCGCGGCCGAACGCAAAAGAAGCGCAAAAACTCGACGAATCCTCCTGCGCCGACGGATTCTCTTTCGCCGTCATGGCCGACAGCCACAACAATACCGGGATTTTCGAGACAATGCGCGACGCAATAATCGAAATGAAACCGGACTTCGCCATCAGCGTCGGCGACACCACCGGCAGCGGAAAAGAAGAGGAATACGCCGCGTTTTTCGGGCAGCTCGCCGGCGTGAAATTCCCGTGGTTCATCGTTCCCGGCAACCACGAGTACAGATCGCCCGACGGCCACACGACATCCGAAGGCCGCGCGCGTTTCAAGCGCATACTCGGCAAGTCAGACTACTCGTTCACCCACTGCGGCTGGAAGTTCATAGTGATAGACATCGTCGCTATGGACACGCTGACGCCGTCTCAGTTGGCGTCGCTGAAAAAACAGCTCGCCGGCTACGAGGGCAAGGCCGTGGTTTTCATGCACTACCCGCCCGCAGTCATTAAAAACTGGGAAGACGGCTACTGGACATCTTTCGGCAAAGAGTTTCTTAAGTTGCTCGAAGACAACCGCGTCCCGTACTTCTTTTCGGGGCATCTTCATATCGCCGACCGCGTCAAGCTGGGCCCGACGACCTACATCGTCACCGGCGGCGGAGGCGGCGGCATGGACACTGATATCCCGCGCGAGAAATACAATTCGCCCGATGCCGGCGCATTCCACCACTTCATCTACGTGCTCGTGAAAAACGACAAGGCGACGGACTTCGTTGTCCGCCCGGATGAACCTGCCGAAATTAAACAGAATATCGAATATACAAAATAGAATTTCAAAAAGCATGGCAGGCAGTGTAAATAGCCCGTCCCCTGGTTTTTCACGTCTACAGACCGGGGACATGGGTAACAGGCGTTCGGACACATAGGTAACACATTTTCCCGTTCTTCCGCTTCGCTCCGATATCCAATCAAAAAGCGTTGAAAAATGCGACTTAAATCACAATATTGGGAATAAAAAAGGCCAAATGTGAGTCTAATATGTAAATGGAGAGTGAAGATCGCGGCTGGCCGGATGCGACGCGTGACGGAAAGACAAGCGCAGATTTGACCGATAACGATTTCGCGAAGATAGTCCGTGAGCATAGCTCCAGAGTTTATAATGCAATTTATTGTGTGTTGGGGAACGGGGCGGACGCCGAGGATGTGGCGCAGGAAGTGTTTTTGAAAGCTTACAAGGCATTGCCGGGCTTCAAAGCCGATTCAAACATATCGACATGGCTGTACAGAATCGCAATGAACGCAGCCAGCGACCACATCAGGAAAAACGGACGAAACGCGCGCCTGCGCGAACCGCTCTACGCGGCTGATTTGGAACTGCTCGGCCATGCGTCCGGGGCATACGAAAATCCGGAAAGCTTCTATTTCAAAAAGGAGCTGAGCGAAACAATCCAGAAGGAACTCTCGAAACTGCCGGCAAAATACCGCAAGGTAATCGTGTTGAAAGAAATCGAAGGTTACTCGTACAAGGACATAGGAAAAATACTTGGCGTTTCGATAGGAACGGTGGAATCGCGGCTATACCGGGCGCGCGAAATGCTGAGAAACGGGATGTTGAACATCTCCGGAAAGCTGAGTGTCGAAGATGAAGCAGTGTAAAAAAGTGAAATACGCGCAGCGATACCACGACGGCGAACTGTCGGCGTGGGAAAATGAAATGTTCGAAAAACATCTCGCCGGCTGCGCCGGGTGCAAAGCGTATAGCGAAGAGATTTTGTCGATCAGCGCGGCGATCGGTCGAAAAATGCCGGCGGAGCCGCCGCTTCACTTCGCGGAAAAAATCATACGGCAGACAGTCGGTTCGGCGCCTGCGCGGGCGAAGGAGTATTTCTGGGAAACCGTCGGCGGTTTGAGCAGGAGGTTCATCCCTGCGACTTTGCTTTTGTGCTGCGTCATGTCCGTTGCGGCGTTTCTGACGCTGCAATCGGACGGCTCCGCCGCCGCGTCGCAAAATTACAGCGGCTCATATTATTTCTATTCATTTGAAAAACATGAAAAGGCATTTCTTGCAAGCGAGGACGGGATTGCCGTCGGCCATCTCTACACCGCGCTTAAATACAATAAAACCGACAGAACAACTGAACAAAACGGGGTGAGCGAATGAACTCGGGAAGAAAATGGTTTTTCTTATGTCTGGCGCTGATGCTGGCGGTCGGATTTTTGTCGGGGATAATCGTGTCTCCGCTGATAATGCGGCCCGTGGTCGGCCACATGATGGGGGCTAAAAGAGACAGAGGCGCGCCGCCGATGGGATTCGGAATGGGGCCGGGGCGTCATGAAGGCTCTCCGCGCGGTCCGATGGGAGACAAGGGGATGGGGGAGGGTCGAATCAAAAACTTTGTCATAGAGGGCATGAGCCGGGAACTGTCTCTTTCAGCGGAACAGAAAAAGCAGTTGAAAAAAATATTCGATGAAAACGAGCCGGAGCAACTGGCGTTCCACAAGGATATGCAGAAACAGATGGAAGGGTTTCGCAGGAAAATGGACGCGCAAATCCTGAAGATACTTGACGATAAGCAAAAAGCAAAATTCAAAGAGTTCACAAGAGGATTCAAAGAGGACGGCCGGCATTTTCCGCCGGGAGGCGATGGAAACCGTCGGGATATGGGCAAACCCTAAACGGATTTTTGCTGAAGCCGCATAAAACGCCGGGTTACGGCCCGGCGCAAGCTGCGCAATGAATATCGAACAGGTAACAGAAGAATGCAGAAGTTAATTCGATGTTGGATATTAGATATTCTTTAATGCTTTTAGAATGTTACGGGAGCGCGGGCATCCTGCCCGCTTTATGCCGGCGACATGTCACCGGCTAACAAGGCGACATCTTGATGTCGCAGTCCAAATTTTCAGCATGAAATCCGCTGCCGCTAAATAAACCTACGACCACTTGTCGCCGAAGACGCCTTCGGAAGCGTGCGGGGCGTACTTGTCGACGATCTCCTGCGTGATCGCGTTCGCCTTGATGAGCTCTGAATACATGTAGGCGCTCGGGCGCGGCGTTCGTTTCAGTTCCGGGTCCTTGTGGTCGCAGGCGACGATTCCGAACTGTTTGCAGAAGCCTTCCTTCCACTCGAAGTTGTCAACGTATGACCACTGGAAGTAGCCGCGGATATCGGCGCCGTCCTTTATCGCGCGGTTGACCATCGCGATGTGTTCGAGCAGATAGGTGGGCCGTTGCTTGTCGACATCGTCGGCGATCCCGTTCTCAGTTATGTATATCGGCTTCTTGAACGTTTCCCAGACGCGCATGAGCGTTTTGTAGAATCCCGGCGGATATATCTGCCACCCCATCTGCGTTTTCTCGATCCCCGGCGGAGTAGCTTCCATATCCACGAACGCGGTGGCCGCCTTCGACTTGTCGAACTTCAGCGTCTGCCGCGTGTAATAGTTCACGCCGCAGTAATCGTAGGAATCTTTCAGGCCGGGGATTTCGCCGCCGCCCCCGAAGTACCACGGCGCGCGGCCGGCAACGACCGAGCCGTCCCAGCCGAGGAAGCTGCCTTTCGAGAATACGCCGGCCATGAATTCCTCGAACACGCCCGCGAGGCCGGGGCTCCCGTAGCCCTCGATCCACTGGTAGGCCATCGCCACGCCGACCTTCGTCGCCGTCCCGTCCGGCGCGGCCTTCACGTTGTTTTTTATAAGCGGATAGCAGCGCGCGTGGCACTGCAGAAATTTCTTCATCACCTTCCCGAACAGAATCAGCGACTTCTTCTCAGGCGGAAACTCGCCCGCGAGGTAGCCCGCCGCCGACGGCACGTTCGGCTCGTTCAGAGTCACCCATATATCCGGGAAATCGCCGAACTCTTTGACGATCAGTTCGCAGTATTTAATGTAGCGGTCCACAGCGTCCGGGCGCAGCCAGCCGCCGCTCTCGGCGAACCACAGCGGCAGCACCCAGTGATAGAGCGTCAGGCAGATTTGTATTTTATGGTCGCGCAACGATTGCAGAATTTTCCGGTAATGCTCGACCGCCTTCATGTCGAAGCGGCCGTCCTCCGGCTCGATCTTCGACCACTCGATACCGAGGCGGAAAAGCCGGCAGCCGAGTTTCGACATCAGTTCGTGGTCTTCCTCGTAGCGGTTCCAGTAGTCCACGCTCGCGCCGGACACCGTTCCGTCCTTGATCTTCCCCTCGTGCTCGAACTTCCACCAGTCGGACTTGTCGTTGTGGCCTTCAGCCTGATGGCCGGCTGTCGATGTGCCCCACAAAAATCCCTGCGGGAAAACCAATTTGTTGTCCGCCATTGAAAACCTCCCGAATGAAATCAATTATGCTAAAATGCGCCGCGCGCGAATCCCGCGCGCGGCGATATTATTCGATCAGGCGCCCAGTTTCAGCTTGAAGCCTTTTCCGGTGACGATGTCTTCGCCGACGACCGGCACGACTCCGTTTTCCGGCAGAACGATCTTCATCGGCGAGAAGTCGATGATGTCTTTCTGAATGTCGATTCCGGGCATGACCCGGATAAGCTCCATGCCTCTTTTTGTCAACTTGAAAACGCCGACGTTCGTGCAGAAGAAAACCTTTTTGCCGGCCTTGAGCGCTTCCGGCCCGCAGAAAGTGATCTCGTCTATTTTATCTGTGAATTTCGGAGTTCCCGTTTTCAGGATGTTGATCTTGCCGTTCTCGATGGACATCTTGGAGTGCGCCATCCACGTGCCGACGAAAACGATCATCTTCGCCGCCGTCGTCAGATCCATGAAGCCGCCGGGGCCGACGTAGTTCACGGCGCCCTCGCCGCGCTTGGACACGTTAACGTTGCCTGCGCCGTCCGCCTGCAGAACGCCGAGGATCGTCACGTCGAGTTTATCGTAGCACATCTGGAAAATCTGAGCCGAGGTGATGATCTTCGTCGGGTTCACGGCGGCTCCGAAGAAAATGCCGGGCGAGGGCACGCCGCCCATCACGCCGCTCTCGGTGAGCATCGTTATCTCGCCTATCAGGCCGCCTTCGTAGATCAGCCGGCAGACTTCCTCGGGCAGTCCGACGCCGCAGTTAACGTAGGCGCCTTTCTTCGAGTTGTCAGCGAATGTCGACGCCGCAAGCCGCGCAAGCGCGTTGTCCACCGCGCCCCGCATCGGCGTAATCTTAAGCGTATTGTTTATGAACTTCAGCCGCGCCACGCCTTCGTCTATTGTGATGTTGCTGTTTGTCGTGAAGCTCGGCCAGTATTTCCTGTGAAAAACCGCGCCCGTCTGCT
>JBAYJY010000128.1:0-12442 GCA_041664945.1 bacterium | reverse complement strand
GCGGTACCGCATCGACGGAATTCTGCACGATGTCATGCATATACCACAGAACGTTTACGCATCGGTCATTTCACGCATAAAAATATTGTCCGGAATGGACATTACCGAGAAACGCGCGCCGCAAGACGGGCACATGAATATTAAAAAAAGCGGCAGGGAATATGACATGCGCGTCGCGACTTTCCTTACCATAAACGGCGAGAAGGTCGTTATGAGGATACTCAGCCGCGAGACGATGCTGTTGAACCTGGAGCAGCTCGGCCTGAACACAAACGATCTAAACACTTTGAACGAATTAATACAGCGGCCTAACGGCATGGTGCTCGTCACTGGCCCGACCGGATGCGGAAAAACAACGACGCTTTATTCCGTGCTCAGCCGCATCAACACTCAGGCGTTCAACATTGTGACGATTGAGGACCCGGTGGAATTCAAATTGCCGGGAATCAACCAATCGCAAGTGAATGCAGGCGCGGGGATAACGTTCGCGAGGGGTCTGAGGTCGATGCTGAGGCAGGATCCGAATATCATAATGGTAGGCGAGATCCGCGACGGCGAAACGGCTGAGATTTCAGTGCAGGCTTCGCTCACAGGCCACTTGGTTTTCAGCACGCTGCACACAAGCAACGCGCCGACGACTGTAACACGGCTGGCGAACATGGGCGTAAAAGAATATCTTATAACCGCATCGGTGGCGGGAGTCGTAGCGCAGCGGCTCGTGCGCGTATTGTGTTCATCATGCAAGGAACCATATAGGATGGATGTTGAACAACTATTCGGGGAGTTCGGCGTGACGTCCAAACGGCGCGGGAAAGCGGTTCTGTACCGGGCGAAAGGATGCAAGTTCTGCTCGAACACAGGTTATTACGGGCGTGTCGGGATATTCGAAGTGATGAGAATGACGGAAACGATAAAAGAGATAATCCTGCGGGGCGGCTATGCGCCTGAAATCAGGATGGCGGCGGTCCGCGATGGGATGAGCACGCTGCGCCACTCCGCATTCAGAAAAGTAATAGAAGGCGTCACCACGATAGAGGAAATCCGCCGCTCGGTTTTTGTTAATATCGATTGACGGGCGCCGGCGGGGCTGACCGTTCTTATGCCGAATTTTGAGTTTGTCGTCAGGGACAACATCGGCCGCAACTTCAAGGGCACGCTGTTCGGGCCTACGGAGCAGGCTGTTTTTTTTCGACTTCAAAAACAGGGCTATATCGTTCTTTCCGTTTCGGAAAAACAGGGGAAAGAGAAAACGCCTTTTTTCGGCGGCGCTGTGACCCAAAGCGAGATCGCAATATTCACGAGGCTTCTCGGGACGGTCATTTCAACCGGACTGCCAGCGCAGGAGGCTATCGCCGCGCTTGAGGAACAGACCTCAAACGTGATGTTGAGAAAGGTTGTTAGACAGGTCAGAATCGATCTCGAACAAGGCATGTCGCTCGCTGCGGCGTTCGAAAAACATCCTAAGGTTTTTCCGCATCTGTTCGTTTCGATGGTCCACTCAGGCGAAATTGGCGGCAATATCCCGGAAGTGCTCGAAAGAGTGGCCGATTATCTTGAAAAAGACGAAGAACTGAAGCGGGCGATTCAGCAGGCTTTCACTTATCCCAAAATCATCATGACCGTAGCGGTCGTCGCTGTCGCAATCATCATGTTCAAGGTTATTCCAGCATACGCAAAGATATATGCCCAGTCTAAGTTTACGCTGCCATTCGCCACGCGGGTGTTAATAAACACAAGCAATTTTGTGATTCATAACTGGATAGCTCTCGCCGCCGCCGGCGGCTTGTCGCTTTTGGCTTACTTTTTTTTGAAGAATCATCCGAGCGGCCGCGCCGTTTATGACAGATTTTTCATGAACATGCCTCTTACCGGCCAGATTAACAGGCGGATTTTGATATCACGCACCGTACATACGCTTGGTTCCATGCTTCGTTGCGGGGTTCCTCTCATAACTTCGCTCGAAACAACAAAGTCAATCGTCAATAATGTCCACATCGAAAAGGATATAGACGCGATTCTGGAAAGCGTTGAAGCCGGCGGCTCGATTTCAACGACGTTGCGGATGTCGAAGAATTTTCTGCCGATTGTCACCTACATGATTTCCGCCGGCGAACAAAGCGGCCGCCTTCCTGAATTGCTGATTTCATGTTCGGAAGCGCTCGACAAGGAGCTTGCTTTTCTCACTAAGCGCCTGATCATCATTCTCGAACCGCTTCTTACGATTTTCGTGGCCTGCATTGTGGCTTTTATAGCGATCGCCATGTATCTTCCAATTTTCAGTTTTCTCACATTCGTTCCCAAATGATGAGCAAAGTACATTCCGTCCGCACTTTTATCATGGAGGTATTAATGAAAAAGATCATCATAGTATCGTTGATCATTATTGCGGCTATGGTCGCCGGAAGGTCTGGATTTGCCGGGGAACTATCACGCGGCGCCGAGTTTTTTCTCTATGACGAAATGCCTGGCAAGGACGGGCGGACAGATTTTTATTCCGGCGGAATGGAAGGGTGGGGCGTTGAAGAAAGGATAGATTATTTAAAAAATTACGGTGAATTTTTGAAGAAATATTTTGGCGGCATTAAGCTTGACGAATATGCGACGTACCCGGACGAAATCGAAAAGAAGATAAAGGAATTGAAACCGCAGCCGGAACCTGTCGTTCGGCGTTCGAGACGAATGGACCGCTGGCGGTGGGCTTTGTCGGATGAAGGCGAATCTCTCGGCTGGTTTGCGCGCGATTTCGACGATTCGAAGTGGGAACAAACTGAAAGTTTGCCGAAAGTTGTGAAAGGCTCGGAAACGCGTGATTTATGGATGCGCGCCACGTGGAAAACGGGAGTTTACGACAAGGCGTTCGTCGCTTTTGAGGGAATACTCGGGCAAAGCGAAATATGGGTGAACGGCAGGAAAGTCGTCGGGCCGGATGCCTGTCACTCTGTTTCCGCGCCATTCAAGGTCGACCTTACGACTTGGCTCGAAAAAAATGCTGACAATCTGATTGCGATTCACGTAAAAGACCATAAGCAACGCGGCGAAAGCGCGAGCCCGGATGAGCCTTCGAAATACATGGGATGGGGATTTGTAGGCCGTGCGGAGCTGATCGAAACCGGCGCTGTTTTCATAGATAACGCATACATAACCACAAAGCAACTTAATGAAAAATCCGCGGAGTTAAAGCTTCAGTTTACGCTGAAAAATTTCACCGGGAATCAATTCGACGGAAAGGTCGAAGCTACGGTGCGCAAATGGTTCCCGGCGGAGTCGGTAACGGAGGCGGCTGAAGCTGTTTATCCTGTGTCGGTTCTGGCCGGCTCTGGAACGGATTCGCCGACTTATTATGCGCTCGATTTCGGGACCGCTGACTCGCCTGTCACGTCCGGATATGAACTCGTTACTTCTGAAATTAAATATAACGCGCAACAAGGTTATGGTTGGGAAAAAACAGACGGGTTAAAAGCAGTCGATTATCCGGATACAACACATGTCGATCCTGTGGGGGCGGACCTGAAACGGGACGCTGTCGAGGGAAGCAAACCAGCCGTATTTAAGCTGAAAACAACGCCGGGGCTATGGGCGTTCGAGTTCGTAATGGGCAGTCCGGCGCATCCTGTCGAAACCGAAGTGAATTACATAGATACGAAAGTCGTTTCTTTCGGCAAAGATAATTTTCATAAATTTGAATATTCGCCTGTGAATGCCACGGTTTTCATACGCGGGAACACGGCGTCGCTGAAAATCGGCGCAAAAGAGAAATCAGATGTCTTTACGATAAACGGCCTTGTCGCCATGAACCATGTCCCGCGTGAGCAAAGGTTCGAGAAGCCGTTAGCATTGAAGAATCCAGAGCCATGGTCGCCCGAATCGCCGCAATTGTACGAACTTAGGTTGACGGTCAGGGATGAGAATGGAACTCCTATTGACGATATCGCGCTGACGTTCGGCGTCGTCACGCTCGAAGACCGTTATGGCGACCTTTTTGTCAACGGGCGCCGCTACCGCATTCAAGGCGTTCTCGAAACTCATTCTTTCCCGCCGGAGCGGGACGATGATTTGTATTGCATCGCTCCTCCTGACCGCTGGATGGCGCAGGACATAATGGACAACAAAAAAGCGAATGTGAACATGATGCGGTTTCATCCAGCTGAAGGGCTCGGCACGAATTATCCGCGCTGGCTTGAATTCGCCGACCAGTTCGGAATGTTTGTAATTTGGTCGCCACGCCAATGGTTCCATTGGGGGAACAGGGCGCCGGAGGAATTCAGACCTCTGATGCAGGCGTACACCGAACCGTCGATGAAGGAGGTCCGCAACCACCCGTCGATTTTCGCATGGGAAAGCGGAAATGAAACATATTACAACGACGATGTATGGGACGACCGCGCGAGGATTTTCAGCGACGAATATTACGATCTTGCCAATTCGATAGATCCGAGCCGTTTCATCATCCCGATTTCGTTCTGGTACGTCCAATTCGAGGGGAAATCGGATTTCTACAGACTGTCGCCCGGCCGCGGCAAGGAACTGTCTTACCCCGGCAGCGGAAAATCTCCGCGCTCATTCTGGGCTTCTAATGTTTTCTGGGACACGCACCCATATCCCGGCTGGTACGGCCCGTGGATGGAAATATGGTGGGGCGCCGGCAAGGGCGACCTTTTCAAAAAAGACAAGGTTTTCATGGTTAGCGAATTCGGAGCCGAAGGCATGCCCAACTGGGAACTGTACCGCGACGAGCGGTATTACCACAAATGGGAGGAAAGCGGGAGCAGCGCCGCTAAACACGAGAAGGCTCGTCTCGGGCGCAACCTCGATTTCAGCGAGTGGGAAATATCGCAGGCTTATCAGGCGCTTGTCATGTTCAACAATATCGCCGCATACAGGACCGAGGACGCTGATGGAATGTCGATATGCACTGGCGCCGAGGGACGGCATAACGGCCGCTATTTCAAAGGCTTGCGCGATATGCAGCGAAGGCCGAAACTCGCGTATTACGCCACGCATATGGCTTACAGACCGATTTTTATTGAGGCTTTGAACGGCGATATGGTAATTTCCGCATCCGACACGCTCGAACCGGTAATCGTTAATGAAGGTCCGGCGCGTAAAGTGGATGTCGCCGTTGTTTTCAAAGACATGTCCGGGGATGAAAAATACCGTGAAACACTAAAAGACATTGATCTGCCGGAAACAGGGAATCTGAGAATCGGAAGAAAAATCAAACCGAAAAACCTGAAATCAGGCTATTTTTACTATGTTGAATACATTGTTACTGGCAAATCCGAATGATCAAACTGGCCAATCCGGATCAAATGACGTTAGAACGCGACAATGTCGTCATCAGTTAAAACTGCTCTGAGTATTATATATATGTGATATATATTTTGTATGAAAACCCTTGCGTTATCTGAATTTATTTTATAAAATAGGCGGAAACCGGGATATTGCGTGTATATTTGTGTTTGCGCGCCGGTTCATCTATATAGAGAAGGGAGGTGGAAAATTGGACAGAGGATTATACACAGCCACGACGGGAATGTTGGTTCAGGAAATTAAGCTTGATTATATATCAAACAATCTGGCGAATGTTAACACAACCGGTTTCAAGCAGAACGCCGGAGCGATAAAGTCTTTCCCGCAGATGCTGGTTCACCGCCTGAACGACACTTACCTGAAGGTCTCGGGCATCGAGGGCAACATGGATTTGCGGCCGATGGTCGGTTTGAATACTATGGGAGCCGTCGTGGATGAGATAGCCACGGATTTTACGAAAGGCAACTTTCAGCCGACGGAAAACAAGTTCGATCTCGCGATTGACGGGCAGGGATTCTTCGTAGTTGACACCCCGTTCGGAGAACGCCTGACTCGTTCGGGAAACTTCACGATCAACGCCAACAAGGAACTCGTTACGAAGCTCGGCTACAGAGTGATGGGCGAGAACGGCCCGTTAGTGCTGGACGGCAAGAATTTCAACGTCGATGAGACCGGGGTAATATACGTCGGAGCGAAGAGCGATGAATATCTCGACAAAATCAAGGTCGTGACCGTGGACGACTACAAGACAATCAAGAAGGTCGGGCACGACATGTTCACGGTTCCGAAGGAGTTGCCGCAGCCTTACATAGCGAAGGACCTGACTATCCGGCAGGGAGTTCTCGAACAGTCGAACGTGAACACGATAACGATGCTTAGAAGCATGATTGACGTTATGAGGACGTACGAAGCGAACTCGAAAGTTGTGACGACGAAGGATGCGCTTATCGGGCAAGCTGCGAATGAGATCGCGAAGCTATAACAGCTGAAGGGCGAAGGAGAAGAAGCAAGCACAATTTAATAAAGCGAAACCATGCTGCGGAAACCGAATTAGCCGGACTGCTCGCAGGGGCTAAAGGGATCGCCGACCGATTGAAGCGGACCCGACCACAGCAGCGTTCTGCCCCATCAGGGGTCCCGGATCGGCCCAAAGCCACGCCGTCTTCCCATGGTATCGCAATAAAACACACAAGCCGCGTCCGCTACGCGGCGAACTTACGGAGGTAAGTCTATTATGATGCGAGCGTTATACACAGCTGCTTCGGGGATGCTGACCGAACAGCTAAACACCGACAACATCGCGCACAATCTGGCAAACGTTAACACGACAGGCTTCAAAAAATCACGGCTCGAATTTCAAGATTTATTTTATCAGACGCTCCGGGAAGCCGGCACGCCGATCACTCAGGGAGCTTCGATTCCGGTTCCTCTGCAGATCGGTCTCGGCGTAAGGCCCGTTGCGGAACAGAAAATGTTCATGCAGGGCAACATAATTGAGACGGATCATCAGTATGACATCGCCATCGAAGGCGAGGGATTCTTTCAGATCAAAATGCCAAATGGCGAAATAGGATACTCGCGCGACGGTTCCTTCAAGATCGACAAAGAAGGTTCGGTCGTCACCGCCAACGGTTACTACCTCGAACCGCCCATTTCGGTTCCACAGGATGCGCTCCGCTTCAACGTAACGGAAGACGGCGCCGTAACTGTCACTCTGCCGGGCCAAGTGGATCCGCAGGAAATCGGCCAGTTCACGCTGGTGCGCTTTGTAAACCCGGCCGGCCTTAACCGCATCGGGAACAACCTGTACGTCGAAAATGCCGCGTCAGGACCGCCGATTGAGGGCCAGCCGCTGCTCGAAGGCTTCGGCTCCCTGCAACAGAACTTCCTCGAACAGTCCAACGTTAAAGTGGTCGAGGAAATGGTCAATCTGATCGTCGCTCAGCGCGCATACGAAGTCAATTCGAAAGCGATCCAGACTTCTGACGACATGCTCGGAGTTGCGAACAACCTGAAACGGTAATGATCCGTTAAGCGAATGAATAAGCGAAGGTAAATGAATTGAGCCCGGCCCTTAGAGAAAGAATCGGAACGATGCGGCAGATGCCGAGGATAGCGGCGATCTTCGCTGTTGTCGTGGTATTCTGCGCTCCAGCGCTTGCCGCCGGCAGCATCACCGTCAGAAGCCGCGCGGATGTGGTCGGTTCAAACATCCTCGTAGGCGATTTGGCGGTTGTCACAGGCGTTTCCGACAGCGAAAAGGACCGCATCTCTAAAATGGTTCTCGGATTGGCCCCGCCCCCGAATTCTGATTTCAAGTTCAACGCGGCTCAGATCAAAGGGCGCTTGTACAAAGCCGGCGTCAATGTAAGCGGCTTCACGCTTCACATCCCGGACAAGGTTGTTGTTCATCGAAAGGCTACAATTATTACTGGTTCGCAGTTGATGGACGCCGGGATTGATTTTTTGAAGCAGAATATGACCGCCCATGCGCAGAATCTTACAATTGAAGCGAAATCCTCGCCTTTGACGATCATTCTGCCGTATGGCGACGTCAAAATGGCGTTTGAGATGGAAAACCGGCCGAAACGGTATGGAGTCCAGAATTTCATCGGGAAAGTCTATCTGAATGGCGAGTTGAAAAGAACTGTGACGCTGACATCGTATGTTCGAGTCATGGCGGATGTGGTCGCCGCGGCTAAAGATATGCCGGTTGCGCACACGATGCTCGAAGAGGATTTGACGATTCAGAAAATGGACCTCGCGAAACTGAAGCCGGGCGCGTACGGAACGATCGAAGAAGCGTTGGGCAAGAAAACGCTTAGAGCATTGCGGTCAGGCGATGTGCTTACGCACTCTGAAGTCGAGGATGTCGCGGACATTTACTCCGGGGATCCGGTGACGGTTGTGTTCAGCGGCGGCGGGTTCGATATAACCGCACAAGGCAAGGCTCTTGAAAAAGGCTACAAAGGGGAAAGCATCCGCGTAGTGATCGAGAGTTCCCGCAAAGTCATCGACGGAATTGTGATCGATTCCAAAACCGTCGAAGTCAATGGGAAATAAGGTGGAGGCTGCAACCATGAAAAAGATCAGAATGATAGCTCTAATTATGATGGCCGCCGGGATGATCGCGTTTCGCGCGTCGGCCGGCTCGCTGTGGAACGACAACAGCGAATCGATGTATGCCGACAAGAAGGCTCTGTACGTCGGCGACATAGTCACGATCGTGGTGAACGAGAATACGAGCGCGACGCAGAAGTCGAAATCGAGCATCAAGCAGAACGAAAAAATGGACAGCAGCACGGGAACGGGCTTCATAGGCCAGTTTCTTCAGGCTTTCGGGATACAGGCCGGCGACCAGTACAGCGCGGACGGGAATACATCGTCCGGCAGCACGCTGGCGACGACGATCTCGGCCGAAGTCATGGAGGTCTTGCCTAATGGCAACCTGCTGATCGAGGCGAGGAAGTCGATGGTGGTCAACGCCGAGACGCAGACGGTAGTTCTTTCGGGCGTAATCCGCCCGAACGATGTGGCGCGCAATAACCAGATCGGCTCGTCGGTGATAGCCAATCTGAATCTGCGCTACGAGGGCAAGGGTCCGATCGCCAAGCGTCAGAAACCCGGAATACTCAACAAGCTGTTCGATCTCATATTCTAAGGGGCCATTATGAAAACAGCCTATCGAATAATTAGCATAACTCTATTGGCGGTCACACTCGCCGGCTCAGCGGCGTTCGGCGCCCGTATCAAGGATGTGGCGAGAGTGGCTGGAGTGCGTGAAAACCAACTGTTCGGCTACGGACTCGTGGTCGGCTTGGCGGGCACCGGAGACGGCGTTCGAATGACCAAGCAGACTATCGCGAACCTGCTCGAACGGCTCGGAATCAATGTGGCCATAGGCGACATTAACGCGAATAACACCGCGGCGGTTATGGTCACCGCCAGCCTGCCCTCATTCGTAAAGAGCGGAGATTCCATTGACGCCGTCGTTTCCTCCGTCGGCGACGCCAATACTCTGCGCGGCGGCACGCTGTTAATGACGCCTCTAAAGGGCGCGGACGGAAAGGTGTACGCAGTCGCTCAGGGCGCGATATCGCTCGGCGGCTGGAGCGAGAAGGGCGGCGGCGGTTCGAACAAGAAAGGGCATCCCAACGTGGGCCGCATAGCGGGCGGCGCCTCGGTGGAACGCGAAGTGCCTGCCGAAATTATCTCTCAGGACAATAATATATATCTAAATCTTAATAATCCGGATTTTACGACCGCAGCCCATATCTCAGATAAGATCAATCTCAGATTCGGAAAAGGCACTGCAAAGGCAACTGATTCGGCGACAATAAAAATCTCCGTTCCGGATGCATCGTCTGAAAATGTAGTGCCGTTCATTTCGGAAGTGGAGAATCTGCAGATTGAACAGGATCAGGTCGCGAAAGTTGTAATAAACGAAAAGACGGGAACAATAGTGATGGGCGGAGACGTGACGATAACGCCGGTTGCGATAGCGCACGGAACGCTCACGGTGTCGATCAAGCCGAATACGAACGTAAATCAGCCGCTCGTTCCGTTCGCGGGCGGAAACACAGTCGTCATTCCGCAGTCAACAACGAAAGTGGTTGAAAATAAAGTGGCTTTCACGCGCGTGTCGGCCTCTGATATAGTCGATGCGATGAACAAGATGAAAGTGACTGCGAGCGATATTATCGCGATTTTCCAAGCTCTGAAAGTCTCTGGGGCTTTGCAGGCCGAGCTGGTTGTAATGTAACAGAAGAAATGATCTAAATCCGCCGCAGGCGGACAATGAGAGGCGCAACATGGACTTAACAGGTTTTCAAGGCATAAGACCGTCATATTACGATTCCGACCAAGGCGCGACTGGTTTCGAAAACAAGCTACGGAACGCGCAGAAGAGTTCGGCGGCGGAAGGCGCAGCGGCGAAGGATGCGAAGTCGCTCGACGCCGCGACGCGCGATCTCGAATCAGTTTTTATTTATATGCTGCTTAAAGAGATGCGTAAGACGGTGCATGAAACCAAGCTTATCAACGGCGGCCGCGGCGAGGAGATATTCCGCGACATGCTGGATGAAGAAATGAGCAAGAAGATGGCGGCGGGACCGGGCGAGGGAATCGGCATCGCGAAGATGCTGTACGACCAGCTATCGCGGCCAGTTATATCAAAGCAGAGCGCTGAACAGGCGCAGAACATTCAAGGGACAGCCATAACGCAGCCCGAAGAGAAAAAATGAACGCTCTATTTATTAAATTCGATGGACGCGCCGGCCCGTATGTGATGCTTGATCTGCAGGCTTTTTTCAGCGCGCTCGGACATAACACGACGGTAGCGGACCTGCGGAACCTCTCTCATTTGCCAAAAAATGAGGCTTCAATGATTATGATACAAACGATCAAAGAGGCTCTCCGCAACAATCTTCCCGACCTAATTATCGCCTACGGTTGCAATAATATTATTTCTTTCCAGATAGAAACAGGCGCGCCGGTGGATCTTTTTACTTATCTCGACATTCCTTCGGTTTCGATATTTTATGACAGTCCGCTGGATAACCGTATTTTCGACGGCGCGTTCGAGGCATGGCATCCGGAAAACAATTATTTTTTCATCTGGGATCATCATTTTACGGATGAAATGAAGAAGATCGGAATAAAGAAATCCTACTATATGCCGATCGGAACGAATATACGGAGATTCAAAAAACTGCCATATAACGAAGAGGACGCGAAGAAATACGGGGCTGATGTCTCTTTCGTCGGATCATACACAACGAAGCGCGAATTTATGTTAAGGAAGCTGTTGGATTGTAAATTTAATCTGGTTGTGTGGGGGTATGATTGGGAGAACGCGCACGATACGCGTTTCCGCGACTGCATCCGCGGCGTGGCGGACAATGAGTCCGATCTCGCGAAGGTATACAATTACTCGAAAGTAAATATTAACTTAACGGTGGATCAGGGCATTTCGAGCCTGAACATGCGCGTGTTCGACTGCATGGCGTGTGGAGGATTCCTTATATCCGATTATAAAAAGGATTTCGATACTCTTTTCGACAGAGAGAAAGAAACGGTTACTTTTAAGACAATCGACGAATTGCCGGATCTCGTCGGCTATTATCTTACACACGAAGAAGAGAGAAAAGAAAAAGCGAAATTAGGACGCCAGCGCGTTTTGGCGGACCACACATACAAGAACCGGGTAGAGTTCATTCTGGAAACGCTCGAAAACGACGGAGCGTTCGACGCGCCGCGGTGGTGGGAAAAACACGGCGATCCCGGCAAGGTGATCGACAGATTTCTCGGATTAGCCGGAGATGTTTGCGAAGACGAATGCGAGCCGGAAAAAAAAACGTCGGAGACGGCGGAATATAAGACGGTCAACAGCGTGTCCGTCGAGGAGACTGTGAAATGACCGCAAAGCAAACGAATCCTTGGGCCGAACTTAGCGAAATTATGAAGAAACAGGCAAAGCAATATTCAAAATTTCTCAATCTTTTAACAAAGAAAGAGAAAGCCTTGATAGACGGCGACATGAACAAACTCACAAAAATTATTAAGGAAGAGAAAGAATATATCCACGAACTTGAATTGACTGAGAACAAGAGGGTTGAGGCTGTAAAGGAATGTCTTCCTGAGCAAGGCGGGGCGCCGACTCTGAAAGAGGTTTTAGCGGCTGTTCCGCCCGAGGAAAAAGACACTCTCGAAAAGAACGCTGTTGGCTTGATGGAATCGCTTAACAAAGTCGCTGTTGCGAATCGTTCGAACGCCGAACTGATAAAGGAAGCGATGAATTTTGTGAATTACAACGTGAATTTACTTTCGTCCGACCGGACGTTGGACAACCTGTATGAAGGAACGGGCCGAATGAAAGGTTCCGAACCTAAGGTGCGGGGTCTTATTAACAAGGAAGTCTAAAGCAGAGCCGCGCGCGGCGCGCCGCGCGACAAACTACCGAGGTGCTTTTATGCGATCAACATTTTTCGGGATCGAAACGATGCGGAGAGCGATACTGACCCAGCGGCGTGTCATGGACACGATCGGCCATAACATTGCGAATGCGGCAACCCCCGGCTACTCGCGGCAGGTGGTTAAACTGGAGACAACAAGTCCGTTCGCATATCCGGGC
>JBAYJY010000127.1:0-12522 GCA_041664945.1 bacterium | reverse complement strand
TCCTCTCATTCGCTGTGCCCGCCGGCAGGTCGAAAAATGCGTTCCCGGAAACGTGAAGGCCGACTGACGGCGAGGTTGTGCCGATACCGAGACGGCTGTTCGTGTTGTCCCAGTATAGATTGGCATTTGAGGAAATCGTGCTCGCCGTGTCCCAGAAAGCCACACGCGTGGCAGTGCCTGTGCCCGTCACCATATTTGTGTGCGAGTGGTTACCGGCCGCCACTTGCGCCGCGCCGGTTCCGATCTTGGTTTCCGCCGAAAGATCGGCATAGGCTGAGTAATAACCGGTCCCCAGCGTTCCGGCGTTTATGTTGTCGGCGTTCTGATAATATGACCCGTGCTGCCCGTCCAGATAATCGGCGTTCAGGCTGCTTACAACATAAGTGGAATCCACGGTGAATGGCGCTGATGAACCGGTTGTGCCGCCGTTGAATGCCGGGATGCCCGACACGGTTTCACTTTGTGAAAGGTTGAAGTACTGTGTGTGCGGATCGCCGGTTGTCAGATTCATCAGGCTGTTGTGGTCTATAGAACCGAGGTTCGGAGCGATGGTTATCGTATTTGCCGTGTCGTCGGGCGTGATTGTAATGCCGGTTCCGCCTATCAGATCTATGTCGCCGCCGTCGTTCGTCACTCCGTCAACGCTGCTGACGACATTCACCAGAAAATCAGCCGCCGTCAGCGTGTTATCCTGCACTTTCGCGCTGTTGACAGCGCTGTCAGCCAGCTTTCCGTTCGTGATGCTTAAAAGAGGAACTGTCAGCGCATAAGTTACCGCTGTCAGACGCTGCCGGGGCGAGTATGCCGTTCCGGCGACTGTGATTTGAAGCCAGCAATCCTGATTGAAGTTTATGCTCGACAGCGCAACCGTGTCTCCAAGTTCAACGCTGAACAGTCCGTTTGTCAACGTAACGCTGCCATGTGTCTCCGGTCCCCATACCGAACTTCCAGCCGCCACATCGTCAAATATCTGAAACTCTATGCTGTATGTTGAATTTGCAACAGGAACGCCATTGGCATCGACTATCCGGCCTTGGTAATTTAATCGCTGCGCCACATCGCTTTTCGCGCTATTCCCGATAAGCAAAGCAACAATTATTGCGCCTATGATTATTAGTAATTTATGGGACGCATTTGTTGTCATCATTTGTTCCTTCCCATATAATTAATATATTAACATCAATTAGCGTACCATATTGACAACTTCATATAAATTTTTCTCAATTTTGCGCAATTAATTCTAAATTTAACTTTTGTTGGCATTTCATTTCAGCAGAATTTCGAATGCATATTTTTGCAGATTATGCTGCTTTTTGCATACAGCGGAAACGCAAATGTTTTGAATGTTTTTGGAGTTTCGCCAAATATCGTCGCTGCCGATGGTTATGTGTCGCCCTGAATCCAGCCGTTTTCAAGGCCAAGTTCGTCAACAATTTCAACAACTTCTCGATACTCATCAATTGTGATTTTGCGCGCCATTTTGGGGATTTGCAAAGCTTTATGCGCGGGAAAATATTGTGACATGACGCTGATGAAGGTGTGGGGCGAGATTTCCCGGGCGATGAATTCGAGCGACTTGCGGCTGCCGGCCATGCCGCCGGGGAGCGCAAGATGGCGAATCAACAAACCTCGCGAAGCTATTCCGCCCTCTTCTATTTCAAGATTCCCAACCTGCCGATGCATCTCTTTAATCGCCTCGCATGAACGCCTGAAGTAGTCCGGCGCCTTCGAAAGCATGATCGCCGGTCCTTCCTCGCTGTATTTGATATCGGGCATGTAGATATCGACGATTCCGTCGAGCAGCCGGATGGCGTCGAGACTTTCGTAACCGCCGCAATTATAAACGATCGGAATGCGCAGCCCGGCGCAGGCCGCGATGTCCAACGCTTCGACAATCTGCGGCATGTAGTGAGTCGGCGTCACGAAGTTGATATTGTGGCATCCGCGATTCTGAAGCGAGAGCATCATTTCCGCCATTCGCTCGGGCGTCACGGTCGTTCCGTTTCCGAGGTGGCTGATCGGGTAATTCTGGCAAAAGATGCACTTCAGATTGCAATGAGTGAGGAAAATCGTGCCGCTGCCGTTGTCGCCTGAGATGGGCGGCTCCTCGCCGGCGTGAGCGTTATGACTTGATACGCGCGCTTCAGCGCCTGCGCCGCAGACGCCCTTCTCGCCCGCAAGCCTGTTCACCGCGCAATTTCGCGGGCACAGCGAGCATGCCAAAAGCATCTCCTTCGCGCTCGCCGCGCGCCGCGCAAGCTCGCCGCTCTCATGCAGTTTTATGTACGACGCTTCTCTCATCTCAATTTTTCCGCCCGGAATATTATAGCTTCAGCCGTGAATTTTATGAAAAATTTCCACTTATTCTTGCAACAGGCGCCCCGTTTCGGGATAATCATTTTATACTGAAATACGATTAATCGGAGGCTGGAACCATGGACGCGACTGAAGCGATACAAGGCTGGCGGAGCATACGGCGCTTTAAGGAAGACTCTGTGCCGGAGACGGCTCTTGAGAAAGTGCTCGATGCGGGCCGAAGGGCGCCGTCATGGGAAAATGTGCAGCCGTGGCATTTTATTGTTGTGGAAGACGCTGCGTTGAAGCAGAAATTCGTGGCGCTTTCGAAGGGGCAGAAGTTCGTCGCTTCCGCGCCGTCGGTGATAGCCGTCTGCGGCGACGTGAGCGCATGGGACAAGCCGAAAAACCGCGAGGCGCTGATGGAACTGATCGAGAAAGGCGTCATGAGGGCGACCGCGGAGATTGTTGATAATTTCATCCTGAAAGACCCGGTTTACTGCGTGGCCGAGAACGGACCTTCGGTTATCCTCGCGCGGACGTTCGAACAACTCGGCATCGCCTACGGATTCATGTGCGTCGAGGCTGTCAATCAGGGACTCGGCATGTGCATTGTCGGCGCTTTCGGAAACGAAGTGACCGGC
This sequence comes from bacterium, assembly GCA_041664945.1. Classification (GTDB taxonomy): domain Bacteria; phylum UBP15; class UBA6099; order UBA6099; family UBA6099; genus JBAYJY01. The sequence continues at coordinate 9,583 of JBAYJY010000127.1, read as the reverse complement.
GCCCTTAATGAGCTTTACGAGGAAATCCGCGCGGAACTCGCTCTGCCCGAAAGAATGTATCTGCTTGCTTTGTTGCCGATAGGCATTCCGGCGGAGGCGCCGGATGAGCGGCCGCGCAAGTCGCTGGATAAAATCGCATCGCGCGGCAAGTACGGAGTTCCTTTCGCGGCAAAATAAGAATTGTCGCGGCCAAACGCCGCGCTAAAACACTCGGAGGCATTCATGAAGTTGACGGGCGGAGAAATAATTGTCGAATCCCTGATCAAACATAAAGTTCCTTACGCTATTGGGATACCGGGGCACGGCTGCCTGCCGGTGGCCGACGCATTCATCGGACGCGAGAAAAAGATAAAGGTTTTGCAGGCGAAGCAGGAGATGTGCGCCGTGCACATGGCGGACGGATACTACCGGGCGACGGGGCGGCCGCTGATGGTGTTCACATCCATCGGCCCGGGCGCCATCAACACGGCTATCGGCGCGGCGACGGCGTTCGCGGATTCAACGCCCGTTCTGATCGTCACCGGAAACGCGCACGTCCACATGCGCGGCCACGGACTTCTGCAGGAGATCGAGCGCTCGCACGACGCGAATTTTCCGCGCGTTCTCGAACCTGTCGTCAAACGCTACTGGAAGGTGGACAGCGCAGGCCAGTTGCCGACGATCATGGCGCGCGCGTTCAACATAATGATGACCGGACGGCGCGGACCTGTCCTTATAGACGTTCCGATGGACGTCGGCGCGGCTACGGTCGACGTAGAGATTCCCGATCCGGACAAGCGAAGCGCAGCCGGCATTCCTATGCCGGACCCGGCGGAGATCGAAAAAGCGGTCAAGCTGCTCGCAGGCGCGAAACGGCCTGTCATCCTCGCCGGCGGCGGTGTGCATTCCGCAGGCGCTTACAAAGAACTCCTCGCTCTCGCAGAAGCTACTGGCGCGGCTGTCGTCACAACCATGCAGGGCAAAGGCGCGTTCCCGGAGAGCCACCCGCTCTACGCATGGCACACCGGCTCGAAAGGCACCACCGTCGGCTTGAAGATGACTTCGACCGCCGACGTCCTGCTCTCCGTCGGCTGCCGCTTCGCCGATGAAACCGCCTGCAGCTACAAACACGGCGCAGCCTTCGCCATACCGCCGACGAAACTTATTCATGTCGATCTCGACCCCTCGGAAATAGGAAAAAATTATCCGGTCGAAGTGGGCATCATCGCCGACGCAAAACCCACACTCGCGGAACTGACGAAGCAAATCAAAAAGAAAATCAAAAAATCCGACTTCACACGCTCCGCTTATTACAAGGAACTGCAGGCTGAAAAAGCGAAGTGGCAAAGACACACTGACAGGCTGGCCGGGATGAAACTTAACCCGCCGACGATCTCACGAGTTCTGCGCGAAATCAGGAACGTCGCCGCCGGCGACGCGTTTATTGTGACATCGTCCGGAAATGCGCAGGCGCAGTTGCTTCAGGAGTTCCCGTTTCCCGAACCGGGGACATGCATCACTACGGGCGGCTTCTCAACGATGGGATTCGCGCTGCCGGCTGCGATCGGCGTCAAGCTTGCGCATCCGAAGCGGCAGGTTGTCGGAATCGTTGGCGACGGCGATTTCCAGATGACTATGCAGGAACTGACGACAGCGGTCGAACTCGGAGTCAACATCGTAATGGTCGTAATGGACAACGCCTGCTGGATGGCGATACGGGACTTGCAGATGGACGCGTTCGGCCCCAGCCGCGCGATCGCCACCGATTTTCTGTTGCCGAACGGCAAGCCTCATTTTGTCGATTTCAAAAAGATCGCGGAGGCCATGGGCTGCTACGCGGAACAGACGTCAAAGCATGAAGAGATCGGGCCCGCCCTCGCCCGCTGCCTGAAAGCCGGCAGGCCGGCGCTGCTCGACATCAAAATTCACCGGGACCACCCGCTCAGCGGAAGCCCGGCGGTCGGTTGGTGGGATGTCCCGAAGCCGGGATACCTCAAAAAACAGCGCGCTCAATACGAAAAGGACATCAAAAAAGAAAAACTGTAATATATTTTGCTGTTATATCTTTAATTTATACAGCTCCATGTCGGGCTAAAGACGGATCAAACGGGTGATAAATGAAAAACGCAGCATTTGCAAAATGTGTGTTCGCCGGCGCTCTGGTCGCATTGATCATCTCATTCGCGCCGCTTGTTTTCGCGCAGGATACCGGAAATGAAATAGCGGTGAAAAAACGAAATGCGAAAAAAGTTTTCGCGCCCGAGGATGCGGTCGAGAGGACATATGACGACACGCTGCGAATCTATCTCGACAGCCCGCAAACAACCTACAAACCCGGCAACGCGCCTCAGATAATTGTTTATCTCAAGAACGAATCGAATAAGACGCGTTTTTTCAAGCGGGTTTGGTCGCCGTCGGGCGCCGACGGATCGACTTTCCGGATTTTCATGGACGGCGTCGAGTCGTGGGGCTCGGGGATTTTCAAGAGAGAGGCGGTTATTCCTGAATCCCCGGACCCGAAAAACGCGCTGCGCCTCGATCCCGGGCAGCGCGCCCCTATTCTCCAGATCACATTCACTCGCCTCGTGGAAGGCGAACACTCGATCACAGCGGAATACGACGCCAATTACACTATAACCGAAAAGCAACAGAGGAACTGGTGGAACGGGTTGGCGCGTTCGAACGCGGTGTCCCTCAAAGTGAAACGCGCCCTGCCCCGGAAAGAAGTCGGCGCTGCGCTCGAATCGGTCATCAACGCGATCAACAAGGATCTGCTCGCGCTAAAACCGCAGTACAATGATATATCCGGCTACGTGGCCGGCTCGCTGACGCGGCCGAAAGGCGCCTTCTACGGGGCTCCGGTTATTGATTATCGCAGGCCCCGTCCGTCAAAATTTAAAATCAACGTCTACTTTAACGCGACTGATTTCGAGCCGAATTCCTTGGCGACGCTCAACGACGGATACCCGTTTCTCGACGTAGCGCTCATCGCCCACATAGATGTCGGCGCCAATTCGCAATTGCGCGCTGACATCATCAATATCGTAAGAAAGCGAGGACGCGCGCTGAACGTCGTGACTCGGAAGCTCGAAAAGAGCCTCACGGTCGAGGTCGTGCCGTTCGAGACCAACATTGAAGCGCAGTTCAACAGGGCGCCGAATGTCATTCTCGGAACTGTTATTTCGGCGGAAGTCGAAAAGGAAAAGCAGTACGACTATCAGTTGAAAAAATGGATTCTCACCGTAAGGGTAAACGAAGTTTACCGGGGAAAAGTCGAGGGGAAAACAATAAAAGTTAAATGCGGGACGCTTAACGTTGTCTTTAACACCGAGAAGGTAAAGGGCAATCAATTCATTATGATGCTGCTCGACAAGCAGGCGTGGCAAAACGAGTACAATGTCGTCGGCGCGCAAACGCCGCGCGACAATTTGATAAAGTGGCTGAAGGACAAATATTCAGGCAAATAAGAACACAGCCCGCCGCGGACACGAGCGCCTCCGCGCGCGGCCGGAGCGTAATTAATGGACTTTCAAAAAGCTATCGAACGTAATTTCGTATGGAAAACAGAATACGGCGCCGGGCCGGAGTTTCTTTTCGGACTCATCAAGAAACGGGAGCTTCAGCGGCAGCGGTACCGTCTGGACGGAACACGGGACGAAGATGTCGTTCACGAGCGCGAACTCGACCTCGGGCCGCTGAACGTAGTTCACCGCAGCAAGAACTCCAACATGCTCAGCGGCGATGATTACAAAATCGCCGTGACTCTGTTCAAGCTTTTCACGATATCCAACGACAAGGAACTTCTCGTGATGCTGAAAGCCGGCCCGAGCCTTGGCGTCGCGAAGACGCTGCTCGGAATGACGCCGGCCGCTCTGCCGGCGAACATTGTCGACCTGAATTGCGCCGCGCGCGCCGGGTTCCGGCTCAATCTATCGCGTTTTCTCCGGGACTTGAGAAAGGAAGAAACGCCCGATTGCGATTGCGAAACGGACACGCAGGAAGAGGATGATCTGGACCTCGACTGATTCCATCTATCGCTTTCCCGATCAAGTCGACGCGCGCCTGAGAAATATTTCTAATTAATGACTCTTAATTGTCATATTTGCTATAGTTGATAAAAGAACGGCGGGATGATAAAATGCGTGACATGAAAAATGGGAAAGAGCAGCTAAATGATCGCGTTATAGTCGCGCTTGATTTGCCGGGTTACGACGCCGCCGAGGCGATGGTCGAAAAGCTCGGCGATTTAGTGTCATTCTACAAAGTCGGTTTCGAGCTGTATATTCGCGACGGCGAGCGCGTTCTTGAGCTTTTGAGAAGCGCCGGCAAAAGCGCATTTCTCGACCTGAAGCTGCACGACATCCCGAACACGGTGAACCGCGCGGTCGGTTCGATCGCCACTAAGGGCGCGTCGCTGACGACGCTCCACACAGCGGGCGGCTACGACATGATGCGCGCGGCGCGCGACGCCGCCGACGCCGCGGGAGATGCTGCGGGCGGCCTGCGCCTCATCGGAGTGACTGTTCTGACAAGCATCAACGAGGAAACGCTCCGAAACGACATGCTGATTGAAAGCTCCATCCCCAAGCTGGTCGTCCATCTCGCAGGGGTCGCCAAACGCGCGGGCCTTCACGGCGTCGTCGCTTCAGCGCTCGAACTGGCGCTGCTGCGCGAACACTTCGGCGACGATTTTCTTGTTGTCACGCCGGGCGTGCGGCCGGCGGGCGATGATGTCGGAGACCAGAAGCGCATCGTTACGCCGAAAGAAGCGTTCGACCGCGGCGCGAGTTACATCGTGGTCGGGCGGCCAATCACCGCCGCGGCCGATCCAGCCGCAGCCGCAAAAAGAATTCAAGACGAAATCGCCTGACAGGCGACAAATTAAATTAGACTAAAGCCGAAAGCAAAAAGCTTCGGCCGCTTTAAGAGGAACAATGACGGAATCGCACGACCTGGCTACTAACCACTATAACCTGGGAATTTCGTACGAGCGGAATAACGACGTTGAAAACGCGGTCCGCGAATTCGAGGAAGCGCTCAAGGCGAATCCCGCCTTCCCGTATCCGTACAAAGCGCTCGCAGAGATATATTTCAAAAAAGGGATGCTGGACGATTCACTGCGCTATCTGGACAAGGCCCTGAACCTCGATCCGGACTGGATAGAAGCGCTCGGCCTCGCGTCCGACGTGCATTTTGAGCGCGGCGAAACTGTCAGGGCGATCCCGCTCCTGGAAAAAGCGATGCAGGGCGACCCGTCGAATCCGCATTACAACGCGCAGATGGGGCGCATGCTTATCGCCGAGGGCCGCTACACTGAAGCGATCGACCTGCTTAATAACGCGCTCAACTCGGACCCGGAAAACCTTCGCTTTCATTTCAATCTCGGCGTGGCTTACGGCAAGCGCGCGATGGCCGACATCGACAGCTCGATCGAGCACTGGCGCAACGCCGAGCGGCTGAAACCGGACGACCCGAGGATTCACCGCAATGTGGGCATCGCATACTTCTCACGCGGGCTGCTGCCCGAAGCCGCCACATCGTTCAGAAAAGCTCTAAAGCTCAATCCGGAAGACGACGCTGCGGCGCGCTTCCTAAAATTCTCTGAAAGCATACAAGACCGTGGATAAAGTCAGCTACAATTCGCCAGCTAAAATAAACATCTTCCTCGATATCAAAGGAAAGCGCGACGACGGCTATCACGAAATATTCACGTGGATGCAGGCCGTGGACCTTTGCGATAAAATTACAATCTCAAAGTCCGCTCAGGATTACTCTACGCTCCGAAGCCGCGACACCGGAATACCGTTCGGCAAGAGGAACCTCTGCATAAAAGCGTTTGAAACTGTTCGCGACAACACGGACATGAAGAAAACGGACACGGTGGAGATCTCTCTCGAAAAGGTGATTCCGCTCGGCTCGGGACTCGGCGGCGGAAGCAGCAACGCGGCATCCGTGATCAATGGCTTGGACGAGATTTTCGAACTGCAACTGAGCCGCGAGAAGAAAATCGAACTTGCGGCGATGGTCGGAAGCGACGTTCCGTTTTTCCTGCTCAGCGGCGGCGCTCTCGCTCACGGACGCGGCGAACTTCTGGAACCCCTGCCCGCGCTGCCCGCTCCCCTCTGGCTCGTCATCGCTAAACCGGATTTTTCAGTCTCCACCGGCGAAGCCTACAAATGGGTCAAGAATCACAAGGGCGGAAAAATTATCGCGCGCGAACAAATCGCGGCTCGCCTTGAAGCGGGCGACATCTCTTTCATTCTCGACAACCTTTACAACGCGTTCGAACCGATCATTTCAGAGAAATATCCGTTGCTTTCAAGCATTAAACAACAAATGCTCGAAGCCGGCTGCCTCAAAGCGCAAATGACCGGCAGCGGCTCCGGCATGTTCGGAATCTGCGCCGACGAAGCCTCCGCGCGCTCCGCCGCGGAGAAGCTCGAACCTTCGAACGACCTCGCTTTCGTCGCCGCCTGCAAGACTCTCTAAGGCATTGGCCGCGAAGTCGCGTAAAATCAAAACAGCGTTTTCAGCGCTCTCAGCGCTTTCAGCGTCAGAATGAATTGATGAAGAACACTATCGAAAAATCAAAGAAAAAACTGATTGTGTTAGGGTCCACCGGATCGGTGGGCGCGGCAGCGCTCGACACCGCCGCCGGGATGCCGGACATCGTTGAAATCGTAGGCCTTGCGGCTTACGGCAACCTGCGCGATCTCGAAAAACAGATCGAGCGATTCGCGCCAAAGCTCGTGTGCGTGGCTGATGCGAAGACGGCAAAACGTTTCAGGCCTGCCGCCCGCGCCGCCGGGTTCAAGCTTTACGAGGGCGATTCAGGGCTCGCGGCTCTCGCAGCCGCCGACGGAGCCGACACTGTCTTCAACGCAATCGTCGGCGTTGCCGGACTCAAGCCGACACTCGCCGCCCTCGAAGCCGGGCGCTCTGTCCTGATGGCAAATAAAGAGAGCATCGTCGCCGGCGGCGATCTGATTAACAAGACCGCAAAGAATAACCGCGCCCGCCTTATACCCGTCGACAGCGAGCATTCCGCGATCTTCCAGTGCCTTCAAGGTCGCCGCCGCCCGGAAATCAAGCGCGTCATTCTCACAGCTTCCGGCGGCCCTTTCCTTCGCTCAAAAAACTTAAAGTCGCCGTCTCCAGAACAGGCGCTCGCGCATCCACGCTGGCTCATGGGCCCGAAAGTGTCAGTCGACTCCGCGACGCTTATGAACAAAGGCCTTGAGATGATCGAAGCGTCGCGACTGTTCTCGCTTCGGCCCGACCAGGTCACTCTCGTTATCCATCCGGAAAGCGTCGTCCACTCGCTCGTCGAACTTTCAGACGGCTCGATGATCGCTCAGCTCGCAGCGCCGGACATGAAAATTCCGATCGCGTATTCGCTCTCATATCCCAACCGCCGGCATTCAGCCTTCACCGCGCCGCTCTCTCTTTCTGAAATCGGCCGGTTGACATTCGAGGAACCGGACATGAAGCGTTTCCCATGCCTCTCGCTCGCTCTTTCCGCTCTTTCGCGCGGAGGACTCGCGCCTGCCGTTCTAAACGCCGCCGATGAAGCGGCTGTCGCCGCCTTCCTTGCCCGCAGACTGGATTTCGCGGGCATCCACGCCGTCATCGCCGCGACTCTCGAACAACTTGATGATACTCTTGACGGCGACGCGACTGTTCTTGAAAACATTCTTATTGCTGACGCCTCCGCAAGGAGAACCACAGCAAAATTCGTAAAACAACGAGGGAATTAACAACTGATGGCCACGCTCTCAAATAAAACAAAAACACGCATCTTCTTCTGGTCCGTTGTAATGTGCGTTGTTCTTTCCGGCGCTCTTGCGGTTATGATCAAGCTTTACCTCAACGGATCGAAACCGCCGATGTCAACCGCATCGACACGACTTCCGATCCCGCTTTCCGGCGTAAAACTGGACCGCGAAACAAATAAACTTTTCTCAACATCCGGGAGTTACCGGTTCGATTACACAATCAATCCGAAGCTGCAATCGCTCGCGGAAGGCCTTTTGCAGAAATACGATCCGCTTGTCGGCGCTATCGTCGGCATCGACCCGAAAACCGGGGCCGCGCGCGTCATCGCCGTTTACTCGAGAAAACGCGCCGGATATCTGAAGGAACACCCATACGATTCTTTTCTCGACCCAATCGCGCGAAGCAGCGTTTATCCCATGGCATCGATCGCGAAAATAGTGACATCTGCGGCGGCGATACATGCCGGACTCTTCGAACCTGACAGCGCGTTCGAATGCAACGGCCGCGCGGTGACCGACGGCGGAACCGTCGTCGATGCGGTCGGCGAAATGCACGGAACGATAACGATGGGCGAAGCGCTTTCCAAATCGTGCAACTCAACGTTCGCAAAGATCGCGCTCAAGGTGGGCCGCGAGAGGCTGCTCGACATGTTCGGCCGCTTCGGATTCAACGCGCAGATCGACTTCGACCTTCCGTTGCTGGAAAGCAAGGCGGCTTTCCCAGACGCGGATTACTCGCTCGCCCGCGCCGGTTCGGGCTGGGAAGGCGCCTGGATGTCCCCCGTTCATGCCGCGATGATCGCCGCCGCTATTCGCAACGGTGGAGAGATGCCGCGCGCATATGTCGTGGAGTCCGCCTCCCGCGACGGTAAAATATTTTATAGAGCGCGCCCCTCGATAGTGGCCCGGCCGGTTTCGCGCGCTGAAGCCGAAAAGATAGGCTCAATGTTCTACGGCACGGTAAACGTTCAGGGAGGAACCGCTTACAAGGGATTCTACAAAGGCGGCGCCTATCAGGCCGGAAACATCAAGGTGGTCGGCAAAACCGGTTCGCTTAACGGCAACAGCGACAACGAGAGTTACACGTGGTTCGTCGGATACGTCGAACAGGGCGATCCGGGCATCGCGTTCGCTACCATGATATTAAACGACGGCAACTGGACTATTAAAGCCGCGTCATTCAGTGGACTGTTTTTTAAAACAATTGCTAACGAAAATCGCTAAAATGACGACCAGACAGAAGGCCCTCGCAACTATCGGGCTTGCGGCCCTGATCATTAGCGTGTGCGCTTTCGTATTCATTGGGCCGGGCCGCGGGCCGGACGGAAAGCGGATTATGCGCTTCGCCGTCAACGCCGAAGACTGCCTCGACGCATCTATTTCCCTTTATGAACACGGAAATTGGGAAACCGCCGAAGCGCTCCGCCACATATGCGAGGCGTCAGACTCCAGGAAAGATCAGTTTGCAGAACGCTTCGATAATGTCGCAAAAGCGCGCGCGCGGTTCAACAGTTTCATGGACGGCTGGAGTTTGCCGTTCCCTGCTCCCGACGGAACTTCCAAGGCGGTGATTTCACCGGAGGAAGCCGCGGGCCGCATCAGTCGCGCCGACCAGTTGATCGACGAGTTCCCGGACGACGAAGTCGCAGAACTCGCCGCATTCAGCAAAGCCACGCTGCTTTTCTATCTCGGCCGCTACGACGATTGCTCCCGGCTGCTCGAAGACAAACCGATCCGCGCGACTCTCCCGGAATACGCCGGGCTTCTTCGCGTCATGGCGCTCGTCAAAAGCGGCGCTCTTAATGACGCCGAAAAAGCGGCGGACTCTT
>JBAYJY010000126.1:0-12539 GCA_041664945.1 bacterium | reverse complement strand
AAACGCTTCGTTCATGAAACAGTCCGACCTGACACGCGACGATCTCGACGCGGTGTTTGTTCCCGCGCTGGACATGGCCATGGAGCTTGGCGACCAACGCATGTCGAGCATGATAGCGCTCGGCGCCTACATAGAGAAAACCGGCGTGATCACGATAGAGAATGCCGTCGCCGCGCTCGATTCAACGCTGCCGGAGAAGCGCAAAAGCCTGCTGCCGCTGAACATCAAGGCGCTCGAAGCCGGCCGCGACTTCGCGAAAAATAATCACTGATTTTTCTAATCGCTTCGGAAAACATTCTTTCATTTAAGGGGGGGATTGTTGCATTTCGCCTTTTCTTTGTTCGAAATCGAGATAATGTAGAGGATTTTACAAATGTATTTTTGCAGTAAATCAAGCTTGTTGATGGGAAGGTTAATGGGCGGAAAATCACGATATCAGAAAAGCGAAACGAAACACTCAGCCGGTCAGTTCATTTATTCATCTTTACCCGAGTGGGAAGTTTAATGCCATATTTCTTTTTGCAAGCATCCGCTTCATCTTTTATTTTCTTAACCCATTCTTCGTTTGACAGGTCTTTTGTCTCCTCATACATTTCTTCTCTTATCTTTCGAAGCATTGTCATTACTTCCGGTTCTTTATTACTCATCTGAAAACACCCCCAAAACGTCGCATATTTTAAGTTCCTTGTATCCTTCAAAGACATTTACCGCGTTTATGCCCATAATGGTCTTCACTTTTACTATATGCTTCAAATTCCAACTGACAAGGAAATCCATATTGTTCACCGAGGCGACAGCGACATGAGCCAAATCATCGAAGGCTTTTTCAGGCAGCAGGTTCGAATTGGCATACATATACGTCAATTCTCTTATCTCATCGGTAATCTCAAGCGTTTCAGGCATAAACTCCTCGATTTTTCTCATTAACCTTTCGCTGACAGATAAAGAAGCCCTCTGAATTTCAGCGATCACCAGTTCGGAAATGAACAACTCATAGTCCGCGCTCCTGACTTCTTCGAAGAATCTCTGTGTATCCCTTTTCTTTTCCGGCGCGTCGTCGGCGAACAGAAAATTCCAGACCGAGGTTTCAATATAGAGCTTGAGTTTCTTCATATCTATATTTTACTTCAACCCGTGATTTCTTTCCAGCGCGCAGGTTGTTGTTGAACAGTAAGACACAGGCTTCAGTCGCAGGATTGCAGAAACATGCTTGAGTAGATTCTGTTGCGAATCAACCGCTTAAGATACTACACGGCATAATATTTCCCGACATGGTAAATATTTAATGGATAATTGCGTCTTGCGGATTTTTTCGGCTTGTTGTTTAATTTCCATGAGGGTTTTGGGTGGAATGAGCGGTATTCATTGATATTCATGCAATCTGGCAGGCGGAGGCAATCGATTTTCGGAGGGTCAATGTCAGTTAAGCCAGATAAGGATCTGATGTGGGGAATGTCGAAAAATTGACTTGGTGAAATAGCATGACTTCAAAAGAACGTATGATAACGGCGATGTCCGGCGGGAAACCGGACTGCGTGCCGGTGTGTCCCGATATTTCAAATATGATCCCGTCGCGGATGACCGGCAAACCGTTCTGGGATGTATATATTTTCCAGAATCCATCGCTGTGGAAGGCATACGCGGACGCCTCGAAACATTTCGGATTCGACGCGTGGTCAATGGGTATGCCCGGTTTCGTTTTCAAACGGACGCCGAAGTTCGATTTCCGGCCCGGCGAAATGTCTAAAGAAAAAATCATAGGATGTTATGAATTGGAAACTCCGCGCGGAGTATTGAACGGTGAAGTTACTTTCATGCGTAGCGACCCGCCGACATCTTCGGGAAAACCGATAAAGAATCTTGAAGAAGACCTGCCGAAACTCCGCTGGCTTCTGGATAACATAACCGGTTTTACGTTTGATGAATACGAAAGGCGGCGGAACGAAATCGGCGACCGCGGGATTGTCGGTCTTGATGTGGCCGTGCCTGGACTGCACGTGTGGAGCGATTGGTTCCGGCACCAAACGGCTGTTTATGCGGTTTACGACACACCCGATCTTATAGAGGAATTCAGGCTTCTCACACATGAATTTGTGGTGCGGCTGCTCGATGCGATAATCGCCAAGCGGCCGGACAACATCAACATACAGTCATCCGGCGGAATAACGCTCCAATCTCCCGCTCTGTTCAGGAAGCTGAGTCTGCCGACGCTGAAGGAAGTCACGCGCCGGGCAAAAGAGGCCGGGATACCGACGCTGATGCACTGCTGCGGAAAGGCGCGCGTTCTGGCGGGCATGGCCGCAGAGGAAACCGACCTGAGCGCGCTGAATCCTCTGGAAGCGCCGCCTATGGGCGACTGCGACCTCGCCGAGGTGAAACAGGCGCACGGCGCGAAACTGGCGCTGATGGGCAACCTGCCTACGACTACGCTTATGCTTAACGGCGCTCCCGATGATGTGCGGCGCGCGGCGCGCGCGGCGATTGATGCCGCGGGCGCGGGCGGCGGGTTCATTCTTTCCACCGGCGACCAGTGCGGGCGCGACACGCCTGATGAAAACATTTTTGCCATGATCGAAGAGGCGCGAAACTATGGCGCTTACTGAACCTGTTGATTCGCATGTCAGGGGCGAGGTTCTCGCGCGCCTCGTTACGGACGCGTTGCTTCCATCGCTCGAGTTGGTTGCGCAACAGCATCGCTTTTTGGCGTGGGGGCCGGACGGACGCCTGCGAGCGCTTTTCGAGAATGAAAACATACAAAGCGATCTCGTTTTCAGCCGGGGCGGGTTAACGGTTGATTGTTTATGCCTGGGAGAACCTGACACTATTATCGCGGTGGAATCATCGGAAATGATCGGGGCGCTGATCAAAGGGCGGTTTGATTTCCCGGTGACGATTACTCGCGGAGTGTGGCGGGCAGACCTTCTTGGGCGTTTTGCCGGTTTGCTTTCCGCGATGGCTGTTTCGTTCGCAACGATAAGCGCAACCGGCGGGAACGCCGATGTTTTCCGTTTGATAGTTGAAATAGCGATGCGAGCCGCGGCGGTAGTGGGCGCGGCCGACCCGCATGTGTTCGATGTGATACGAGGCATGGAAGGGGAGGCATTGACTATCAGCAACTGCAGCCGCGACAGATACGGGACGCTCACTTTTTATTCTGATAATATCGCATTCAGCCGCGATTCGCGCGAACCGGCGGCGGCGACGCTTTCTTTAGGCTCGCCTGCGCTCCTTCGTAATATTATTATGAAGAAAACAGACCCAATGGAGGCGTACTCCGCCGGAAAAATCAATTGCAGCGGGGAAAGCGTCCTGTTTGTGGCGATGGTTTATCTTCTTATAAGGCTTTGCGATCATCTCGATTATCATCCGTGGCTGCAAAATAGGTAGATAGTAGATGGTAAAAAGGGAAACGAAAACGATTAAAGAGAAACCGCAGATTTCGCAGACAAAGCGGTTAATTTACATATATTAATGAAATGTTGAAAATGATATCAATTTTTCTGTAATCTGAAGCTTTTTCCGGCCAAGCGCGCAAATAGCATGTTTGCGAACCGAAATAGATCGATAATATGAAATCGCGCCTGCATAATGCGAAGATTGCCTTGAAGTCGCTTCCTGCTTGTCTGCGGGGGAATATTCGTACATACTATAGTTAATAAGAATTGCGTGGGGTTGCCGTACGGGGGTATCATGGGAATGGAAGCAAAAAAAATTCTTGAAGAAATTAAAAGCAAGTATCCCGAGAAGTTCACGACCGAGGAACAGGCGTTCAAACGCATCAACCGGGGCAATAAGATATTCATCGGGACCGCCTGCGGCGAACCTCAGTATCTTGTCGGGGCACTGATCAACTATGTTAATTCACATCCAAAAGCGTTTTTCGACGCCGAGGTGATGCATGTCTGGACGCTCGGGCTTGCGCCGTACGCGCAGGAAAAATTCAAACAGAATTTCCGGCACAATTCGTTTTTCATAGGGAACAACACGCGCAAAGCGGTTAACGAGGGACTGTCCGACTACACGCCGGTTTTCCTGTCGCGCGTTCCCGATCTTTTCAATCGCAAATTAGTTCCGGTGGACATCGCGCTGATTCAAACCTCGATGCCGGACGAGCACGGCTATTTCAGTCTCGGCGTCAGCGTCGACATAACAAAGACCGCCGTTGAAAACGCGAAATGCGTGATCGCGCAGGTAAATGCGAATATGCCCCGGGTGCACGGCGACTCCTTCATTCACATTTCGGACATCGACTACGTTGTTCCTTTCGACGAGCCGCTTCTCGAATACAACGAGAAAGTTCCCAAGGAAATCGCGGACAAGCTGGGCAAGTACGTCGCGCGAATAGTAGAGGACGGAGACACGATTCAGGTCGGTTACGGCAGCACGCCGAACTCGATCATTCCGCATCTTCGAGACAAGAAGCGGCTCGGCGTGCATACCGAGTTGCTCACGGAGGGCGTAATTGAACTGATCAAAGAGGGCGTCATAACGAATACCGAAAAGTCGCTGCACCGAGGCAAAACCGTGGCCTCTTTCTGCATGGCAAGCAAGGATTCATACGAATATATTGACGACAATCCGACAATAGAATTTCGAAGAATCGACTATGTGAACAACCCGCTCGTTATCGCGCGAAACAACAAAATGACGGCGATCAACAGCGCGCTGCAGATAGATCTGACCGGGCAGGCGACGGCGGAATCGATCGGCAACACTTTTTACAGCGGCATCGGCGGCAGCGCCGATTTCATGCGAGGCGCGCTTTATGCGCCCGGCGGAAAGACGATTCTCGTAATGCAGTCCACCGCGCTCGACGGCGAGGTTTCGCGCATCGTGCCGAGTCTCGACCCCGGCGCCGGCGTCACGCTGACCCGGGGCGACATCCAGTACGTCGTCACCGAGTACGGGATCGCCTATCTCATCGGCAAAAACGTGCGCGAGAGGGCTATGGAGCTGATCGCCATCGCGCATCCTAAGTTCAGGCCGTGGCTCATCGAGATGGCTAAGGAGAGAAACCTGATATACAAGGATCAGGCATATCTGCCGGAGAGCGGAAGCTACCCGGAGGATCTCGAAACGCACAGGAAAATGGGCGGCGACCTCGAAGTACTTCTGCGACCTGTGAAGATCAGCGACGAACCGCTGGTGAAAGACCTGTTTTATTCGCTTTCCGACAACAGCATGTACAGGCGGTTCATCTCCGCGAGAAAGGACATGCCCCACGAGCGCCTTCAGGAGTTCGTCGTCATCGATTACAAAAACATGATGGTGATACTGGCGGTGATCAAGCATGACGAAAAGGAAGAAGCCGTCGGCCTCGGCCAGTATTCCGTCAACCAATCGGAGCACACGGCGGAGGTCGCGTTCATCGTCAAGGATCAGCATCAGAACAAAGGCCTCGGCACGGAGTTGCTCGCCTATCTGACCTATCTGGCGGTGAAGCAGGGCATACTCGGATTCACGGCCGAGGTGCTTGTCGACAATAAATCAATGATACGAGTGCTGGAAAAAAGCGGGTTTAAAATCGCGGGCCGAAGCAGCGACGGCATGTACGAACTAAGGAAACCGTTCCGGCAGATCGCGCCTCAATGAGCGCGGCCGCCGCGCCGGCTGAGTGAATTAAAGCAACTACTGATGTTTGCGATCAATATCGACATAGACTGGGCGCCGGATTCCGTTATCGAGAGCGCTCTTGATATTCTCGACGAGTTCGGGGCGCGGGCGACGCTTTTCTGCACGCACGAAATGGGCGCCTCCGCGCGCGGCCGCGAGGTATGCGTTCACCCCAATTTCACCGCCGGACAGCCCGATAAGGACGTTCTTGATTCGGTTTGCTCCTTGTTCCCCGGCGCGCGCGGCGTACGCGGCCACGGCTCTTTATTCAGCTACTACATCGCCGGCCTCTATAGAGAAAAAGGACTGCTTTTCGACAGCAGCTACTTTTATCCCGCCGGGCCGTGCAAACCCTACAGGATGTTCCACGGCCTGTTGGAAATCCCTTATTTTTTCATCGACGATCTGTTTTTCAAAGAAGACGGACTCCGCGAACCCGATCTTTCTGACACAACTGACAGCGTTAAGGTTTTCGTGTTTCATCCGGTGCATATTTTTCTGAACACTGAAACGCCGGAACGCTATGAAAAGGCGAAACCCTACTATAAAATGCCGGAGGAACTCGCCGCGCATCGCAATCCTGGCGCCGGCGCCGGGACTTTTTTCAGGAAACTTCTCGGGCACGCAAACGAAATGAACATTCCGCTTCTCACTATGAGCGAGGTCTATGATCGATTCAGTGAAAAATAAATACGACATCAGGATTGCGGGGCGGAAAGACTCCGCTGAGTGGGACTCATTTGTCGAGTCATCCGAAAACGGAACGCTATTCCACGAGCTTAAATTTCTTTCGTATCACGAGCCCGGCAGGTTTAATTTCCATAACATGATGTTCATGCGCGAAGGGCGGCTGGAGGCGGTTCTGCCCGCGGCGCTGGCTGAACGTGGCGAGCAGGGCGGAACGGCGTTAGTGTCGCCAGCGGGCGCTTCGTTCGGCGGCTTAGTTATTAAGAAGCAAGCCGACGCCGAGACGGCCGCGGGACTTGTCTCTGCGCTCACGGACCATGCGCGCGAAATCGGAGCGGCGGAAATCTGTCACGCCTCTACTCCTTACTGGTATTGGGCTCTGCATCACGATAACATTGAGTTTGCGCTTGAGGAAGCCGGTTATGAATCGGCCGGCGCCGCTGAACTATCGGTCGTCGTCCCGGTTTCTGCGAACGTCGATATCATGGAAACGTTCCGGGGCAATGCGCGGACCGCCGTGAGGCAGGCGCGGAGCAAGGGCGTTAACGTCCGGCTCACGGACGACATTGAAACCTTTCATTGGATAAACCTCGCGAACAAAGCTTCGCATGGAACAATGCCAACGCACTCGCTCGGCGAACTCGAAACCATCAGGGAGCTTTATGCCGGCCGTTTTTTCCTGCTCGGAGCGTTTCTGGACGGCCAGATGATCGGCGGTCTGCTTATGTTCATGTGCAACTCGCGCGCGGCGCTCACTTTTTATATATGCCACCTCGCCGAGTTTCAGCAGTATCGTGCGGTTAACCTGCTTGCGCACGAAGCCGCTTCCCAAGCGGCGCAGCTCGGCGCGAAATGGCTGGACACCGGCACGGTCACATCGGGCGGCGTAATAAATCGGGGCCTGCTTTCTTTTAAGGAATCGCTTGGCGGCGTATGCAGATATAGAAACCGGCATTTGCTCAAACAAATATCCGATTGACAAACAGCGACAAAGAAAGAAGGCGAAGATTTCAAGATGGCTGAAAAATGGCATGAGATATTCAACCGCCGGGCGGAGATTTACGAGGACCCGCTCGAGATCGCCGAGTATTGCTGGGGCGGCAAGCCGGTTGAAAAGGAATACATAGACAGCCGGATAGAAATAATATTGAAGGAACTAGAGATAGACGGCCGGAGTTCTCTTCTTGAAGTAGGCAGCGGCTGCAATATTCTCCTGTCGAGATTAAAGGAAAAGGCTGCGGAATGCTACGGAGTCGAACCTGCGGCCGGAATGATCCTCGCGGGCCGCAGAACATGCGAATTGCCGGTAGTATGCGCGGAGGCGAGTCGCCTTCCGTTCCCAGGCTCCTTTTTCGACCGGACTCTTTCCTACAACGTTTTCGCTTATCTGCCGGACGACGGCTATGCAGTCGAGGCGATGATGGAAATGGTTCGCGTGACGAAGCCTGGAGGAATCGTGTTCATAGGGGAGATTCAGCATGCAGGAACGAAAGAAGCGTATGTGAAACGGCGCGCCGAGAGCTCGAATGCATACAAGCCTGAACATTACGACGCGCGCGTGAGAACTGATCTGGAAAGCCTTTGGTATTTTCCCGAAACGTTCGCGAAACGGCTCGACTCCGAGGGGCTGAAATATGAGGTTGCGCATCCGCACCCAGGAGGCGGTTTCCTTTCCGGCTACCGGTTTTCCCTGAAGATTTGGATTTGAATAAACGCCAATCAGCGCGCTTTACGCGAATCACTCAAACAGATAATTATAAGTGTCGACGCCATAGCCGGAACCGGCTGCGTCTCTGATCAGCTTATTGTATCTGCGGTATTTTGCGAGCTCTTCGCCCTGAAAACGGTTGGGAGCAAGCTGGTAAGCCATTTCGCGGCCTTCAACGTATGACTCATACTCGGCGTTTGTAATGTAACCGTTTGCGAGCGCGTACTCGATGATGCGAGCGCCCGGATAATACTCGAGGAAATAAAGAAATATATCGTCCGGAGCGACTTCCCGAATGAAATCGGCGGTTTCCCTGAGGTCCTGCTCGGTCTCTGTCGGAACTCCGATTATGAAATCGAGTTTGATTATGATGCCGGATTCCTTCACGTCGCGAACGGTTTTTCTGATTTTATCGAGGTTCAGGTTTCTATTAAATATTTCCTTTGACAGAACCGGGTTGACAGATTGCACTCCGCATTTGATCTGAAAGCAGCCGGTGTCTTTTAATAGCGTGACGATCTCTTTGTTTTCATAATTGGGATGTATCAGGCAGGCGTAGGGAAGGCCGATTCTTTCTTTATATGCGGGCAGGAAGTCATACAGCCATTCCCGGTCCATTATGAATACGTCGTCCACAAAGCCGACGCTCGAAATGTCAAAAGTTGAAACCGCGCGTTCGAGTTCGGCCAGAAGGCTTGCGGGCGAGCGACGCCTGATGCGATCGTTCCCGTGGCCGCTCCCGCTTACGCAGTAGCTGCATTTGAAAGGGCACCCGCGCGTTGCGATGGCGCTGTAAGTCTGCGACAGGGAAAGGCCTGCGGCGATAAAAGAGCCGGTGTCCTTGAACGGCAAAGAGTCGAGGTTTTGAACGAAAGGGGCTGGATCGTTTTTAATGATGGAGCCGCGCTTCTTAATCCATAAGCCGGGAACGTCGAAGCGATCGTTTTTTCCCGTCAAAGAGCCATAAACGGCGACAATGGAAGAATCTGCTTCATCAATGAAAACAGCATCGATGGACTGCTGCGCGATAACTCTTTCGGGAACTGCCGAGGGATGGGGGCCGCCCATGATAATCGGAGTATCCGGCAGCCTGCTTTTGGCGATTTCCGCAATGGAAAGCGACCATCTGTAGGAAGAGGTAGTCGCTGATAAGCCGATAGCGTCGGGTTTCGTAGCCGCCGTTTTTTCCAGGATTGTTTCAGCGTCGTTTTCTAGCAGAGCGCGCGCTTTTTTGCGTCTTTCGGGGTTGCCGTGTTCTTCGAAGTAGCGAAGGTGCGCCATTTCGACGAAACTATATTTTGAAAGAATGATGTCGGCCTGAATGGAGTTGCGCTTAAGAATCGCCATAAGCTGCTCGACGCCTATGCCGCAGTCGTTTGTAAAAATGAAAGTGAATCCCATTATCGCTCCAGCATGACGCAGCGCGCGTTATGCGCCGTAGGGTCCGGCCGCCGGCTGCTGCTGTGATATGCAATGAAGAGTTCCGAGTCCGAAAACGAGATCGGAACAGTCGATTCCAACAACGCGGCGGCTTGTAAAAAGCGATTGAATGATATCGAGCGCTTTCGAGTCGTTTTCATGGCCGAAAACAGGCGCGAGAACGACGGTGTTGCCGATATAGAAATTGGCGTAGCTGGCGGGAAGGCGTCCTTCTTCATCGCCGGTAAAACCGGGCATCGGCAGTTCGACGACGTTAAGCGGTTTGCCGTCCTGATCGGCGGCGCGTTTTAATATTTCGAGATTTTCGCGTAGCGGTTCGTGATTCGCGTCGGCCGGGTCGTCCTCGACCGCGCAGAGAACGGTTGAGGGGTCAGTGAAACGGGCGATGTCGTCGATATGGCCGTCAGTGTCGTCGCCGGCGATTCCGTCTCCAAGCCAAATAACATGGCTCGCGCCGAGATAGTCGGCGAGGTATTTTTCTATTTCATTTTTGTTCAAATGCGGATTTCTATTGCTGTTAAGCAAACACTGTCCGGTCGTCAGAAGAGCGCCTGCGCCGTTGACGTCTATAGAGCCGCCTTCGAGGACGATGCCGGGTTCGAACCGCCGCAGTTTCATCCCGCGGTTGATGAGCTCGGGCGTCGGCGCGTCCTTCAATAGCGTTTCATATTTGCCGCCCCATGCGTTGAAAATCCAGTGAGTCATGGCGAGCTTTGTCCGCGCCTTGTCGCAAACGAAGATAGGGCCGTAGTCTCTGAACCAGACGTCTGCATATTCGCGAATGTGAAAAAATACGCGTCCGGGCGCGACGCCGCGTTTTTTCAAGCGTGCAGAAACGCGTTCGCGCGCGTCCTCGTTCAGGACTACGAGATTGACGGGTTCGCTTTCATGAATCGCGAAAATAATTTCTTCATATGTTTCTTCCGCTTTTTCGACGCGGTCCGGAAAAGTAATCGGGTCGTAAGGCCAAGCGAGCCAGATCGCGCTGTGTTTCTCCCATTCGGCGGGCATGCTCAAACCGAGCGCCGCCGGAGTTCCCGGCGTAGGGGTAATGTCAGTCTTTATCAACGGCGTCATTCCCTTTCCCGCAAAGTTTTCCATAAGTTTCAGGGCGGCGGTTGGCGAGAAAGCCCCAGCCTTCGCGAATACGTTTGTTTTTGCTCAGATCGAGAGGAACCACAAGCGTTTCATCGTCTTCGCCCGCCTTTTGAATCACCGCGCCGAATGAGTCGCATGCGAAGGAGCCGCCCCAGAATTTCAGTTCTCCCTCGGCCCCGGCGCGGTTAACCGCGCATACATGAATTCCGTTCGCTATAGCATGGCCGCGTTGCACTGTCTCCCAGGCGTCGCGCCAGTCGCCGTCGGGCGATGTGTAGTCTTTAATCCAGCCTATGGCGGTCGGATAGAAAATGATATCGGCGCCCATAAGCGTTGCGATGCGGGCCGCTTCGGGGTACCATTGGTCGAAGCAGATCAGAACCGCGAATGTCGCGTGTTTTGTTTTGTAAACGCGGAATCCGGAGTCGCCTGGCGCGAAATAGTTTTTCTCGTAAAAATATTTATCGAAAGGGATGTGGATTTTGCGGTAAGGAGGCAGAAGACTGCCGTCGGCGTCTATGACCGCCGCGGAATTGAAGAAGGCGCCGCCAGCCGTTTTTTCGTACAGAGGAACGATGACCGCGGCGTTTTTCTCGCGGGCGAGTTGCGTAAAGGCATCAGTGGATTCGCCGGGAATAGTTTCCGCGAACCGGGCTGCGGAAACGCGCTCCTCGTGGGGGAAATACGGCGTTCGGTATAGTTCCTGAAGACAGATGATTTGCGCGCCTCTGTCCGCGGCTTGCGCCGCCCTTTTGAGCGCCGTTTCCAGATTGCCCGTCAAATCCTCGGAAACAGACGTCTGTATCAAGCCTACTGTTGTTGTTTCATTCTCTTTCAAACCGGCCGCCTTTTTTTGCAAAGTTTAGGATAACATGCCCGGAATTTCAAACGCATTCGGGCGGCTCTGTAATTATTTGAATCGGGAGAAGACATCGATATATGAATATTAGTTAGTAAATCGTATCAGTTGTGAGTCAAATCATTCAGGCTCGAACAGGAAAACCGCGCCTTTATAGTAATCTCTGCGCGGGCCGTTCTTGAATAAAAGCGTCTGTTTCAATTTCATATTATTTTCGAACCAGATAAAAAGAGGGGTTCTTGTGTTGCCTTGCGTCCAATGTTCGACATCGCGTCCCAGATTGCAGTAGAACAACCAAATTCTCTCACGTTTTTTTAAGGCGTCCGGATAGAGCGTGATGTACTTATTGTTGGCAGTGTCATATTTATTTTCGGAAACGCTGTAAGTGGTTACAGATTCAGTTCCGGAGTGGAAGTTCGAAATATCGTTATCAGTGTAAATAGTATATTTACGGCCGGCATCATCATATTGATGGAAATAGGTTACGCAATAATCGGCTTCGATAACAATAGCGTCGCCCGGCCTGAAATTGTCGCTCACATATCGAGCTGCAGTTCTGAAATTGGGTTTTTCAATGGTGGCGGTATACATATTCGCTTGTGTCGCAAGAAGAAAAGCGAACAACAAAACCAGAATCGCGGTTCGAAACGCGCTTGATTTTATTGATATGATAAGGCCGCTGATAATTATATAAAAAATGAAAGAAAACGGCAGTAAGTACTTTGAAGAGAATGGAACGGAAGTGAACTCGCTTGCCGCAAAAGAAATCGCCAAAACAAAAATGAACATCAAAATGTGATAAATGAATTTGCTTTTTTCCGCCCTTTTAAAAATCCAATATACGAATAATACAAAAAATATCGCCATGAGAAAAAAGTCGAAAAAGAAAAGGAACCTGTCGAAAATGCGGTGGCTGTGAATGAGGTAATGGTCGCCTAACATGAAATTGAACAGCACGTCGAACAAATTCAAAAAATCCCTGCTGAATATCTTCTCGAAAATAGTTTTTGTTCCCGCCGCCGCGTGAGTGGATGTCTGCTTGAGCCGAAAGATAAAAATTGGAATCCACAGGGAAAATATTAGAAATGATAACAGCAACCCAGGAACAATTTTCAGCCATGAGGCAGGCTTTTT
>JBAYJY010000125.1:0-12601 GCA_041664945.1 bacterium | reverse complement strand
TATCCTATTTCGTTGACTTCCCTATCGGAATCAGCGGAGCCAAGCGCGGATTTGCCTATCCTGCGAAAACCCCCGTGTAGAACGGCCTGATCTCGCACATCGGCCATGAAAGCCATCATCCCTGAATCCTTGTACGATACGTTGAAACCGCGGAATCCCAGTTCGATGACGGAAAGCGTCAGGATAAATGAAGCGAGGAAGAGTTGAACATTCCATATCAGTCCTGTCCGGCTTTTCTTCGCTTGTTCGGCAATGGCGGTGATCCACATGATTGATATGACGATGAGGGCGATGACAATAGCCCATGCGGCTTTATCCGCTTTTTGGAGGCGCGAATCCCATTTATTCACACACTTGGAAATATCTTCCTTTAGAGCCAGAACCTCCGGCGTAAACCCGTCCGCGCCGTCAATTCCGTCCGCGTACAAAACGTATTTTGTTCTGTCGACGGAATCAATTCCCGTCACTGCGGCCAAGTTTAAGGCAATAGTCAGTCTTTTCCTTCCCGGATTGATGAAACTGTAATAATAAACGCCTGTTTCCGAACATTTTGAGTCTGTGAGCCGCCAGCCGCCGGCGAACAGATCGCCGGGTTTCCTTGGCGCCGTGATATCATTAGCTGTTTGGCATTTCCATACCGCCGCCTTGCTGCGCGTGGAAACTGCGGCGCATATCAATAGCGATATGAAAAATGAAACGATTAGCCGGGACGATAAAAGCTTAAGCCGCAAGCCCGGATTTAAAGCAAGCAAATGTTTCGGGCTTTCCCCGTTAAAAAAAACGCTGTTCCGGAAATGGCTCATGCCGGCGTTTCCTTCCATAGAATATTATACTCATATTGAATCGCGCCGTGAAGAAGACGCTTTTTCTCAATGCATTCGATAGAATCATTTCAGATGCGCCTAATGCAAATGACTATGAAATTCCGCGAAACATTTTTTTGACGCGTTGAGTTCCATATTCGGCTTTTAGAACGATTGTGAGGAAACACGAGCAGACAGAACGGCCTGCGCGTGTGTTTTAAGAACATCAATCCCAAAGTTTGTTGTTTGTGAAATCACTGGGTGTTATAATTCAAATTATATGAATTCTGAGAACGGTCATTCATCTGGAGAGAAAAGACATTGGGTGCGAATAACAAATGCGTGCAACAATCGCTGCGCATTTTGCTTAGACAGGGATACGCTGGACGGCTCAGTTCGGGCGTTTGAAGAAATCGAGGCAGACTTAGAGACAGGACTCAAGAACGGCGCGGCGCGAGCGATCATCTCGGGCGGGGAACCGACCATCCACCCTCTTTTCCCAGAAATCATCGCGGCCGCGTCAAAAATGGGTTACCGCTGGGTTCAGGCTATCACTAACGGCCGCATGTTTTATTACACGGATTTCGCCAGGAAATCCGCTCAGGCCGGTCTTCGGGAAATAACATTTTCTGTCCACGGCCATACCCCGGAACTTTTCGAGCGGCTAACGCGCGTGCCGGGAAGTTTCCAACAGACGCTGCTTGGTCTCAGAAACGCCCTTTCAACGCCCGGCCTTGTTGTGAGCGCAGACATCGTTGTATTCGGCGGCATTAACGCTCCGTTCCTGAAAGACATAGTGAAGTTCTATTATGCTATCGGAGTGAGGGAATTCGACCTTCTATATCCTGTGCCTTTTGGCAATGCCTGGGAGAACAGGGAGGAGATGCTGTCCGGGCCGGAGACCGCCGCATCGGCGGTCGCGAGCGTTCTCCCCCTCGCAGAATCACACGAAATCACTTTCTGGACAAACAGATTTCCCGCCGGAGCGCTTGAAGGACACGAAAAGTTCATCCAGTCGCCGGAAAAGATACGCGACGAGATGAGCGGCCGCTCCGGGATGTTCTCCGCTTTTCTCGAAAACGGCGTCCAGCCGCCGTGCATGGCGGAGAGATGCGAATTCTGCAACATGGAGGATTTCTGCCGGATGCTCGTCAGCGAACGGCAAGCGGCCGCCGACGGACGGAAGCGCATTTTCGAGGTGAACGGCGAAAACATTTCATCGCTTGACGCCGTTGAGGCCGACTCCATCTCGGGGCTGGTTCTCGACCCGCCATCCTTAAGAGAACACCCTTCCGCTCGCAGGATACTGTCGGACGAAACCGTGAAAGCAATATATCTCTATAGGGAAATACCCGACAAGTTCGACACCGGGGCATTTCCGAACGAGGAAGTGGAAATATCGCTCAACAACCGCACGGCGCCTGCCCTTCTCGCGCGCGGCATTCCTGTCCAACCCGGCGCGCCTGTCCGGATCACTCTTCAGAATTACGCTTCATCGGGCGAATGCGAAAAAGATACGGTTTCTATTAGAGTGTTTTTCAAGCATTTGGAAATCCCCTCCTCAGTTCTCGGGGATTCAGTCAGAAACGTTCCTCCATGCGTCTCGCGGACTGGAACATTCCTGCCGCTGGACTGGACGCCTCCCGGATTGTTCTCGCCGGGCAAAAAATGGGATTTGGCCGCATTAACGGATTATTTCATAAAGAACCGTTTTTACAAAAAGAGTTTCCGGTGCGCCGGATGCCGGTTCTTCGCGCAGTGTCCGGGGTTGCACATAAATTATATTAGAACCTTCGGCTTTTCGGAAATCGCCGGGCCTCTCGAATGCAAGGCATAATGCGGGTTAAGCGCGTTTGACGTCCGGACAGGGGCGGTTTATATTAACAATGAAAGCGCAATGCGCGCTATCCGGAATGAAAAACCGCCGGACCGAATCGGGCTAACGCTCAGTCATATCTGTTGACTTCGCCCTCTTCGGCAAAGAAAGTTTCAGGCGTCATGTTGCTTGCTTCTTTGTTTTTTTACAGATGCTCCCGAAACGCTGCAAGGTATCTGAAGCGTTTCGCTTAAAACATTAATCAAACGAGCCGCCAGTGAAAAATACAAATCAGAATCACATAGTAGTTTTTGGAAAGGGCGGAGTGGGGAAATCCACGCTTGCCGCCAACCTCAGCGCGTATTACGCCTCCCGCGGGCTCAAGACGCTGCATATCGGATGCGATCCAAAGAGCGACTCGACGCTGATTCTGTTGAAAAACATGGACGAGCTGAGCACCGTTATGAGCTGGATTTCCAACGCCGACAATGACCGCGAACCGGGAGCTATCTTCAACGAAGGGCGATTAGGAATCAAGTGCATTGAAGCGGGCGGCCCGGAAGCGGGCATAGGCTGCGGAGGCAGGGGCATAGCGCGGGTGATGGAATTACTCGACAAATGGAAGATTTTGGAACGTGGTGAATTCGACACAGTATTATTCGACGTTCTAGGAGATGTCGTGTGCGGCGGTTTTGCGGCGCCTTTAAGAAAAGGTTTCGGAAACAAAGTGGCCATAGTCATTGCCGAGGACGAGATGTCTTACTTCGCTGCAAACAATATAGCCAAAGCAGTTTTGAGATACAGCGTGAACGGAGCCTCATTGGCCGGCATCGTTGTAAATCAGAGGGGAAGCGGCGGAGCAAAACTGAAAGCGGACAAGTTCGCGTCGATGATCGGAGCGAATATACTGGGAAATCTGCCCCAGTCCGAAACGCCGGCGCTTGCCAGGCGCGACGGTCTCACAGCCGTGGAGTACGATCCGTCCAGCGAATTCTCCATCGAGGTGGCGTCTATCGCCGAGAAGCTTCTTTCCATGGAGTTATCCGACACGCCTCTTCCTACGCCGCTGGAACAGAAGGCTTTCATGATGTACCTCATTGACCCCGAGGGCCTGCGGCGTTCGCGCGGGGGAAAACATCAAGAGCATCCGGCCGCGGCAAACGGATGCGCGAATAACGCAGCGCCCATCCCAAATCTCCGCCGCGAAGACGATAAACTCGCGGCCGCTTTTTCGCAACTGTTAGGACTGCGGGGAGAGAAGACCTCCGGGCCGGGCTTTGATGTCGTTTATGTTGAGCGTAAACAAGAGGTCGGAATCAGGATGTTTTTTTCCGGACCTGCGGTCGGAAGAGCCGTTGTTTCCCTCAGGCCGAAAGGAACCGGCGTCTCTCCTGCGATTGCCACCGCGCATTTCGACATCTTTCTGGATGAGGGAAAAACCTCCAAGCCGTTCGTGAGGCTTCTCCAGTTAACCGCGCACAGGCTGGGAAATTTCCGGCTCGAGGAACTCGAAACCATATATAGCAAATGCTTCGAACCTGTCCGCTCAGTGCCTGAGGCGGGAAACCCGCCGGTCGCCTCCGGCGCGAGCGTTTCCTCGGAGAAGTGGGCGCTCTTTTTCGCGCGGGAGCAGTTCGCTCGCAACATGGCTCAAACCCTTTTCTACGACATCCCGGTCGCGCAGATCACGCATTCTGATATCGAGTGCGCTTTCGCAACGCCGCCCATTAAGCGCGATGAGTTTAACCCTTACAACTACCCGTGGCTTTCGCCGCTTCTGGAGCTTGACTCCCCCAGATTCAACAAGGACTCGAAATATTATCAAACACATCTTGAAGAGATGGACGTAGTTCTAGGGGCGGAAAAAAAACTCTCGTCAGTCATCTCGAATGCGATTCGTGAACTCGGCTCGCAGAAGCTTCTTGTTTTCAACAATACTTGCGTGCCGGTCGTCTCAGGCGAAGACGTTCCATCGATTGTGGCAGCGGCCGGCGAAAGATGCCCCGTGCCGCTGCTGTACGAAGGCCCTGAAAATTCCATAAGCATCAACCCGTATCACGATTTCTTCATAGGCATAAAAGATAAAATCGGCTTTATGGAACGAGAAACCATTCCCCTGTCTGTCAACCTGATTGGCTTTCCTGACAATAAAGGACGGGAGGAAATAATATCAATTCTAAACGCAATGGGCGTTATCGTAAACATGGTTTTTCTGCCGAATATCAATTCCGGAATATTCGAACATTACCGGGCGGCGGCGCTCACCGTGTTCAATCCCGACGACGCATACCGCTTGATGTATGAACAGATATTCGGAGATGTCCCAATAAAAACGATCAAACCGCCGGCTCCGTACGGAATGCGAAGGACACGTGAATGGTTCGGCGCGGTGGCCGGCGAACTCGGCATACAAGGCGATAAACTTAAAACAATCAAATCCGCCGAAGACAACGTTCTTGAAGAATGGAACGACATGGCGGAGCAGGCCCGGAAGTTCACTCTCGGATTCGTGCTGCCGGGAAACCACTCCGGGATTTTTTCGCGGCCCGAGCTTACAGGGGGAACGCCCCTGCTTGAAGCCGTTCAAGAGATGGGATTCGGAACGCAATTCCTTAACTATTGCGCGGCTGAAACGGAGCTATCCCTTTCCGGGCGAATCTCTTTGAAAAGAGAGATCGGAGCTTTTTCAACGCCGGCGGAACTCGAAAAACTGATGGCCGAGTCCCAAGCCCAATGTTTCTATTCGGATTATTATTTCGACGAACGTCTTGTTAAAGCCGGGAAGAGCCAATTCTCCCTGCAGCAATTCGAGATGGGGTTCGCCGGAGCGGTTCGCTCTATCAGAAGAATTGTGGACGCCTGTTCGGTTCCATTTTTCAAGCGGTACATGAAGTATGCTGTTTAGCGGAGAACGGAAACCTAAACTCGCCATTACGGGCGCCGGGCTCTATGCATAGGCGTCGGCGTAAAAAAGACGGAAAGCGACAGCGAAAAAATGGAAGAAGCGGCTCTGCCAATAAACTATCCTTACATCATCGGCTTATATCTCGCCGTGAACGCCGTGCCTGATTTATTCATCTTTATTGACGGACCGGACTGCGCCACATTTAAGGCGGAATATATCTACGGACGGCATGATCTCAATTCGACTCTTCTTAATTGCGCCGGGCCGGACAGAATTGTGCGGCCGGTTGTGGATGTCACCAACATAGTCCACGACAGAACACATGATATAAGAAGGCTTCTACGCGAAACCTGCGCGCTGCCGCAAGCCGGCAGCGTCATGTTCGCTTCGATGCCTATGGCTACAATCACGGGCATACAATACGATTCCATCATCAGGAACATGAAGCCCCCACTCCCGAAACATGTCTTTGAACTCCCTCCGCTTTCGCTCAGTTGCGACTGGCTGGACGGCTACGCGCAGGTTCTTAAATCTCTCGCAGCCGAACTTGACCTCGAAGGCAGCCCCGCCCCGGGCAGAGCCGCCGTTGTCGGCTATTTCATGGATAGAAACGAGAAAGACCACGGCGCCAATATCTCACAGATTGAGGACATGCTGCGTGGCATTTCCCTCGAACCCGCGTCGATCTGGCCGAGCGGCCGACCGGTATCCCATCTGCGGCAGGCAGGCGCCGCCGGCGTTGTCATATCACTTCCGCACGGCCGGGAGGCCGCAAGAATCCTTGCCTCAAGGACCGGCGCAAAGCTCATCGAAACCGGCATTCCCTTCGGCTTCAGCGGCGCCGCCCAATGGATTTCGGAAATTGCCTCGGCCACCGGACGCGAGAAGCAGGCTTCGGAATATATTGACGGCGAACTGCGCCGAACGCTGCCCGGCGTAAAGTGGCTAATAAACAGAGTTTTCCTCGGAAGACGCTTTTTTTTCGGCGGCGATCCGCACATGATGAATCCCATGCGGGATTTCTTTTTAGAGCTGGGATGCAAACCGGCGGCGATGGCAGCGGTCGCCGAGGAGAAACATCTTTCGCCTCTCCCGAAAGCCCTGGCCGAAGACGGCGTCCCCTGCCGCTTCAACATGAAACCCGGAGAATTATCGAAAATGACTTCAAAGGCTTTCCGTATCGGCTGCGACATTATCGTCGCTTCTGATCCTATCCGGAATTACATATCGGCAATGCCGGACCGTTGCGCCGTTGTGCCGTTCGGGTTTGCAAACTATTACAGGCACGCCATCTTCGACGCCCCTTTCCTGGGCTTCGGAGGCGCGCTCCACTTTATCGACGCTGTCGCTAATGAGATAATGAGGACGCAGTCACGGCGGGACGCGAAGTAGAAACAGGCCCAACGGTATTTTCGGGTAATATTAGCCCGGTCTCAGAAGCCGTTTGATCGCGCTCAGCAACCCAACGCCCTTCGCCATATATCAATATTTTTTGACTTTGCGCATATCGCATCGGCCGCTATGCCTTCCCGCAGAATATGCGCCGCCATCTCTTCAATATCCTGTTCCCTCGACTGAATTTCCGGTGACACTAAGCATATTTGAAATCCCTTTTTTTTCAGAACGGCGCAACCGGCTCCATCGAGGGGGAACCTTGTGAAACAATCAACCCACACCCAGCGCGCGCGGCCTTGCATGGCCATCGCTGTTTCCAGGCTTTCATACTCGGAGTATCTTACCGAGAACCTGTTTTCCCCCTCGCCGCTCAGACGGACGATCATTGGAAACGACGAATCGAGAAAAAAGAAATTCTCGATTCCACGCTTTTTCAGATGCTCCAAAGCGCGCATCTCAATCCCTTCGTTTTTCACGTTTACTATAAGCGTGCCATGCCTGTAATGGCCGAGATAGTCCTCGAAATCCTCGCCGTCGCTGAAAGGCTCGTGATGGAGTATCAGCCTGTCTCCGCGGTCCCTGAGGTCAAGCTCCACTCCAAAATTTTCCGGCGCGTTTTCGAGCTCAGCTACCGTGTTGATCCTGTGAAGAATGAATTCCATACCGTATATCATGTTTCAGCCGCGCGCTGAATTCAACAGTTCTCCTGATGAATTTCCATTTCGCTCCGAGATTAGTGTTCCAATTTGACTGGCCGTGCAATCTCCTGGAAAAAACCACGGGGAACCTGACGACGGCGAGGCCGTGTTTTCGCGCCATGCGATATACGTAGAGGTCGAGCGAAAAATCATGAGGCGGGTTCACCCATTTTGAGAAGAAGCTTCTGTGAAACATATTCGGCTGCGCGTTTATGTCCCATAGGAAGACTCCAAGATAAATAGTCTCAAAAACGCTCATGCCGACCGTGAACAGGTTGTCGAAAATGCGCCTTCTTTTTCTGCGTCCCTTGACGAAAAGACCGGTGGAATGGCCCTTTGATTCAATGATATCAAGGGCTTTGAGGATATCTCCCGGATCGGTCTGGAGATCAGCGTGCGTCCAGGCAAGGAACTCGCCCTTGGCCTCCCGAAGACCTGAAAGAATGCCGAACCCGTAACCCCGGTTTGTCTCTACGCTAACGATCCTTAGAAAAGGAAAGGATGCGGCATATTCCCTGAGAACCGCGGCGCTGTCGTCAATCGAACCGTTCTCCACGATGATCACTTCTATGTCATCCCTTTTCAGGACTTCGTTGAAACGATCAAGAAGAATCGGAATATTTTTCGCCTCGTTGTAACAAGGCGCCACGATGGAGAGCTTCACGAGTCGGCTCCTGCTTAACTGTATTTCTGACAAAAGAATGAATACTTAGCCGCCAAATCCGGCGCTTTGTCGGGCGAAACCATGGGATCACTTTCGAGCTTGTAAGGATGCCATAAGCACTTGTGAAAAAAACTCTGCCAATATGCATAAGTCTTGAGGTCGTCCGGGGTTCCCCAGCACACATATCGGCTAACCTCGAACACTTTAACGACGCGCCCAGCTTTCGCAAGTTCGCCGGCTAAGCTGTCAATGTATAACTCGCCGTTAACCCGGAGATCTTTCGACAAAATGAGTTCGTAACCTTCCAGGAAAAGTTGTGCAGACGAGAAATAAAAAGCCCCGACGATTGCATGATCGCAAAGCGGATTATTTGAAATCGGCGTTTTTACCGAGACCTCTGAGACCCGGTCAGGTCCGGCGAGGGACACCCAGCCATACATCCGCGGGTCCCGCAGCACACACGGATTATTCCGGAAAGTCCAAATCACTACATCCGTTTCCGCATCGCTGATAAGAGAAGAAAATTCGTCCCCACTCCAAATCGCGCCGTTGTCGCAAGCGACGATAAATACGGGCTCGCCGGGATTCACTCCTTCAAGGCCGAGGCGGGCGGTGGACGCCTGCCCGTCTGTGGCGTCGTTCAGAACAACGATTTGCGCTCCCGGATATTCAGCTTCAATCTCATTTTGCATGTTGGATGATTCCATATGTTCCCTCAGGCATACAAAAAACGCGCGATCCGTTAGGGGGGCGCTTGCGGACGCCTGTATGAACATCGGCTTTCCGCTCACTGGCGCCATTGGTTTCGGGACATCGTAATCCGATGCGGAGAACCTGACGCCCCTGCCCGCCATCGGCATCAGCATCGTTCCGGGAATTTTTACACGCGCCCTCGGTCGGGCCGCCTCACGGAAGTAATCCGACCATGCGGCATATTCCTCCAAGTCTTTCGGCGCGCCCCATTGCAACATGTGCTGGATTTCGTATATCGAAATCTTGTGGCCGGCTTCTGCGAGTAGGTTGTACACCATGCTGACGTAATATTCGCCCCACACAGGCATTCCCATATCCACCAGCCGGGGGAAGAATTTGCGAACGTACTCTCCCTTTTTGAAATAGTATGTTCCGTTCGAGGCGTATTCGCTCATTCTGTCATCTGTGAAAGGTTCTTTTTCCCGTATCTCTATCATCCACTGCCGCTCATCGAGGATGAAAGCATAATTAGTGGGATTTAACATATGAGGATGAAATCCACGGTATGAAGGAATTGCGCCGTCCGCGCATCTTTCGCGGGTGTGCCGCAGGAAATCCGCGTAGTCCCAGTATGTCCCGAAATCGCAGTAGTTCACAATCACTTCATCATCGCTGACAAGGTCTATGAAATTGCATATGGAGAACACCGGACCTTTCTTGTGCGTCTCCATTCCGACGATTTTGCCTGAGGGGGCTATGCGGCGAAGCGTATCGCCCAAACCGGAATTCGAGAGGTGGCCGTTATTGCAGATGAACAGAAAATCAGTCTCGCCGGGGAAGAGGTTCACCACATGCTCGATCATCGGCATGCCGTCAACTTCGATCAGCGGCTTCGGCTCTCTGTAACCGGCTTCCATGAAACGGTTGCCGGTTCCGGCCATTGGAATGATTATCTGCATAGCGGTCTTCTCAGATGTTACGGCGGCGTTTTTCTGCTTCCCATCCGCCCAAGTATTTTATTTCCTCGTTATGAAGAGGATTCGTCTTTCCGCCTTTGCCGGAAAGGACGAGGAGATGGAATTTCAGCGCGGATTCCATGTCCATCGCCGCGCGAACGCACGGCGCAATGAAAAAAATCCGCCCGCGATAGATTATTATGCGTGGCGGCTCTCCGTATTTTTCAATAAAAGATTTCAATGGCTTCTGATCGCATAGATTGAGTAGATTGAGGGGCGAAGGGCCGTTATAGACGACTGAATCCGGGCAGAACGGCGGCTCGAAAAGAAGTTCGGGCCGCGACGCGGCGATGTTTAAAATACATGCATCCGCCGCCTCGCGGCAGATGAGCTGCGCCCCGGAAGCTTCATGCACATACGCGGTTATTTCCGTCGTTGTTCTTAATGCGCCAACATCTATTCCGGAAACGGGTTCCAAAGCGGCGCAGATCGCTTCCGTTGTCGCTATTACTTCCCGATAATTACCGCCGGAAACTATCAGGCCATGGTTTTCAAGAAACACGGCAATGAGTTTTTCGAGCGTATTGACGCCGCGCTTTTCGATTTCCCGAGAAATAGCGACGGCAAGTTCGATGCCGGGCGTGTGGTACTCAATAAGGAGCGCGTCAGGGAAAGCCGCGCCTATGATTTCTTTCCACCCGTCGCGCGAGGCGACGGCGACGACCGTCAGCGGATGTGTATGCAGGACATATTTGCCGAGAACCGCGTGCATGAACATTTCGATGGAAGGATTCTGAGCGCGGTCTTCCGCCGCGCTTTCCAAAGCCGCCGCTGCGGAGCGCTCCGCGTCTTTTCTCGAAAGCCGCCCCGGCTTTTGAGCCTCAGCGGCGACAATCTCTTTCAAAAGGCCGTGCCGCACCTTTGCGCAACCGTGTTCAGCCCTCACTTCGCTCATGGAACAGCCGGACGTTTTTATCAGCATCAGGCCGTCTTTTATCTTCACAGAAGCGTTCCCGCCGCCGGCTTGGATCAGATCAAACCGCTCTCCGGCAAACTTCGACATCTGCACAAAATACTCCGCGTCTTTTTTCGTGAAATCCGTCATTTTACATGAACTTAATGCCTTCCAAAATACATTTTAACTAATGTAAAATGCATAATAAAGAGCATATATGAAAAAAGTGGATTTTCTTGAACTGAACCCTTGCCCGTTTTCCGGAGCAATCAATCGAATTTCGAGCGTCTGCCGCCGGCCGGGCGAAAACCAGGCGCTTTTTGGTTAAAGACTTCTATCGACGATTCGTCTTCTGTCAATCCTGGAGCAACGGCGCGGCATGCATGTTCAAACCGACGTTTGATGTGTTCTTTGGGCGGCAAACGATTTTAGATTTTTCTAATGGAGCGAGCAAGTCAAAAAGCTTGGTTTCTCATCTTTAGCGGCATATGCCGCGTTGCCGGGAATAAAACATATTGCGCCCTTTAAACCTTTTTGTTTTTCGCGGCAATCACTGGTTCGGCATGGCCGCTCTTCACCAGCCGAATTTTTCAACAATATAGTCATTCATATAATCCGTGTTCCACATATCAATTATGCGCGGCTTGAACCCTTCGGGATTCACTTGCCGCAGTTCGCCAGTCCCATGGAAATCGGCGTAATTCTTTCTCAATCCGAAACAGCAAGCGGCGAGGCCGCAGCCGGAGCAGGCGTCGGTTTTTATCATATCGCGACTTTCCTGCTGAGAGCCGAGAATCCTTGCATCGGGGTAATATCTGGGGTTCCCGTCAAGAATGCAAAGGGGAATGCCGCACATGGCGGCGAGCCCGGAAAACGGAACCCGCAGCTCATAGCACAATTCGAGAGCGCGGATGAGATATCCCTTTATTTCACTCAGTTTCGGAAGCAGGCCGCGGTTCATCATAGCTCCGTATATCGGCGCGGCTACTGAAAACACGATATGCGTTCTATTGAGCTCGGAAGCCGCAAACTCGACAAATTCGGGAAGCGATCTGTAATTGAAAGAATTTATGACGTGGCTTATCATGATATTCACGCCGTTTTTTCGCAGATTGTAAATTCCCTTCACTGTTTTCTCAAAAGAGCCGTCAAGCCCTGTCAGCATATCGGATATCTCGGGACTGTGTGAGTGGAGAGAAACAAGCGCGAAATCGAGACCCGCCTTCGCGAGTTCCGCCGCCCGCTCTTCACTATGCAACCGGACAGCGTTTGTCTGAAGCCACACTTTTCTTATGTTTTCGGTTTTCAACATGCTCACATATTCGACTAGGTTTCCGTTTAATGTCGGCTCTCCGCCCGTGATACATACGGCGCCGATCTTATATTGCAGCAGTTTTTCAATATATGATTTCACCGTTTGAAAGTCCGGATTTTCATAGGCAGGTTCCACCCAGCAGAAAAGGCAACGCTGATTACAGTTGTAGTTGATCCTTAGGAGAACTTCCTCGACAAAGACTCCATCTTCTTTGTGTATCCGAGGGGACATTCCGAACTCGTTTTCCCGACCGGCGCGTCTGCTGGTCTGCTCATCCCGCGCGGGCCACTGTTTAAGCGACAGCCTCGCGAATCGCGCTGCCGGCGCTTCGGCCTCAAGATCTTCCCGGGGATCGAACTGCCTGTGAATTCCCAAGCAGTAATCCCTCAGAAAACAGTCCC
>JBAYJY010000124.1:0-12646 GCA_041664945.1 bacterium | reverse complement strand
ATGAGAACGCTGCCCTTGTCGAGAATGCGGAGCACGATCTTCTCGCCGTTTTGCGTTGGAAAGCAGGAAACGCGGAAATCGAACTCCTTGCCGCCGACGATGAGCGCAATGCGGCCGTCCTGCGGAACGCGCTTTTCGGCGATATTGAGATCCGCGAGCACCTTGATGCGCGATAAGAGCGCGGACTGAATGTTCTTTGGAACCTTGCGGATTTCCTGAAGCACGCCGTCCACGCGGAACCGAACCCTGAGTTCGTCGCGTTGCGGCTCTATGTGAATGTCGCTCGCCCTCATGTCGATCGCCTGCACGATGATCGCGTTCACCAGCTTGATCATCGGCGAGTCCTCGATAAGCTCCTTCGCGTGGCTTACCGATATATCCTCATCTTCTGTGTCATCGATGTGCTCGACAGAGTTCGGGTCGATCCCCATTTTCTGGAGGCTTTCGATGGCGCGCGCTGTGCTCTCGTCGACTCCGTAGTTCGCATGAACCGCTGTCAGGAGCTGTTCCTCCTGCGCAAGAACGGGAACAACTTCAAGCCCGGTCGTCAGTTTAACTTCGTCTATGGCAAAAACGTTCAGCGGGTTAACCATAGCCAGAACGATCTTGCGTTTATCCTTGCTTATCGGAATGACTTTGTGGCGCTGCGCGACGTGCGGCTGCAGCGATTTGGCGATCGCCGGCACTATCTTCACGCGAGACAGGTCCACGAACGGAACGCCGAGTTGCAGCGCGTGCATCTTCAAAACATCCATCTCGGTGACGAAACCGAGGCTGATCATAATCCTGCCGACGATCTCGTTCGAGGTTCTCTGTATTTCAAGCGCATCGTTGAGTTGCTGTTCGGTTAACAGGCCGTGTTCGATAAGCAGTTCGCCTATGAGCCTTCTTTTTCCGGCTCTTTGGGGCTGTTGCGGAGCGCTCATGTGTATTGCACCCCCGTATCGAAGAGAACTCTCATACATTCTTCTATGCTTGTGACGCCTGAAATGACCTTGCGGATTCCGTCCTGCTGGAGCGTGTGCATGCCGAGTTCCAAAGCCTTTCTTCTGATAACGGGCGCCGAGGCCTCGTCGGAGATCAGCAAGCGAAGTTCATCGTCGAGTTCCATGAGTTCGTAAACGCCGACGCGGCCCTGATAGCCTGTTTCGCGGCAGAACTCGCAACCCTGGCCCCGGTAGAGCTTCGTCCCGGCTGGGATGCCGAGCCGCAACAGCGCGTCAGGCGGCGGCACATAGTCTATCCTGCACTCGGGGCAAACCCGGCGCACAAGCCGCTGAGCGAGCACGCAGATTACAGACGATGACACGAGGTACGGCTCCACTCCCATGTGGAACAGCCGCGTGATTGTGCTCGCCGCGTCGTTCGCGTGGATCGTCGACAACACGAGATGGCCTGTCAGAGACGCGTGAACCGACACCTCGGCCGTTTCCTTGTCGCGGATTTCGCCCACCATGATGATATCAGGGTCCTGGCGCAGCATCGATCTCAGCGCCCCGGCGAACGTCATCCCGGCCCGCGTGTTCACCTGCGCCTGCGCCACGCCCGTCAACTGGTATTCAATCGGGTCTTCCACCGATGTCAGATTCTTGTCCACCGTGTTCAGTTCATTCAACACCGCATAAAGCGTTGTCGTCTTTCCGGAACCGGTAGGCCCTGTGGAGAATATGATCCCGTATGGTTTCGTTATCAGTTTTCTGAAAATCTGCAGATCCTCGGATTCAAAGCCGAGGCGCTCGACGCCGATGAGGATCGACGACTTGTCGAGAATGCGCATCGTCACCTTTTCGCCCCAGATAGTGGGCAGAGTCGCGACGCGGAGATCTATCTCGCGGCCCTCGACGCGCAACGGTATGCGGCCGTCCTGCGGCACGCGCCGCTCTGCGATATCGAGTTTCGCGAGGATTTTAAAGCGCGACACAAGCGCGGCGTGGATCTTGCGCGGGAACTTCATTTCCTCGTGCAGAACGCCGTCGATCCTGAATCGGATTCGAACCCATGTCTTCCCCGGCTCGACGTGGATGTCGCTCGCGCCGTCCTTTACCGCCTGCATGATTATCGAGTTGCTGAGCCGCACAACGGGCGCCTCTTCGGCCGCCGCCGCAAGCTTTGTCGTAGTCAGAGATTCTTCTTCCTCGATCGCCTTGACCTCGCTATCCTCGGACACCATCGTGTCGAGAATATCCTCGGCCGAATCGAGCTGCGCGTACACCTCGTTTATCTTTTCGATTATCTGCCGCTCGGAGCCGAGCATCGGCGTCACGGCGCTGTTCGTCAGCGTCCTGATGTCGTCGGTCGCGAACATGTTCATCGGATTAGCCATCGCGAGGTTTATCTTGCCGTCCCCTCGGCTGACTACTATGACTTTATATTTTTCCGCTATGTGTCTTGGTATTATCTTGACCAGTTTCGTGTCGAGCTCGATCTCGGCGAGGTCTATGTACGGCGTCCCCGTATGCTCGGCGTCGATTTTCAGTATTTCTTTTTCTTCAACGTATCCTTTGTCGATGAGATAACGGTCAATATCGCTTTCGCCGACCGCTTTCACGGCCTCCTCTATCTGCGAAGGCGTCACCAACTCCTTCTTGGTCAAAACCTTTATCAGTTTTTTCGCCGGAGTGAACATATTTATTCCTTAACCCTGCTCCTTAAGTCCTGCATCCCACATCACGCTTGCCGGCGGCGCGCTGCCTGTCCAAATCCTGAAAGCCTCAAGCGCCTGAAACACCAGCATTCCGTATCCATTCACCGTCTTGGCGCCCTTCGCGGCGCCAGCCGCGAGAAACGCTGTTTCCGCAGGCCGGTAGATCAAATCCACCAACGTTTGCCCCGAATGTATTGGTTCCGGATCAATTGGAGGCGGATCGTTCCTGCTCAGCCCCAATGATGTCGCGTTAATAATAATAGCACAATCGCGCAGAATGTCACGCGCTCCGGCATCCGAATATTTTACCGGCAAAACAGGCGCGATTCCCTTCCCGGAAGCCTTTTCAGCTATCGCAACCGCCTTCTCATGCGTGCGGTTGAAAAGGTATATCTTTTCCGCCCCGGCGGCCTGCAGCGCCCGGATAACCGCCCGCGACGCCCCGCCCGCTCCGACAACCGCCGCCAGCCTGCCCACGGCCTCCACGCCTGCTTCCATCAGCGACTGCCGGAAACCTTCCGCGTCCGTATTTCTGCCGGTCAGTTTTCCGCCTCGGTTATCAACTACATTTACCGCCTCAAGCTCCGCCGCAACTCCTTCTATCGCGTCCAGATATTCTATTATCCGCACTTTGTGCGGCACCGTTAAATTCACGCCTTTTATGTTCAGCGCCCGGATTCCGGCCGCGGCGCCGCCTAGCGCATCCGCCTCCACAGGCATCGGCACATACCGCGCGTTCATTCCGAAATGCTCGAACGCCGCATTATGCATCGCCGGCGACAGCGAGTGCTCCACCGGCCAGCCGATAATCCCGTATATTTCCGTCTTCGCGTTTATATTCATCTCTGAACATCTCCGTAGCTGATAGATTATATCCTTTTTCGAACGCAGTATGCAATATGATTATGCCACACTCCCTGAACTTCAATTTTCCGCGCGATTTCATTTTTACTTGAATATTTTCTCATCCGGAATAGACTGATAAACGGCAACCTTTACTGATTCTGCCGTGTGAGGCATAAAAATGAAATACGATGAACCATTATTCAGGCCCCCGAGCGAGGCGCGCTCTCTTATCCTTCAGGCAACCTACGGCTGCTCGCACAACGGCTGCCTATTCTGCGGCATGTATAAAATGAAAAAGTTCCGAATTCGCCGCTTCGAGGATTTCAAGAAAGACGCTCTCGAATGCGCGCGGCTCGCCCCCTACACTACAAAGATTTTTCTCGCAGACGGCGACGCGCTCGCGATCAAAACCGACCATTTGAGCGACATTCTAAAGCTGCTCTATGCCGAATTTCCGCGGCTCGAACGCGTCACGAGTTACGCCAACCCCTCGAACCTGCTGCGCAAAAGCGAGGCCGACCTGCTCCGGCTGCGCCAGGACGGCCTCGACATCCTCTATCTCGGCGTCGAATCCGGCAATGACGCAGTCCTGAAGAAAGTCGACAAAGGCGCTACCCGCGCCGAGATTCTCGAAGCCGGCAAAAAAGCGCTCGACGCCGGTTTTCCGCTCTCCGTCACCATCCTTCTCGGCCTCGGCGGAACCGCCATGTCCCGCGAACACATCGCCGACACCGCTTCGCTTTGCTCGGAAATGAATCCGACCTATGTCAGCGCGCTAACTCTTATGCTCGGGCCGTTCGAGGACTACTTCAAAAATGCGATGGGGCCGGATTTCGAGTTCGTAGAAAAAGAAGGCATGCTCCGCGAATTGAGGCTGCTCGTCGAGAATATGAATACCGAAAATTGCGTGTTTCGAACAAACCACGCCTCTAACTATCTGCCGCTCAAAGGCATCCTCAGCAAGGACCGCCCAAAACTGCTGAAAATCATTGATGACGCGCTCGATAACCCTGAGCAGTTCCTACGCCCAGAGTTCATGAGAGCTTTATGACATTCGAGGAATAATCCGGCCGGAAAATTTGTTTTTCAAGCCACTTGTCATTATTTTTGCGTGTAATATAATGAGGAAAATTATCAGAGATCAGGGGGTGGTTGAAGCATAATAGCA
This sequence comes from bacterium, assembly GCA_041664945.1. Classification (GTDB taxonomy): domain Bacteria; phylum UBP15; class UBA6099; order UBA6099; family UBA6099; genus JBAYJY01. Next base: position 7,988 of record JBAYJY010000124.1, on the reverse strand, counting down.
ATTTTGATTGTTTTCAAACAGCAATTATAAAGATTAGACAAAAAAACACTGGAGGTTAGGAAATGAAGAAGTTCGTAGCAGTAGGAGTGATGGCGATGGCAATGCTGTTCTCGATGACGCTGGCGGCGAAAGCAGAACAGAAACCCATGGCGATAGGCGGAGAGGTTTCCATAGGTTACATGCCGATGAAGGCTGACCTTTCCTCGGTTTATACATCAGGCGGAGTTGTATCCGCCGACAGCGGCGATGTAACCCAGAATTTTCTGCCCGCGCTTTCAGCCGTGATAACCATAGCAAAACCATGGAGCGCCACATTGGCATACGCCGCAAGCGGCTCAAAGACTGAAGACACTTCAAAAATCAAATCAACGCAATATATGCTCGGCGCGAGATATGATTTTCAAAATGGCCCTTATGCCACTATTTCATACGGCGAATATAAATTTGCGGTGACAGACGTGATTCCCGCCGACAGCTTAACCATCAAGTACAACGGGTTCAGGATCGGCGGCGGCTATTCCAAAGAATTCGAAGGAACTCCGTTCTCCGCCGGTATCGATGTTGGCTTTGGAATAGCGAATCAAGCAAAATTGACAGTTGCCGCCGGTTCTTTAAGCCCTGACGCCACAAGATTCGATTTTACAGTGAAAGGGTCATATAAAATCGGAACAACCGGCCTTAAAGCCGACTTGGGATATAACTATATATCTCTGGAACATGACACCATAACGGCGCCTAATGGCGACACCCTCGAGTCCTCGCTGGACGTCAAAGGACCGTTCCTTGGCGTGACTTACGCCTTCTGAGTTTCACAGATTTAACGGTACAAGTTTAGAATTTGCCCAAAACAGGGTCTCGGAGCTCCGGGACCCTGTTTTCATTTCCCTTCAAATTGTGCTCAGCCGCGCCCTTTCTCATTATTGGCAATAAGGTAAAAAAATATAATATCAATGGATACTATATTAGAGATTGTGAATGGATTTAGGGGGTGGTGTGACCGATTCCCATATAGTAAAGCGTTATAACAAACAGCGTCAAAAATAGTTAAAACCTTAAGGAGGTTAGGAAATGAAGAAAGCAGTAGCGGTAGGAGTAATGGCAATAGCAATGTTGTTCACGATGACGATGGCGTCAAAGGCAGCCGTAAAATCATCAGCTTATGACGGCACGGTCGGCGTAAAGATCGGTTATATGAGTTTTGATGAATTCGACGGCAGCTTAGCGCTCGGCTTGGAATATGAAATGCCCGCCGTTCGCGGTTTCTCGACAGTCGAATTGCTCTATTCTCCTCTGAAAACATCGGGAGTATATTCTGGCGTTAATTGGGAAGCAAAAATGGATTTCTTTCAGATTTCCGTCAACAGACTTTGGGACTTCCAGACCGGGAAAAGCGACAAACTCGCCGGCTCTCTCTATGGCGGAGTAGGACTCGGATATGGACACGGAGACGCATCGATTACAGTGAGCGCTCCCTGCGCCGGTTGCCTCGCGACTGCCAGCGACGATGCCACTTCTTTAGAAGGCAACTTGATTGTCGGTTACAAACTGCCGGCAAACGGCATTAAAATTGAAGGCCGCTACATTTTTGACGAATCTGCCTTCCTGCTTTCCGTCGGTTACCTCTTCAAATAAGTCTTTTCTTCTAAATAAAACAGCGCCCCGGTTGTTTCAAACAGTCGGGGCGCTTTTTCTTTGCTGAAAATCTGTTTATGAATAATTGATTTCTATTTCTTTTTCTTCTTTTTGCTTTTCGCCGGCTTCTCTTTCTCTTCCTTCTCAAGGATCAGAACGCTCGCGAACCGAGTCGCTTCCCCTCCTCCGCCCATCGGTTCAACCTCATCTACCTCCCAACCGTCCTTGAGAAGCTTGTTTAATTCATCCAGATTGCTCTTTTTGCCGCTCGCATCGCTGCTCAGAATGAACGCCCTCTGCTGCTTTGCCATTTGTTGACTCCTTTATGTTGTATTTATTGAATAACATTATATTCATCGTTAACTGTTGTCCCAACTACCTTTTAGTTTTTTTTTCGAACCCGCCGATTTTGTCGCCTTCCGACTACCAAATTCCCGCTATATATAAGATAATAGTATATCATTATAATAGCGCCGCTGTTTCACGAAGAACTGCCGGAAAAGACAGGGAGTTGAAAAAATAGAAGCTGTCCGAACACTTTTCCTAACGCACGCTGCTCAATTCGGAGGCGCCGAGTTAAGCCTTCTTGATATTCTGGAGCGGCTGGACCGCTCACGCGTTTCGCCTGTTTTCGCGAGCATGTCGGACGGACCACTGGTCGGCGCGGTTTCAGTGCTCGGAATCCCCGCGACAGTCATCGAAACGCCGGCGGAACTGTTAAATGCCAAAAGATCCGATTTCGGATTGTCAGCCGGCGCCATTGTTCGAACCGCCAATCGATTTTTCACATCACAACCGGTTATTACCCGTATCGCGCAAATAATAAAATCGGAAAACATCGACATCGCATATACAAATTCCTCGAAAGCGCACGTTTTGGGCGGTTATGCCGGACGCCGAGCCGGCGTTCCGGTGATCTGGCACTACCGGGATTACAACGCAAGTTCTCTTCAGCGGCGCTTTTTTGCGCGGCTTTCAAACAAGGCTGCTAACGTTGTCGTCTGCAACTCATCATTCACTGCAACTCAGTTCAAAGGGCATCGGGATGCTCGCGTCGTCCTGAACGGACTGCCGGTTGAAAGCGTCAGGCCGTCGAGAGCCGCGGCGGATGTCAGAGCCGAACTCGGACTGACTGCCGGTAATTTAGTCGCCGGAACAGCCGGCCGGCTCGAAAACTGGAAAGGCCTCACAACATTTCTGCGCGCGGCCGCAATTTCTGCCGCCGAGTTCCCGGAGGCAAGGTTCGTAATCGCAGGCGGACCGATTTACGGCGATGAAGCCTTTGCTGATGAACTAAAGACGCTTGCAGAAATGCTTGGAATCTCAGATAAAATAATATTTACAGGTTTCAGGAAAGATATATATGACATTATCAATATTTATAACGTATTTGTTCACCCTTCCGCGCAGCCTGAGCCGTTCGGACGAGGGATAGTCGAGGCAATGCTTCTTGGCAAGCCGGTTGTTGTCAGCGCGCGCGGCGGCCCGGAAGAAATTGTGGTTGGAGGCGGAACAGGCCTTTTTTTCATTCCTAAAGATGAAAAGCAGCTCGCCGCTTTAATCGCAACGCTTTTCCGCGATCCGGAACGGGCGGAAACTTTCGGCAAAAATGGCCGCCGCCGCGCTGAATCAAAATTCAGTATTAATCGCGTTGTTGAAGAAATCGAAAAAATCATTGTCAATTCAGCAAATTTATACAAAACAAAGTAAAACCCGCCTTTATACCCACAGTAGAATTATGTAAAACGCCTCATATTTACAGCAACTTTGTTGAATATAATTCCAAAAACCACTAAAGATATTGTCGATATTGCCGTTAATAACAACAAATAAGACATGCGGGACAAACCCGACAAGGATTCAGCGGGGAAGCTGGACCCATTTGTCAAACAGGAGGGCGTAATGACAGTAATAAACACAAACATTTCCGGACTCATCGGGTTGAACAACCTGAGACTGACGAATTTAGGACTTAAAACATCACTTGAGCGATTATCTTCGGGATTGCGGATAAACAAAGGCGCGGATGATCCGAGCGGATTAGCGATCGCAAAAGGGATGGAAGCGCAGATCGGCGGCATCAGAACCGCTGTGCAGAACGCCGAGGACGGAATCAACCTGATTCACACTGCAGACGGCACTCTTGGAGAAACGCAGGATATTCTTTTCAGAATGCGTGATCTCGCGGTCCGCGCGGCGAACGAAGCGACGCTGACTTCAGCCGACCGCACACGCCTCAACAACGAATTTCAAAGCTTGAAATCTGAAATCACTCGCAAGTCGAGCGCAGTTACCTTCAACACCAAGGTTCTATTCGACGGAACTTTCAGCACAAGGGCTCTTCAGATCGGGCCGGACAACGGTTTAAACTTCCGGCTCACTACATACATTAAAAGCATGGCCGCCGCGTCTATCGGGCTAAGCGCCGCAGGCAACGAAGCCAGCGTCTCGCAAACTTCAGCAGCGCAGAAGGCCATCACTCTCGTCAACTCGGCCATTAATCAGGTGTCAGACGTACGCTCCTCGCTCGGCATTCAGGAACGCCGCCTCAATTTCATCATCTCTGACCTCAAAGCGGAAGACATCAACATCTCCGCCGCGAAGAGCCGCATCTACGACGCCGACATGGCTGTCGAAATCTCCGAGTTCACAAGATTGCAGATACTGCAACAGACCGGGACAGCGATTCTCGCTCAGGCGAATGCGCAGCCGCAGAGCGTTTTGCAGTTGCTTAAATAAGTTGATACGGCAACCGAACTATGCTTCGTCGGCCGCCATTATACAGTAACAGGGATATAAACATATAAAAAGCGCCTCCCATTTCGGGGGGCTTTTTTTTGTATGAAGCTTTTTCAATGAAACCCTAAAGTATTTTGCACAACCCGCCGATAAATTTATTGTAGCGGACAAGGAAGTCCGTTCAAACGGTGTCAAGGAGGAATATTATGTCAGTAATAAACACAAACATTTCCGGACTCATAGGACTCAACAATCTTCGCCTGACGAACTTAGGCCTGAAGACGTCTCTTGAGAGGCTTTCTTCCGGTCTTCGCATCAACAAGGGCGCAGACGATCCCAGCGGTTTAGCGATCGCTAAAGGAATGGAAGCGCAGATCGGCGGAATCAGAACCGCCGTGCAGAACGCCGAAGACGGAATCAACCTGATTCACACGGCGGACGGCACGCTCTCCGAAACGCATGACATCCTCATGCGGATGCGAGACCTCGCGGTTCGCGCCGCGAACGAAGCGACTCTCACAACGGCAGACCGCACGCGCCTGAACAACGAGTTTGCCAGCCTGAAAACGGAAATCACTCGCAAATCAAGCGCCGTCACCTTCAACACCAAGGTTCTCTTCGACGGCACTTTCAGCACTCGATCTCTCCAGATCGGACCGGACAACGGCGTCAACTTCCGACTCACCACTTACATCAAGAGCATGGCCGCCGACTCAATCGGTCTCGTCGCCGCTGTCGCTCTCTCAACAACTGCTCTCGCGCAGGCCGCCATCACTCTCGTCAACTCGGCCATCAATCAGGTGTCAGACGTGCGCTCCTCGCTCGGTATTCAGGAACGCCGCCTCAACTACATCATTTCCGACCTCAAAGCGGAAGATATCAACATCTCCGCCGCGAAGAGCCGCATCTACGACGCCGACATGGCTGTCGAGATCTCCGAGTTCACACGCCTGCAGATTCTCCAGCAGACCGGAACCGCGATCCTCGCGCAGGCCAACGCGCAGCCGCAGAGCGTCCTCCAACTCCTGAAATAATCAGACAGTCAGGATAACTTAACGAAACAAAACCGCCCCCTCACCGGGGCGGTTTTTTATTTGTTTAAATCGAATCAGACATAAGCCCGAATATTCACCTGGTTTTTGGTGCGAAAGACATAAGAAGACATTACCCCGAAGCATTTTTCTGCCAAAACGAGCGCTAACTCAATTCATATCTGTCTCCATGTTTGAGTTTGCTTCGCTTCGCTCGCAATGACGAAGTTCGCGTCCGCCATTGCCGCTCCAGCAATAAACGGAGACTCGCAATGGCGGCGCTTCCGTTGTTTGCTATGCATTCACCTTGCGAATCAGGAGTATATGAAGAAGATTCAGGGTATATAAAGCTGACTCTTGAAAACGTTAAATTGATAAAAAAAATTCGGCTGACTATTTTTCTGGATTAATCGGCGGCGGAGAGATTCTTTTTGCGTGTTCCGCCGGAGTCATCTCTACCCGAATGGGAATAACGGCTATTGCGCCCGGCGAAACACGAATCGATTTCTCGGCGTTTTTATATCTATTCATCTTGATGCTGATATTATAATCCGGGATGCCTCTTTTAAGCGGCTCGACAATGAAAACGCAAACTCCGAATTCATTCGATTTGCAGGTCACCGGTTTTTCGAGCGGTCCTCCCGTTAGAACGAATGTGACTCTGCGCTCTTCCTTCGGAGCCAGTTCCAAATCAGCGGTCAGTATCAACGTCGCGCGCGTCGCCATCATTCTAAGTTTGCCGACTTCCTCGAACAGAACGCGCACTTGTTGTTCCAGAGGAACGTCGGGATTGAATTTAAGCGTTTCCGAATCGGAAGGCGCAAGACGCGGATCGACAACAACAATGTTGGAAGCGTCAATTTTATCGCTCTTGTCGGCGGCGTTCGCCGGATACGCGCGCAAAGTTAATGCCGCAAGAGTAATTCCGGCAAAAACCAGCGCTCTGAAAGCGGATTTCATCTTTAGCTCCCGTCAATTAAGGTCTGATGGAACGGCAGGCCGACATCCAGTCGCCGTCCGGATACGAAGCCGCGTAAACAGTAATTCCATACATATACGTTCCAGCCGGGCATCCGGTTCCTTGATAAGCGTCGTCGTCCCCCTGATCGTTCGCGCCGTATGATATCCAATCAGTGGAAGTGTAATTGCCGGATGCGATTTGCGTGCAATATAGTTGTTGGTTAGTGTCGAGCCTGCCGGAAGCGTAAATTTTGTAACCGCGCGCGATATAGCCTGCCGGACAAAGCGAAGAATGCCAGCAGTTATCGCAAGTTCCTGAATCCCCATACCATCCTTCCACTCCTGTATTCAGAAGGTCTCCTACGTAAGCGCATGTAAGCCTGATTAATCCGTCGGGATAGTTTGTTGAATAAACGCTGAAATTCGTAATAGCGTAGCCCGAATCGCACAAAACCTGTTGCCACTGGTTATCATAAGATGTGTCCACGCCGATCTTTGTCTGATACTGGTTCGGCACAAGAGTTCCCTCCGCCGGAGAGCCTTTAAGGTAAAGCCTGCGCCATCTCAGGGCCGAAGCGCCGAGGTCTCGCGCGTTATCCGTGTAAGGCTCGGCATTCCCGTCCACTGTTACCTTTGTGTTGAAATAGAAGCTTGCCCTGTCGGTGCTGAAATGTGACCAGCCCGTGTTTTGCGGGCCTATATCCACATAGCCGGAGTTAGTCTGCATGCGAAGCGCATTTCCGTTGCCCTCTGTCAACCTCGTGTTGGCGTCGGGAAGATAGATGTCGCCGCCGCTTACCGTCACGTCTCCGGTAGTATTCAGATTGCCGGTGTTCGAAAGCGTCATTGCGTAATAACTTCCTATTGTATTGCCCCAGTAGAAATTGCCGTTCGAGTGCATGCCGAACAACAGACCGCTCTGCGGGTAGAACAGCGCCGCGTGCGATGTGTTCGGAAATTTCAGAGCTACGTTCCAGCCGCTCCAGCCGCTTTCCAGAGTATCAACTGTGCCGCCGTTGTTCAAAGTCAGCCCCGCGCCGTCAACTGTCAGCGTGTCATCGGCGCTCAGGATGATTCGCCCGTCGTAATCGATCGCGTTGTCGTTGCTGAAATCAACGAACGGCGTTCCGCCGTCTGTGTCCCGGAGTTCAAGCCCGGGATTCGCCGTATGCGCGATATTCAAGTTGCCTGTCATAGTGTCGCCGGGCACGTTCACGTAGCGGCCGTCGAGCGTCGTGTAGCTTCCCGCGGAGATGTCTCCGGTAACGTAAAGATCGTTGCTGAAAATAAACCTGTCCGGCGTGGGTTCCCATCGTAGAAATTCGTCGTTATATGTGTCATCGTAAAAATAAATTGATTCGTTTGTCGCGGGACCGTCGCGGTTGATATATATCTCAGTTCCGTTTGTGTCGAGTTCTCCGTTCACATAGGTGTTGCCGGAAGAATTGAGAGTCAACGCAAGCGTTCCGGTGTCGGTTGTTGTTCCGCCGACATAGAAATCCAATCCGGTCGCGCCGGTCCGCACGCGCGCGTTGGCGCCCGAAGCGTTGTCTAACGGCGAAATCCAGATAAGGCGCGTGTTGTCATTGTTTTGTATCTGCGCCGCCGGGGTCCAATTGCCCGGAT
>JBAYJY010000123.1:0-12719 GCA_041664945.1 bacterium | reverse complement strand
GTAATAGAAATATCTCCGCTATCGCATCTAACTCGAAAATCCTTAAGTTGCCCTCTCATTTTAACATGGCCGGACAGAGAGCCTTCCGGAACGGTTCGAAACCCGAACGACTTTCTCAGGAGCCTCTCAAGCTTTATGTTTTTCAAGGAAACATCGAACTTGAATGGTATAAGCTGCTTCGAGAAGTCCAGCATGCCTTCGCCGGTGATTTTTTCTGTCCCGATGCCGGCGCGGATGTCTGTCAGGCGAAGAGTCTGTTGCGCGGCGGAGAAAGTTGCGTCAAAATCGCGAAGCGAAACCTGTCCGTTTATCACAGGCGCATCATAACTGCCTTCGACGGAAAATTGCAAATGGCCGGTTCCGCCCGGAATATGATCGGTCGGGATGGACTTTTCGAACAACTTAGCGATAAAATCACGAAATTCGGAAAAATTGAAATCATCAGAAACTCCGTCGAACTTAAAATCGTTCGGCACGCAGGGAACAAAGCCGCCGCTTATGTTGATGCTGGATTGGAAAGCGTCGGCGCGGAAACGGACGCCTACGTTATTTTCAGGAGTTCGTCCGAAATAACCATCGATTCGCGCGATTTCGATCGCGCGGAACCATGACGCGCCCGGCGGCGGCTCCATCATAATGCGGCCTTCGCGCAAATAAACCCGGTTCGGCACTGCGGCGCCGGCATTTTTATTCTCGCAGACTCCAAGTCGATTTATCCAGCGCGACAGGTTGTAGCTTCCGTCCGGCCCTTTATATATCGAAACGACAGGCTGGTCCAAACTCACTTCGATGATCTTCATCCTTCCGCCGAGCATCGAAATTAAATCAGCGCGCGCCAAAACGCGTTTCGCCGTCATGTCCGGCAAATCGAGCGCGCTGTTTCTCGCTTTCAGGCTCACTTCCTCTAAAACGATTTTCAATGTCGGCGAAACTTTGATTTTTTTATAATGCAGGTCGCCTCCGGTCGCTTCAACCAGATAATCAGCGACGCTGTGCCGAACGCGTATCGTCGAAACCAGTATCGTCATATAGAGCACGAGAATGATTCCTGCCACGGTCAGCGCAAGCGCCGGATGCTGGCGCGTCCATTGCCACGCCTTAAGAGCATATGGCTTCAAACGTTCAATCAGTTGTGTCATCTTCGTTTTCATTACTTCTCCATGCCTTCGGGCGCGTTTCAGCCGCCTTGAGTTCGCAAATAAAAATTATATGGCAAAATAACGAACAGTGAAATTTTTTCTCAATATTTTCAAAAACACCGTCAAGACATCGCAGAAAACTGATTCAGTGTTTGTCGAACCAATCGGCGAGACGACCGGCGATATCCGGACAGTCCGGATCTGTCAAAAGCACATGCAGCCCTTTAGGATAAAGAATCAATTCCTTATCAGCAGCCGCAAGGCGCTCAACGAATAGCTTGGCGCCCTCCGGATCGATTCCGGGGTCGGCCTCTCCCTGAAACAAAATAGTCGGCGATTTTATGCGTCCCGGGCACTTATTCAAACCTATGCCCATATATTTACTCAATTGCATAAAATACCGCATGCTTATGTGAGACAAATGAAAAGGATCGGTTTTGTCGAAATTGACATGCGTGAGGTCTTTAATGCCGAGATGCTCCTGCCCAGTCATTTTGATAATCGGTTTGCCGCGCGCGAATATTGCGGATGCGAGATATAAGGGCAACTGAAGAATCTGAGGCCAAGGGATCGATTTGCGAAACAACAAAGCGGGCGCGAAGAGAACGAGGGCAGCTGTGTCCTCAGGAAACTGAGCCGCGTAATTAACGGCCATGGCGCCGCCCATGCTTTCGCCGAGAATAATTACCGGAACGCCAGGGAGCTTTACCTTAACGGATTTGACGACTTCGCGGCAGTCGTCGAGCAGCGTCTGGAAAGAAGAAAAATCTCCGCGCGGACCTTCGCTCATGCCGTGCCCTCGATAATCCGCGACAAACACCGCCGCGCCGCGCGGCGTCAGAATGTCAGCTATGAGCGCAAAGTATTGCCCCTGCCCGCTCGCCCCGTGGAAACATACAACCGCCCTGCGCGGCGCGCCGGCCGGGTGCCATTCCTGCATGAATATTTTTGTTCCGTCGCGCATCCTCAGCCATTCGACTGTTCCGTCGCCTATGGATTTTGAGCCGCGCATCTCATCGAATAAAAGATTTTTTTTTACTCTTACTTCAGCCATCCGCCGAGAAACCTCCTCCGTCAGCGATCTGCGCTTCATTCTACACGAAAGACAAATTTTTGAAAAACCGATAAAGTTTATAACGATGCGCTAAATTTCTTGCGGTCGCCGCGCAATAAAGTATAATTAGTCAATATTTAAATATGGCGAAAGAAGGTCCGGATAATGGAAGAAGACGTAAAAGAAATAGCGGTAGGAGAAAAAATTAAAAAATTGCGCGAAGAGAAAGGCGTCTCTTTGCAAGAGTTCGCGACTCGCACAGGTTTCTCATCAGCGCTGCTGTCGCAAATCGAGAATCACATGGTGTCGCCGCCTCTCGGAACGCTGATCGCGATTTCAAAAGCGCTCGAAGTAGAGATCGGCTATTTCTTCGAGGCTGTCCGGGAAGCTCCATTCACTATAGTGCGCCACGACCAGCGCAAGAACATCTCGCGCGTGGCCGCTAAGAACGGCAAGAGATACGGCTACTCTTACGAGTCGCTTGCGTTCGATATGAAAGGCCGCCACATGGAGCCGTTCTTTGTCACGCTCGAACCGGCGACAGTGAAAGACAGTCATTTATATTCACATGAAGGCGAGGAATTCATTTTCGTGCTGGAAGGCAAGATGCAGGTGCAGCTTGGCGACCACATGGACATTCTCGAACCGGGCGACAGCATCTACTACAACTCTATGGTGCCTCACCGTGTGCAATGTGTTGATGATAAAGACACAATTATCGTGGCGTGCATTTATACCGGGCAGCAAATTCTGGATGGCGTCGCCGGCGCGCAAAAGAATGAAGAATCCGAAGAGTGAATCATTCGCTCAACCAGCGCCGCGCCTATAAAGATATCATGCGTCGCCATCTGCTCTGCGTACGTACAAACAAAGCCGTTATTATTCGGCAATGAAATAACGATATTCACTGGGAGATTAAAATGCCAGGACCTCTCGAAGGAATACGGGTTCTCGACCTGTCGCGGCTGCTGCCGGGCCCGTACTGCACGATGATAATGGCGGATCTCGGCGCTGAAGTCGTCAAGATCGAAGACCCGGTTCAAGGCGACTACATCCGATGGCTGCCTCCATATGTTGACGGGCTTAGCGCCGGGTTTCTCGCGCTGAATCGCAACAAGAAAAGCGCGACTCTTAACCTGAAAGCCGATCGCGGCCGCGAAATATTTCTCGAACTCATCAAAACATACGACGTGGTTGTAGAGGGTTTCAGGCCGGGCGTCATGGATAAGCTCGGAGTGGGATATAAAGCGGCGAGCGCTATCAATCCAATGATCATTTACTGCTCTCTTACTGGATACGGACAGGACGGCCCGTACGCCGACCGCGCCGGCCATGACATCAATTACATCGGTTATGCCGGAGCGCTGAGCATGACAGGCCAGCGAAACGGCAAACCGGTCCTTCCGGGCATTCAGATAGGAGACATGTGCGGCGCGCTATCGGCCATGATCGGAATTCTCGCGGCGCTTCACGAACGCGATCGCTCAGGATGCGGCCAAAACGTCGACGTCTCGCTCGCTGATGCGGCATTCGCCATGACGCCGCTGCTGCTCGCCGAAATTGAAGCAGGCGAAAAACAGAACCGGGGAGAAACGACTCTCACCGGCGGCAACCCTTGTTACGATACCTATATAACATCGGATGGCGAGTATATCTGCATTGGCGCCATTGAGCCGAAGTTCTTTAAGAAATTCTGTAAAATTGTCGGACGCGAAGACCTCGAAGTTTATCATCACGGAACCGGCAAGGACCGAGACTATCTTGAATCAGAACTCTCAACGATGTTCAAAACCCGCACCCGTGACGAATGGCTCAAGTTGCTCGAGCCTGCGGATGTCTGCATCGGGCCGGTTAACACTTTCGAACAGTCTCTCAACGATCCCCAACTCACAGCGCGACGTATGTTCTTTGAAGTCCCGACCGGCAAAGGCGGAACGACGCGCCAAACCGGTCTTCCATTTAAATTGTCCGGGTTCCAGCCCTCATCTCCTGCAGCGCCGCCGGAATACGGAGAACACACCGCCATGGTTTTCGCCGAGGCCGGGATTGACACAAAACAAATTGAAGAACTGCGCGCAGCCGGAGTGATAAAATAGGAAGACGCGCTACAAATGAATTTTGATGAATCGAGGATGTTTTTAATGAAAAAGAACACGCGGCGCGCTTTAACTCTCGCGCTTTCGATATTGATTCTTTCAGCCGCATTGATTCCCAACACGGCTTATGCTGAAACAAAATCGAAACCCGTCACGATCAAGATCGGCTCATATGTCACTCCTCAAAGTGTTTGGGGCAAGGAAATTGCGAAAGCCGTCCTTAGGGTAAAAGAGCGCACAAACGGCGAAATTGATATTAAACACCTCCACTCGGGAATGCTCGGCAGCGACAGCAACATGCTCAATCAAGTCCTCATTGGCGGCATTCAGGGGGCCGGAGTTCAGACTTCAACGCTCGCTTCAATAGTTCCTGAAGTGAACATAATCGAGATGCCCTTCCTCTTCCGTGACCACGAAGAAGCTAACTATCTATTGGACAATGTCATCATGCCAGCTTTAAAGAAGAAATTCGAAGCGAAAGGCCTCATGACATCCGCTGTGATAGAAACCGGGTTCATGGATATGGTTATGAGCGGTCCGGTGAGGAAACCTGCAGATCTGAAAACGATGAAGATCGGCTCATGGGAAAGCCCTGTTCACATATCGTTCTGGAAAGCGCAGGGCGCGGCGCCCATCCCGATTCCGGCGACTGAGGTTTTCAACGCCTACGCGCGCGGCATGGTGGACAGCGGCGCAAACACCGCAAACGCGCTCATCGCTTGGGACAAGCTTTTCGGCGCGGCGCTCAAACGCGACAAAATTTATATCACGCGCATCGGATTCTGCTATCAGGCCGGCATTCTTGTCATGAACAAGAGTTTCTTCGAATCGTTGCCGGCGCAAGATCAGGCCGTCATTAAGGAAGAACTTAACAGATTCTCATCGTCTCTACGTAAAATACTGAGGGATTCAGAGCCGGAATCATTTAGAAACTTGGAAGCCAAAGGCTATCATGTAGCTACAATGCCGGCAGCGGAAAAGGAAATTTTCGAGCGTAACTCCCAGAAAGTCTATAAGGAACTGGAAAGTGTTATCGGCAAGAATTTCATGCGCAAGGTTCTCGCCGCCCGCGCGGCGTACCGCAAAAAGAATCCGGCGAAAGACAGCGGCCGATAAACGCGGCGCTTGCAAAACATTATGAACATTGAAGAAAATCTTCAAAAACTTGATAGAATCGGCAAAGCTATCCGGTCGAGCCGCGTCGCCATACTGACGCACAACAATCCTGATCCTGACGCCATAGCGGCAGCGATGGGGTTTTCGTTTTTGTTAAAACGCCATTTCAAAGTCGATTCCACAATTTATTACGGCGGCATCATTGGACGTGTCGAAAACCGGTTGATGGTGCAGCATCTCAAAATTCCACTCAAAAACATTCGCGATTTCGATCACCGCGTACACCGGACAGTGGCGCTCGTCGACACTCAACCCTCTGCAGGCAATAACGCGCTTCTACCCAATATCATCCCGGACATTATTATCGACCACCATATCCCTATCCGCAAAAAAACGCGGCAGTCGCCCTTCTATGATATCAGGCCGGATTTCGGATCGTCATCAACTATCGTCTTCGGCTATTTGAAAGCCGCCGGCATCGCCATCCCTTCGCGAGTCGCCACAGCTTTGTTTTACGGCATTAAAACCGACACATATGATTTAGGACGCGAGTTCGTTCAGGAAGACATTAAAGCCTACGCCTCACTCATAGAGAGCATCAATCGAAACATACTCGGAATAATCGAACACCCCCTCCACCGGCAAAGCTATTTCGTCCAGATGCACCAGGCGCTAAACAATGTCGAGATATTCGAAGATCTGCTCACTACTGTTATTTGGGATTTGGATTACCCCGAAGTCACGGCGGAAATCGCGGACTGGTTTTATACAATGCACGGAATAAAATGCTCCATCGCGATTGGAATTGAAAAAAACGAAACAATAAATATTTCGATGCGGTCACGCGACAAGAAACGCGACGCCGGCCGCCTTATCAGAACGATTGTCGGCCGGCATGGCATGGCCGGCGGCCATTCACTTATAGCCGGCGGAGCCATCCACTTGCCCGAAGCCGATGAAAAAACAATTAAAGCAGAAGTAGAACATATTAAAAAACGTTTTTTTGAAACACTATCAAAAACAGCTATCATTCATCCGGCGCCTCTGATACCGCAAACTATTGATTCGGATTCCGATGATATGTAATAGAAGTCTTTCCCGTTCTTTCAAAAATCAATGTGGATTGTTTCATAGCTCTTTTACAACCTGCTTTTTAAAGGCGCAATTAAGCGCGGGCTTGTCTCATTCGCCAATATTGATTATAAAATAGTGACGCCCTAAGCGGGCGATCGGGGCAAACAAGGGGGAAAGCATCATGGGCGACAAGCGAGAACTGTTACAAAATCCTGACGTATTGATAATCGGCGGCGGAATTGTCGGGACCGCCATATTGAGGGAATGCGCCACGAACGGCCTGTCCGCGGTTCTTGTAGAACGCGGCGACTTCGGCTGGGACGTCAGCGCCGGATCCACTGAAATGGCGCATGGCGGATTCCGCTATCTCATGTCGCTGCTCGACTGGCCGCTCGTATTCGAATCGCTCACGGAGCGCGAGTTGCTGAGCCGCAATGCGCCGCATCTAGTCCGCCACCTGAACTTTTACATGCCGGTTTACGTCGGCGACGGCATGACTTTCGACTCCTGCATCCCGATGGTTCCGAAGATGCCCATCACTATCGGCAAATATTTCGGCGTCGGCATGTTCATGATGCAGGCCGGCATGATTCTCTATAAGATTTTTGCCATACTCGGCCTCAAGGCCAAAGGCTTCCCTGCCAACACTGACGAGGTTAACTATAAAAAGTACAACAAGAAAACAATGCTCGAAATCGCTCCTCAATTGAACCCGGACCGCCTTGTCGGCGGGTTCAGGTTCACCGACTGCAAGATCGAGGACGTAGAGCGGTTGGTGATAGAGAACGTCATAGCGGCCGACCAATGCTCTAAAAGAAGCGGCATTCCTGCGATTGCAGCGAATTATACGGAGGCTATAGACCTCAAGCGCGACGGAGACCAGAAGATTTCGAGCGTGACAGTTCGCGACGTAGAATCAGGAGAGACAACTGTAATCAAACCAAAAATGGTCGTCAACTCCACAGGCATTTTTATAGACGAAATATGCAAAAAAGCCGGCAACGGCGGGCCTAACCTTCTGCGCCGCGTTTCTGGCATTCACCTCATTGTTAAGCGATTCCTTAAATCGGATGACAAACAGGAAGCATACGCTTTCTGGATCGACAAGAAAATTCTTTTCGCTATTTCGAAGGGCGCCGACAGAATTCTCGTAGGCACAACAGAAAGAGATATCAAGCTCGAAGACGGAAACCACAACAGAACTTTTTCCGCCGACGTCGATGAAGTGGTCAGAAAATTGAAAGGCCGGTTTCCGGAATTCGAGTTCCGGAAAGGCGAAGACCTTTACTATACACGCGTCAGGCCGCTCATGTTTCAACCGAGCAAATCAGACCCGAAAGCGGTCTCCCGGCGGGATCTGATTAAATGGCACGACAATACGCCGAACATGGTTTCAGTCAGCGGCAAACTCGGCCCCGCGCGCCATCTCGCTGAAGTGACATGCAAGACGCTGTTCTCTAAACTGAAACCCGGCGCCAAATACACGCAGACGCACAAAACGCCGTTGCCAGGCGGCAACTTGGACGGCAGCTATGAAAGTTTCCTGGAACGCCAATACTCGGCGCATCCGAACGTGGACAGGAAAATGATGGCTAAGATCGCGCAGCGATACGGCAGCCGCAGCGACGAACTGCTCGAATACGCAAAAACGCCGGAAGACCTCGCGCCAATCGGCGTTTCGCCCGATGCGGTTCCAATGTGCGCGCTCGTTTTTGCATTCGAAAAAGAATACTGCCGCCACATCAGGGAAGCTATGACACGCACCGGCAATACGAAATTTTTCGGCGAAGGGCTCGACTGCTGCGAAGCCGCCGCCCGCTACGCCGGTTTGAAACTCGGCTGGGACGATGCGCGGATCAGTTCCGAAATCGATGGCTACAAACAATTCATCGCCAACCGGCGTGAACTCGTTTAGTTGACATAAGCGCCTCTATACATACAATTATTCTAATTTTGCAGAGGCGCTTGTTGTACGCATTGTTTATGGCTGCATAAAGATCGAATGCGGTCGGACAAAATACATTAGAAAGCAGGCACAGACCACTATGACGAACCACAAAGAGCTGAAAACATGGGTAAACCAGATGGCGGCCTTGTGCAAGCCGGACAACATCGTTTGGATCGATGGCTCTGAAGAAGAGAAGAAGCGGCTTGAAGATATCGCCGTCTCAACGGGCGAGCTGGTCCGGCTCAACGCGAAGAAACTGCCCGGCTGTTTTTACCATCGCACCGCCCTGAACGACACGGCGCGCACTGAACATCTGACGTTCATCTGCACGGAAAAGAAGGACGACGCCGGCCCGAACAACAACTGGATGGCCCCCGAGGACGCTTACGCGAAGGCAAGAACATATTTCTCCGGCTGCATGCGCGGACGCGATATGTATGTCATCCCGTTCTCTATGGGTCCGGTCGGTTCCGAATTCAGCAAGATCGGCATCGAGATCACAGACAGCATCTACGTCGTGCTCAACATGCGCATTATGACACGCATGGGCAAAGCCGTTATGGAAAAACTCGGCACTGACGGCGAGTTCACAAAATGCCTTCACAGCATCGCCGAACTGGACGAGAGCAAGCGCCTTATCCTTCACTTTCCGGAAGACAACACGATATGGAGCGTCAACTCTGGATACGGCGGAAACGTGCTGCTCGGCAAGAAATGTCTCTCTCTGAGAATCGGCAGTTATCTCGCGCAGCAGGAAGGCTGGATGGCTGAGCACATGCTCATCATGGGCATCGAGGACCCCAACGGCCACATTATATATGTCGCCGCGGCGTTCCCGAGCGCCTGCGGGAAAACAAACCTCGCCATGCTCATCCCCCCTGAAGGCCTGAAGAAAAAAGGCTACCGCATCTGGACCGTCGGAGATGATATTGCATGGATGCGAATTGACACCGACGGCTCTCTCTGGGCGGTCAACCCGGAAGCGGGCTTCTTCGGCGTGGCGCCCGGCACTAACCTGAAATCAAATCCGAACGCTATCGCTACCATTCAGAAAAACACGATATATACTAACGTGCTCCTGAAAAAAGACGGAACTGTGTGGTGGGAAGGCGGAGACGGCCCCGCTCCGGAGGAAGGCGGCATCAACTGGCAGGGCAAGAAATGGAAACCGGGAATGAAGGACGAGAACGGGAATCCGGTTCTCGCCGCTCATCCGAACAGCAGATTCACCGCACCGCTTTCACAGTGCCCATCGCTTACGAACCGCTTCGAGCACCACCACGGCGTTCAGATATCCGCGATCATATTCGGCGGCCGGCGCGCGAAAGTCGCTCCCCTCGTTTACGAAGCTTTCACCTGGCAGCACGGCGTCTTCATGGGAGCAACCATGGCCTCTGAGCGCACAGCCGCGCAGGTCGGCAAACAGGGCGAAGTTCGCCGCGATCCGATGGCGATGCTTCCCTTCTGCGGTTACAACATGGCGGACTATTTCCGTCACTGGCTCAACATGGGCCTTCAGATGTCCAGAACGCCTCGCATTTACCATGTCAACTGGTTCCGCACCGACGAAAAAGGTAAGTTCATGTGGCCGGGCTATGGCGAGAATCTTCGCGTGCTCGACTGGATCATCGGCCGATGCCGCGGCATACGCGACGCCCGCAAGACCGCAATCGGCTATATGCCTTACATAGAAGACATCGACATCACCGGCCTCAAACTCCAAAAGGACACTATGGAAAACCTTTTCGAGATTGACAAAGAAGCTTGGAAAGAAGATCTGAAAGATCAAAAGGCTTTCTTTGATCAGTTCGGCGATGCGCTGCCAAATCGCATCAAGGAAGAATATGAAGCCTTGAAACGTCGCATCAGCAAACTTTAATCAAAACAGAAATTTAATAAATTAAAAAAGGGCGGCTTCACAGCCGCCCTTTATTTTTGTTTGATTTTCTAAGTGTTGATCGCGAGACTTGGCGCTATGTCACGCCTTCTCTTTGATCTGATCTATCATAACCGCTCCGAGAATGATTATTCCCTTTATAATATATATCATTTCTGAACTTGTGCCTTTGATCAGCAGTCCGTTGTCGATTATTCCGATCAGCAGCGCTCCAATCAGGGTCTTGAAGATATTCCCCTTGCCGCCCATGAGGCTCGTGCCGCCGACAACGCAAGCTGCGATCGCATCCAATTCCCACATAACTCCGAACTCTGGATTTCCGTTGCTGAACTTACAGGCCATCATTACTCCGACCATTCCAGCGAGGGACGAGTTGATAACGTAAACCATCAATTTCACTCTGTTGACATTCACGCCGGAGAGCTTCGTCGCCTCTTCGTTTCCTCCGGTTGCGATAACATACCGCCCGAACCTCGTTTTCAGAAGAATGAATCCGAATACGGCGACGAAAACAAGCATAAAAACTACGAGCGGCGGGATTCCGATGCCGAACGTCGTAGTGGATGTCACGAAATTCGAATAAGGAGCCAACGATGGATCGCTTATAAAGATTTTCGTGTTGCCTGATATGTTCCGCGCCAATCCGCGCGAGATTGTCATCATCGCGAGTGTGGCGATAAACGGCGGCACCCTGTACTTAACAACGAAAAAACCGTTCGTCGCGCCGCATGCCGAGCCGACTATAAGCGAAAGCGCCAGGGCCAGCGGTATTGCCATGTGCCAATTCTGCAACAGCAGCGCAAACACAACCGCAGTCAGAGCGACTATGCATCCGACAGACAGGTCAATTCCTCCGGTGATAATAACCATCGTCATCCCGATCGCTATCAGGATCACGAACGCCACCTGCTGCGGAATCTTCGCGAGATTGCCTACGGAAATAAAATCAGGCGCAGTTACGGCGAAATAAACAAAAACCGCAGCCATCACTATATAGATGCCGTTATCGATCAAAAAATTCAAAAAAGGATTACGCTTCTTCATGTTAGTACCACTTTAGCAATAAATTTTGCGCGGCGCGCCATCCACCGCCTGTCGAAAACGCGGGGCGAACCTTGAACGGCCCTGCCCCGCCATGTTTCCCTAAGCTGCGCTTCGCGCTTATTTCTTCAACGACTCTTGGTCCACAAGCCCGACTTTAACCGGAACAAATATCGTCTTATCGCCGGCTTTGAGTTCGCCCTTCAGAACTTTGTCGATCGTTTCAACAGTGACTTTCCCGATTTCGGACGGATATTGGATGACATCAGCTTTCCATACCCCTCCGCCCTTAATCTTCTCCTGCGCCGCGGGCGCGGCGTCATAGCCGATCAGCATTATTTTGCCGCCGGCTCCGTTGATCGCAGCTTCTGCGCCCATCGCCATGTTGTCGTTCGCCGCAAACACGCCCTTCAGATCCTTGTTCGAGAGAATTGCCGCATTCGCTGCGCGCTCGCTCTCCTGCGTGTCGTCCTTCCCGTTCAGAAGCGGTTCGAGTATCGTCAGCCCCGCTGCTTTCGCAACGTCGACAAATCCCTTTACCCGCATTGCAACCGATTCCGTTCCCGGCTGCTGCACGATCGCGACTTTCCCCTTGTTGCCGATCAGTTGGATCATTCTTTGCGCGGCGAGTTTTCCGCCCAATTCGTTGTCCGACGCGATGTGCGCGACAACTTTGCCCTGTTCCGCCGCTATGTCAGCCGTGAACACCGGCACGTTCTTATCGTTTGCTTTTTTAATTATCATTCCCACGCCCTTTGAATTCACAGGGCAGATGACTATCGCCGCCACGTTCTTCAGCAGCAGCGCGTCCATGTTATTATCCTGTTTCTGTTCGTCATTATCTGCGGACAATATTTCGATCTGATACCCCATTGCCTTGGCCGATTCCTCCAACCCCTTTTTCAGAGAGATGTAGAAATCATCGTTCTCTTTCAGCAACGACACGCCTATGATCTTCGCTCCGGCCTGCGCGGCAGCCTCTTTCCCGGCTTCTGTTCCGGCTACCTTCTTTTTGCCTGCGCACGCGCCCGCGAACAACACGACCGCAGCAAGCAACAACGCTACCATCAATCCACTCCACGTCCTCTTCATGCTTCGTCCTCCTTTTCAATTTTTATGCATTTACTTCTTTCATTCCGATGTAGTTTACCACACGCGAAATTGTTTGAAAAGCATCAGTCAATAAGTGATATTTTTAATTATCTCCGTTTAAGTTGGTTTTTAAAACAAGATTCCGATTCCGCCTAAATAATGGCCGGCTAAAACAACCGTCGCGGTGAAAACTATCGCCTGCGCCGCCGCCGCCATTCCTGCCGCGCTCCCCGCCGAAATGGCATAAACACGCGAAACAGCC
>JBAYJY010000122.1:0-12961 GCA_041664945.1 bacterium | reverse complement strand
GGCGACCTGTGCCGGATTGAGATATAAGAAAGCCGGAATCGGCGCAACGCGCGTTTCGGCGGCAATTACGAACAATAAAGGGGAGTGTGACAATTTGAACCTTCGAAAAACAGCCAACGCCCTGATTTTCTGCCTTCTTACGGCGCTCGCAACCGCGGCGGTTTTCCCGGCTGCGCCCGCAAAAGGCGCAAAGCCGGCCAATGCGAAAGTTGTCAAAGTCGCGGCTAAGTCCGCAGGCGCCAATCTCAGCAAGGAAACGCAGCTGAAACTGCTCAAGCTCGATGAGGCGCGCGCATCGCTGCAGACCTCTCAGGATTTGTACGATGACAAATCGGCCAACCTGAAGGACATGCAGGAGCTTTACAAACAGGACGTCGTGACAGGCAAGGAAGTAAGCGACGCGAACACGGATGTAAAGGACGCCACGCGCAACCTCGAACTCGCGAGGATCGAACTCGCGAAGACGGCGCTTTCATTTCTTCAGGATGTAACGCACGTCTCCATAGCGGAGGCGTTTCAGTACATAGACCCGCAGAACAAGCGGCACATGTCGGTCACTCTGCGGAACGATTCGGACCTCGATCTCGCGGTTATGGCGCTCGGCGAGGGCGTTCCGGAAGCGAACATCACAAAGGCGAACCTGCCCGCGCTTCTGACGATAGAAAATCTTTACGCGGCTGTCAAAAACGGAAGCACGATCATCGGCGCTCCTTACGAAATTAAAATATCCAAGCTGCCGCTCGGCAAGGAGACGCATCTGGATTTCATGCTGAATGCGCCCGCCGAGGAAGTGGCGCTGTCCATGAAATATCACAACATCGAGGATGTCCGGAGCATTTACCTTGAAAAGAAATCGGCGGAGGACATCGTGCGCGTGTCGGCCCAGCAGTTCGCTCAGGAAGGGCAGCTCGGATCGTCTGTAGAGTATACTATTGACAACGAGCGTCTCGCTGAAGATGAACGCACGTTCACCCTCGGCCTTGTCGGCCTGCCTAACAAATACCGGTATAAGTATACGGATAAGGGAACGCAGCTTTCGCAGGTTAAGTTTTCGCAGGGATCGACAAAAATATCGCTCGGCCTTCGCATCACGGTTCCGGACGAACTGCCCGACAGCGAACTGCGCAAGCCGATAAGGTTCTACACCGTGATCGGAGATGAAGCCGCGGTTCGGCAGTTGGAAAACGCGGGCCGCAGCGGCCGCGAGATTTCGCCGGAACAATTCCAGAACCTGAAAGTCGGTTTCGAACGGCTCGAACTCACGCCGCTCGGCACCGGAAAGTTCGAAATTTCTCTTTCAACTCTTTACTACGAAATAAAAAAAGGCGACAACATTGCCGCAAAGATGACCGTCAAGAACACAGGAAGCGTCAGGCTCGACAATATCACATACACAATCGAGAAGCCGGAAGAATGGAATGTGACCATCGATCCCGACAAGGTGGAGAGCATCGAACCTGGCAAGGAAATCATCGTGCGGCTCAAGATAGAGCCGCCGGCCGGAGTCGATGTCGGCGCATACGAAGTTAAAGTCGAGGGCAGCACTTTATATGAGGGCGGAACGATAAAGAGCGATCAGAAAGACATTCGCATCCAGCTTACCGCAAAAACAAATCTGACGTTGAGCCTGTCGATAGCCGGCGGCCTGATCTTTTTCATAATCGGGATCGCTATCGTTATCGTCAAGCTCAGCAGACGTTGATAAGTGAATGAATATGGCAAACACAAAAATGAAAACGAAAAAATTCAGAGCTAAATACATCACGTGGCTGGTCTTCGCCGCGGCGCTTTTCACGGCGGTCTCCGTGCGCTCGGATTCGAGCCAGATCGATAAGCTGATCGAAAAGCTCGACGCGACGCTCACAAAGCAGCAGCCGATCGTCATGAATCTCGACGAGTGCATCGCGGCCGCTGTTGCGAACAACGCCGACCTCAAGGTCAAGCAGGCCATCCTCAACTCGGTCGAGGGCGACCGCCTGATAGACCGCTCCCGGTTCTTCTCGCATGTCGACTTCCTCGCGAACACGAGCCGCAATCAGGGCACTTTGCTGAAGAGCTATTTCCCGACGCTTAACCCGATGCCGGTCGCATCGCTCGGCGGACTCGAAACCAGCACTTTCTCCGCATCATCGGGCTCCTCCTCAAACAGCAGCATCAGCGCCATCGCTTCGCAGTTCGGCATCACAGACATAAGCAGCCTGTTAAGCCAGGTGCCCGCGGAATACCAGTCGATGATTCCCGCCGGCCTTTTCCGGGCTCAGGGGGCAGGCGACTCTTCAGACGCTTCAAGAGCTTCACAGCGCGTCGCCGCTCAGACCATTCCGGGCATCCCGAACATCAACCTGGACCAGTTGCAGCAGCTTCTCGACCAGGTTCAGACGCTTTCCGATCTCCTCAACTCGACATCTTCCTCCTCGCAGCGCACGGTCGTGAACACCGACCTTTCGTTCAGGTATTCGCAGCGGCTTATAGAATGGGGAAAGGACTCTTCTTCTTCCGTTTCCATCCGCAAAAACAAGCGCCTCGCCATCACGAACTACGATCAGAAATTGCGGGACGTCATCTCGAACGTAAGAAACTCTTTCTTCCAGATTCTGCTCAAAAAGGAACAGATAAGCACGCGTGAAAAGCTGCTTAAGGAATACGAGGAAAAGCTCTGGAAACAACAGAAGCGGTTCGAGATCGCTAAAGATGTGCCGCGCATCGACGTTCTTACCGCCGAACTCGACGTCCTCAACGAAAAGAACAGGATAAATAATCTGAGGTCTGACCTCGTCAAGCGGAAACTCGAACTGTTGCAGCTTATCAATCTTCCTTTCGCCTCGGATTTCGATGTCGTCGGCGAATTGCAGCCGTTCAATTTCTCGGTTGCTGAAGTCGTTAAGCTTACAAATGACAACAGCTTTCAGGTCACTTATCTGAAAGACGAACTGAAAGAGAGCGAGCGTGTTTTCAAGGAACTCGCATGGGATTACAAGCCGATTTACACAGCGAAAATCGGGGCTGAGAATCAACACGCTGGGATGGGCCTTTCCTTGAATAACAGCAACCAGACTTACGGCGTCGATCTCGGCGTGGTTCGATATCTCAACCTGCCGACGAGTTCTTCCTCATCGCTGTTCGGACTGTCATCGGAACGCACGCGGAATAACTACAACATGAGCGCCGGCCTGGCGTGGAACCTTTACGACAACACACAGAGAAAAGGCGTTGAGAAAAAACACATCGAAAAACTGAATCAGGCCCGGATAGAACTCGATCAGGAAATCCAGAGCGAAGACCTTTCGGCGCGGCAGGCGTATCAGGACCTTATCGAAGCGGTCGACGGCTTGAAGCTGCAGCGCGACATCGTTGAGAACTCGCGCCGCCGCCTCGAAATCACGCGCAAGCTTCGCGAGTACGGAAAGGTAAACGAGTTTCAGGTTGACTCGCTGCGCAACACGTTCTTTTCCGATCAGGACCGCTATTTCACGCAGCAGGAGAACGTTATCGCCGCGCAGGAAAAACTCCGCAGCATAATGGGCGTCTTTCAATAAGATATTAAGCCGCCGACTGCAAGGATTCGCGGAGGACGAGATATTTTTCGGGCGCAGCCGGTAAATAACATGCATTTATGGGGCGGTTTTCGGACCGCCCTTTTGATATGCGCGAAGGCGAATAATCCCAAATCCGTCATTAGGATTTGGACGCAATGGTTCAGATGGGATGAGATGCGAGGCAGCAGGCGTATTTTTGAAGTGAATAGAACTTTGGTTCATGAACAAAAAAATGCGCCGATAACGAAGCAGATCGCCGCTATGAACATTGCCCCGGATTTGGCGTCCTATTGGCGAATCCGGGATAATATGCTTTCGTGGGAACAAGCTGCTCGGGCAAGGGTTTAATAAGATATGGGACCGATGATTCGGATTGAAGAGCTTGTGAAGGAGTTCAAGGCGGTCCGCGCCGTGGACGGCATTTCCTTCGATGTGGGCGAGGGCGAGGTATTCGGATTTCTGGGGCCGAACGGCGCCGGGAAGACGACGACGATCTCGATGATCTGCACGCTGATACGGCCGACGTCCGGACGTATCGAGGTGAACGGGGTCGACGCTGTCCGGCATCCGGGCCGCGTGCGCCGCATGCTCGGCATTATCTTTCAGGACCCGAGTCTCGACGAACGGCTCACGGCGGCGGAGAACATTGAGTTTCAAGCGCGCTTGTACGGCGTTCGCTCGTCGGAGATAGCCCCGCGCGTGAAAGAACTTCTCGAACTCGTCAAGCTCGACGACCGCGCCGGCAGCCGCGTGAAAACTTTCTCCGGCGGCATGCGCAGGCGGCTTGAAGTCGCTCGCGGACTGGTTCACTCGCCCCGCGTTCTGTTCCTCGACGAGCCGACTCTCGGCCTCGACCTTCAAACCCGCCAACTCATCTGGAACCATATAACTATGCTCCACCGCATCAAAGGCATGACTGTTTTCATGACGACTCACTACATCGAGGAAGCAGTGATTTGCGACCGGATAGCGATTGTGGATCACGGGCGGATAATCGCGCTGGACACGCCGGCGAACCTGATAGCGAGCGTCGGCGACGACATCATCACAATTGAAACCGTAGACACCGAAACCTTCGCTGACGCCGCGCGCGCCAGGTTTTCCGTTGACGCTGCCGTGTTCGACGGCGGCGTGCGCATCACCGCGCCCGGCGGCGCTGAACTTATACCGCGTCTGCTCCGCGAGATTCCTGTTCCGATCACTTCCGTCAACCTCTCGAAGCCGACTCTCAACGACGTTTTTATACATCTCACCGGCAGGTCCGTGCGCGACGCGGAGATCGGCGCCTCGGACCGCATGCGCGAGGTTTTCAGGCATGCGCCGCGCAGGAGGCGATAAACCGCTATGGGCGCCATCAAGGTCATCGTTCTGCGCGAACTTCGAATTTATTTCCGCGACAAGAGCTATGTAATAAGCAGCATTTTCCGGCCCGTGCTATGGCTGCTCGTTATCGGGTTCGGCGTCGGCTCCGCCGTCGCGCACGGAAAGGGGCCTTCATATTCCCAATTCGTGCTGCCCGGCATCATTGCCATGGCGCTGCTTTTCTCGTCCGTGTTTTTTGGGATGTCTATCATTTGGGACCGGCAGTTCGGGTTCCTGAAAGTCATATTAGTGTCGCCCGTGCCTCGTGAATCAGTGGTGATCGCCAAGATGCTGAGCGGCGCCATAATCTCCACATTTCAGGGAACCATCGTATTATGCATGGCGCCTTTGATGAAGATGCATCTTAATGTTTTTCAGGTTGTCGCCACGATTCTCATTATGTTTGTTTCCTCCATGGCGCTCACTTCGCTCGGAATTCTGATCGCCTCGCGAATGGAGAGTTTCGAGGGGTTCAACCTCATTATGAACTTCGTCATTATGCCGATGTTTTTCTTCAGCGGCGCTTTGTTTCCGCTTCAGAATATCCCCGTTTTCCTAAAGTGGATGGTCCTCGTAAATCCTGTTACGTACTGCGTTGATGCGATGAGGTATGCGCTTCTGAATGTGCATGACTTCAGCATCTACGCGGACTGCGGCGTGATATTCGGTTTCATGCTGATAGTGGGGCTGCTTGCCTCTTTCAACTTCAAACGCAATTAAATTCACCGATATAATTCAACTTGATTATTAGACGGGGCCGCCGCCGAAGCTTGTCGTATCGTGAAGATTCATTTGCTTAACAGCGATTCAACTTCGAGCATGATCGCGGAGTGGACGTCGGCTGCGGAGGGACGCCCGTCGATGGTTGCAATGCAGTCGCCGCGCGCGGCGAGACGGCGGTTGACCGCCTCGTAAGCGGCGTGGATGCGAGTCAACTGCTCGCTGGTTTCGAATAGTTCCGGACCGTCGGGCTGAGCAGTTTCGCCCGCCGGATCTGAGCGCATCCGAATGCGGGCGAGCGCGTCCTGCGGCTGAAGGTCGATGTAAATGGTGAGGTCGGGCGCAGGAGCGTATTTATGAAGCGATAGAATCCAGTCGAGGTGTCCTTCGTCCTTCATCTGATAAGCGCAGGTAGAGTGAAGGTAGCGGTCGGAAACGACGTGCGCTCCCGCCCGAAGGCGGGGAATTACTTCGCGGTAGAGATGATCCATGCGGTCGGCGGTGAAAAGCAGAGACAGGGCGTCCCGTTCGGCGAATTCGTCGCCGTAAACATCGCGAAGCGGAGTGATGCGTTTTTCGAGGAAGTCGCGGATGAGGCGTCCTATCGGTCCGCCTGACGGCTCGCGCGTCAGTTCGCACTCCATGCCGCGATCCCGCAGTTTGCCGCATAGCAACGCGGCCTGCGTGGTCGTGCCGGCGCCGTCTATACCTTCTATAACTATAAAGCGGCCGTTTGTTTTCATGTTTGATATCCCGGCATTTCATTTGGATTGCGTTTCAGGCGCGAGAAGCATGCTGCGCCTGAGCAAAAAGGACTTGCTTCGGCGTATCCGGTAACCGGATGATCGGAGGCTTTCGAGTTAATATGACCGCCAGCGGTTTCTGAATTCGGAGCCGCTTATCTTGCCGGTTTTATATTTCTGATAGTCGCTGTAGCCAATCTCGATTTTTCCGCTGGCTTTCCCCTTGGCGTCCTGAATGCTGATCGAGATCAAATCCAACGGCATGATTCCCGTCTTGCTGATGCGGGCGTCGGTTCCGCTGAGGATGGTTTTCAACTCGTTTTTAATTTCTTCCTTTCCGATGTTGGACGAATTGAAAGTGATCCAGAAAGTTCTGCCGTCGCCAGAGAAGCTCGCGGTTTGAACTTTTATGCCGGCGGCGGCCAGGCTCTCCTTCAAGTTCGACGTCGCGGATTCAATTTCTGCGCCGAGAGCGGTTGAAGCCGATTCCGATTTTTTCATTGCCGGAGCTTCAGTTTTCGGGCTGCGGTGTAAAAGCCCTTTGATTTTCGATATCGCGGCGCCGGGCAATCCGGCGATAGTCTGGAAGACGCTTTGTTTCTGAGGCGCGACAGGCGCCGCTGCTTTTTTTACTGTTTGTGTCGCGGAGCCGACTGGTTTCGGCGCCGCGATTTGAGGCGGCGTGACTTTGGGCTTCTCTGCGTCCGGAGAGGCCGCGACAGGTTTCGCAGCCGGCTTGGCTTCAGTTTTTATTTCAGGCTTCGCTTCAGTTTTCGCGACTGTCTTTGTTTCAACTTTAACTTCTTTTTTCGCTTCATGTTTCGCCGTGGGCTCAGTGGCCGCTTTCGAGGCGGCTTCAGGTTTCGCATCGGTTTGCGCTATAGGCGGGACATTCAATTTATGTTCTTTTTCAGGAGCTTTCGAAAGTCCCACTTTCTGAAGGAGGGCATTGAACGCGCCGGTGACCTTTCCGATGATATCTTGCTGCAAAGCAACTTTGGGCGCTGTTGCTGCATCGCCGGGTATCGGTTTTCCATTATATGCCGGTTCCATCCAGTCAGCCCGTACAAAACCGGAGCCGGCGGTGTTTTTATAATAGGTGAATACTTTTTTGAAGTCGCCAAGATTTTTCTCATCCACCGGGCATTGTCCGCTCCAGCGCGCCGCGAGGTAGAGCGCTTCGAAAATTTCGTCGTTAGCTGCTTTTTTCGCTGATTCCACGGACTGCTTCATCAGACTGGCGTAAACGGCGAGGCGTTCGGGGCATCCAGGTTCCATCCCGTTTTTAGTGATAAAATCAAGAATGTGGAATGAATTCAACGGATAAGCGAGAGCGGTGGCGACGAGTTTATTCCTTATGCCGTCCTTTGCGCCCGCGGGGAGGCCGCCTTGCTCGTCCGCCATAAGTATCGCATGTTGAACGCGGGAGAGTCCGCTCGCTATATCGCCTTTGTCCAGAAATTCGTTGCTTTCCTTGAGCGCGCTATTTGCGAGCCGCAACGCGTTGTATTTCGGGACAATAAATATCGAGCATAATATCAGCAGGCCCGCTAAAAACAGTCCGGCTATATGAATCTTTTTCAAAGCGCCACCTCGTGATTTGTCGGCCCTGCGAGCCGCATTTCAACTCGAAAAATACTTAGCCATAGATGACGGGTATTATATCCCGCCGACATTGATTGTGCAATAATGTTTGCGACTGCCGTTAAATTTTCGAGTTGCATATTTAAGCGGTGAAGGCCTATAATGCGAAAGGAAATAATAAATTCCCATAAATCTTGCCGGGAAATTTATAACAATCAGGGAAAGCTGCTTTTTTGGAGGGGCCGTTATGATAATAGGAATAGTAGGACTGCCGAAGTCAGGCAAAACGACTTTGTTCAATGCGATAACCGGCGCGAACGCGCGCACGGCGGCTTTCGCCGCTTCTGAAGATTCAACCAACGTCGCGGTTGTAAAAGTGCCGGATCCGAGAATCGATAAACTGTACACATATTTCAAGGACCCTAAAAAGGTGTTTGTCGAACTTAAGTTCATGGACTTTGCGCCTTTCAAGAAGGGAATGGGCGAAAAGGGCTTCCCGGCGAAGCACCTCGGCGACCTGAGAGCTTGCGACGCGTTGCTGCTTGTTGTGCGCGCATTCGAGTCAGAGGCGGTCCCGCATCCGGAGGACAGCGTCGATCCTGCGCGCGATTTACAGTCGCTGCTGCTCGAACTCGCTTTCGCTGACCTTGAGGTGATCGAACGGCGCCTCGAACGCATCGATTACGCGCGCGCGCGCGGCGCGAAAGAAGAACGCGCGGCAAATGAGAAAGAGAAAATAATTCTGCTGCGCCTCAAGGAAGAACTCGAAAACGGAAGCCGCCTCGACCGCGAGAAACTTAACAGCGAGGAAGCGACGTTCGTGCGCAACTACGGGTTTCTGACAGGAATGCCTCTGATCTGCGCGCTGAACATACATGAAAACGATATCGGCGGCGGAACCGGCGAGAAGGTTAAGGCCGGCTTGCAGGGCGCCGACGCCGAGCTGGCGGTCATCGAGATTCCCGGACAGATCGAGATGGACATCGCTCAGATGGAAGAGGCCGACCGGCATACTTTCATGAAAGAACTCGGGATCGAGGAACCGGGGCGCGACCGCGTCCTGCGATTTGCCTGGACAGAACTCGGCCTGATGGTCTTTTTCACGGTCGGCGACGACGAAGTGCGGGCGTGGCCGGTTAAAAGGGGCGCAACCGCTCTCGAAGCCGCTTCTAAAATTCACTCGGATATCGCTCGCGGCTTCATCCGCGCTGAGGTCGTTCCTTACGACTGCTTCATCGAGCATGGCAGCATGGCGGCAGTAAAAACCGCCGGCCTTTTCCGGCTCGAAGGCAAGGAATACGTAGTCAACGACGGTGAGATTATTCACTTCAGATTCAACGTATAGACTATCCTCTTTTCGACAAACGCGTTAAGAAAGCGTTACGCCGCAGGGGCGCGCCATGCCGCGCTTGTCATGTGTTGAACAATCGGCTGCAAAACAAAAAAATAAGGCTTGTTTAATAGAAAACAGCCATTATAATTAGAGTGATCTAATTGAGCGGGAGGTCGTTCATGCCAGTCACTCAGGAACTTTCGCCGGCGCTTGAGAACTATCTTGAAGCTATTTACGTTCTCCAGAAGGTTAAAGCCGAGGTTAAGGTAATCGATATAGCGAATTATCTGAACGTTAAGATGCCGAGCGTGACGTACAACATGATAAAGCTTTCCGCGAAAGGGCTGATACGCTATGAAAAACGGTCGCATGTCGAACTGACTGATGAAGGGGACAGAGCCGCGCGCGAAGTGCTCAGAACGCATGAGGAGTTATTCAATTTTTTCAATGGAATCCTCGGCGTGAGCCGCAGGGCGGCGGAAGAGGACGCATGCCGGGCTGAACATGCGCTTAGCCGGGAGACTGTTGACAGGCTCGTGCAGTTCACGCAGTGGATGGCGGCGCTGCCCGAGGCGCATACTTTCAGGCCGGCGCATGCATACGCCGCCGGGCCGATGGAATCAGCGCTTCTGGCGGACATACCGGTAGGAGGCAAGGCGCGCATAACGAAAGTGGCCGCGGCAGGCGAGTTGAGAAAAAGGCTGATTGAAATGGGCATGAACAAGGGCGCGGAGGTCACAGTGGTGCGCACGGCTCCCCTGGGCGATCCCATTGAGATAAAATTGAAAGGTTTCCATCTTTCGCTACGTAACAGCGAGGCGGCGAAAATCGAGGTGGAACCGATTGCGGCTGGATTGAAGTGACGTTTGTCCGGAATGGAGTTTTTTTTTGCGAATGGAATTAGAGTAGGCTAATTGATTGCTATATTGAGCGATGAAAGAACAGGCAGATGCAGACAGCGGAACAAAAAAATAAAACTGAAGAGATAACAATCGCGCTCGCCGGGAACCCGAATTCCGGAAAGACGACTGTGTTCAACAACCTGACCGGCGCCCGGCAACATGTCGGCAACTGGCCCGGCGTTACCGTGGAGAAGAAAGAAGCGGTTCTGACGCACGAAGGCAGGCAGTTGAGGGTTGTAGATCTGCCCGGCGCATACAGCTTGTCGGCCTATTCGGCGGAAGAGGTTGTAACGCGCAATTATATTGTCGGCGACCGGCCTCAGGTCGTGATCGACGTCGTCGATGCGTCGAACTTAGAGAGAAATCTTTATCTGACGATTCAACTGATAGAACTCGGCGGGAATGTGCTGCTCCTTTTGAACATGACTGACGTATCGGAATCCATGGGGCAAAAACTGAATGTGAAACTTCTTTCCGAGCTTTTAGGAATCCCGGTCGTTTCGGCGGTGGCGCGGACAAAGAAGGGGATGGACGAACTGCTGGACGCCGCATTGCGGTTTGCGGAGGGCGGCGCGCCTGCAAAAAAGATAAAAATATCATACGGCCGTGAAATCGAAGAAGAGATCGAAAAAATAGAGGCATCGATTGTTAAGCGCGGAGCGGCGCGAGGCGGCGCGCCTGTGCGCTGGCTGGCGGTTAAGTTGCTGGAAAACGATAAGGAAGCCGTCAGAGCGTTGTCTGAAGCGCCGGGAGGCGCCGTACTGGCGGCGGAGGCGGCGCGAAGCCGCGCGCATATCGCGGCGATTTTCCGGGAGGACGCCGAGTCGGTGATTGCCGGACAACGGTATGGTTTCATTGCCGGGCTGATGAAGGAAACGCTGACCCGGCCTGTAGTGGAACTTCCAACCGCTACTGACAGGATAGATAGAATTCTGGTCAACCGGGCGCTCGGGTTGCCGATCTTCGCGCTGTTTATGTTTCTCACGTTCACTCTTGTGTTTATGCTCGGCGATCCGCCGATGCGATGGCTCGGGTTCATGTTCGGACGTCTCGGCGAGTATTTTTCGGCGCTCCTCGGAGGCACGCTGTTCGGTTCGCTTGTCGTGGATGGCGTAATCGGCGGCGTCGGCGGCGTTGTCGCATTTTTGCCGAACATAATTTTGTTGTTTCTCGCGATTGCGATCCTTGAGGATTCGGGCTATATGGCGCGCGCGGCTTTCATAATGGACCGCGTTATGCATGTCATGGGCCTGCACGGGAAGTCTTTCATCCCGATGCTGGTTGGGATGGGGTGCAGCGTTCCGGCTGTGATGTCGACGCGGATGCTTGAGAACCGGAAGGACCGGCTGGTGACAATATTGATCGTGCCGCTTGTGAGCTGCGGGGCGCGGTTGCCTGTGTATATATTGCTCGCAGGGGCTTTTTTCCCGGGGCATTTGATGGGGTGGCTGAGCGCGGCAGGGCTTGCGGTGTTTGCGATTTATGCAACTGGAATTCTTATTGCCGTGGTCATGGCTCGCGTGCTGCGCTCTACGCTTTTCCGCGGGCCGGAGACGCCGTTTGTGATGGAACTGCCGCCATACCGGACGCCGAGCGTGAAAAGTATTCTGATTCACACTTGGGAACGCGCATGGATGTATCTGCGCAAAGCGGGAACTGTCGTTCTCGCGCTTACGGTTTTGATGTGGTTCGCCATGACGTTCCCGGTCTATCAGGGAGGGAAATATAATACGGTTCAACGCTTAAGCGCAGCGCAACGGGCAGGGAGCGCTCAGGCAGTAACCGCGCAAATCGAAAAACAGGCGGCGGCGGAGAAGCTCGAATACAGTTTCGCGGGCCGGTTCGCTGGATTCATTGAGCCGGTGATGAAGCCGATCGGGTTTAACCGCCGCACTACTATCGCTGTAATCTCAGGGCTTGCGGCTAAAGAGGTTATTGTGACTACACTTGGCACCGCTTACAGCCTTGGCGGCGCGGGCGGGCGGAACGAAAGCCTGCGCGATGCCATACGCGGCGATAGTTCGTTTAGTCCATTATTCGCTGTCGTGCTAATGCTTTTTACGCTGACAAGCGTTCCATGCGCGGCAACAATTTTCATAATTAAAAAAGAAACGAATTCATGGAAATGGCCCTTGTTTTCTGTTGTCTACCATAGCGCGCTCGCTTGGGTTTTATGCTTTGTTGTATATACGGCCGGCCGGGCGCTTGGGTTGGGAGGCTGAACGATATGTGGTTGGATTGGATTGCTCTCCCCGTCATTTTTGCGCTCTGTCTTTTTTTTGTGATTCGTCGCGCTGTTTCCCGCAGCCGTAAACCGGTATGCGGAGATTCGCAAGGACTATGCGAAAGCTGCGCGTCAAGAAATAAATGTACGGAAACATGTAACAACTTCGCGGGAAACCTTGGCGATAACATCCAGTAATTCTTGTTTGTAAATGATGTAAAAATATTTCTCTAATAAACCGGATTCATCTTGACAAGAACCACTCAAATGTTGTTTAATTATTCTCATTATTAAGTAGTATTTGACATACATTTTAGAAAAATTTAAACGGGGAGAAAATCAAAGATGAAAAGAACAGGATTGGTCTGTGTGTTTGTTATGTGCGCGCTGGTCATCGCGCCGCTGTTCGCGAAAGCGGCCGGGCCGGGCCCGGTGAAGATTTCCACCATGACGAGGGTGGAGGGCCACACGAAGATTGCCGACAACACCGGCAACTACAGCGGAGAGACTTATGTTTACAACATGATCTCGCTGACGCGGGTTCTGGACACAAGCGT
>JBAYJY010000121.1:0-12967 GCA_041664945.1 bacterium | reverse complement strand
GGGCTTTTGTTTTCAGCATTATTTTAGAAAATGATTAATTTACTAAAACGCGCTTGAAACATATCCTGTTGCTATATAGCCAATAGACGGGCTATCCGGCAATTGCGCAAGAGTATGTTTAAAGATGCGGCAGCCGATGGTTATTTCACGCTCTTTCGCTTGATTTCGGCCGCTATTTTCCGCGTCAGTTTTTTGTCGCCCATGTATTTGACGCCGCCGAGGCCGAAGCCGAGCATGTTGCCGATTTCCCAGATTTTAAGGACTTGCTTTTTGGTGATCGGGCCGAAGCTGTAGTTTTCTATCATGTTCACCATTGCGCACATGAAGGTTTCGGCGACGCAGCCGAGGGTGGCGCCGGGCATAAGGCCGGGGATGCCGAGGTCGATGTATTCAGGCAGGTGGCCGACGCCGCCTTCGAACGCTATGACGTCCGGGCGTTCTTTGTATATCTTGTCGGATACGCTTGTGGGCAGGCTCACGTCATTCACGATTGCGCCGGGCTTGAACCAGTCGGCTTCCATGATGGTGCGGTCGGAGCTAACGGCGGAGACGACGATGTCGGCGTCGGCAAGGTATTTTTTCAGGTCTGTTCCGAGCGTGATGTACGGGTCTTTGCCGTGTTTGATCTGAAGGGCATCGTAGATGTTCTTGCCGATGTCGGGCGTTGAGCGTGGGAAGAAGATGGATTTGATGAGGCGGCCGACTTCTCTTTCGTCGCCGGAGTATTTTGTTTCAATGTATTCGGATATGGCTTTTTCCTGAAAGATGTATTCCCTGCCGTAGAGGGGCAGGAACGGGACTAACAGGTCTTGCGCGATGGCTTTCGGGAGTCCTTTCAGGTCCTTCGGCTGCGTGGACCGCAGCACGTCCACGGTGTCGGAGTAGATGGAGTAGGCGGTGGCTTTGAGTTTGTCTATGGAATGCGCTTTGCCGCTGCCGAGTAGGATGAGGCGCGGGATGTCTTCCGAAAGGAGGTTTGCCGTGACGCTGCCGATGTTGCCGCCGGCGCCGACAATTGCGGCGGTGGATTTTTCGAGGTCGACTTTCGCGTAGTCCGCCACTTTGAGGATGCTCTGCCAAATCAGGGCGGCGGTGTAGGAATTGCCGCTTGTGATTGCGATGTTCGTGTCGTCGAGGTCGAGGCCGTCGTGCGTGACGATTGAGTTGAAAGCGCCGAGTCCGAATATGCGCGCGCCCATGCCAGCGGCGCGTTCGGCGCCTTCCTGAATTCTGTCGATGAGGTATTGCGGGTCGTTTTTATGAAGGTCCAGCATTTGTCTTGTCGTGTAGGGGAGGCCGAAAAGCGTTCCGCGCACCCGGTCTCCGGTTCGCGGGGATTTCAGCTTTATGGCTCTGAGCATGAACGCGCCGAGGACCGGCACCAGCGTGTCCCAGTACAAGTCCCGCTCGCACTGTTCTTCTCCGGGCTTGATTTCGCGCGAGAATTTGCAGAGCGACTTGTCGAAACCTTCCATTACCTGATGCACGTCCAGCGGATGGAACTGGAATCCCATCTGCCGGCAGTTTTCGAAATCGGCTGATTCGGGTTCTTCCTCGACCGGTTCGAAGAAATTCTCGATCTCGGAATATACTCCGGGATTTTCTTTGCGGACGACGAATTTAGTCAGTTCATAGGCGTTTGATTTTTCGATTATTTCGCATGCGCGGTCGAGGGCGTCGACGACCCGGTCCAGTTCGCTTTCGGTAATGTAGGCCGAAGGTTCGATGCGGATAATGTTGGAAGGTTTTTTCGAGATGATGGAATTGAGCGGCGGCGATGTGCGGATGAGGTGTTCGTGGAACAGGTAGCCGGTGATGAGCATGCCGAGTCCGCCCTGCGCGGCAAGTTCGGCGAAGAAGATGGATTTCCCGTTTCGCTGAACCGTGAATTCCACGCCGGCCATGAGGCCCGCGCCTCTGACGTCGAGCACGATGGAGGGATACTTATCTTTCAATTTACCGAGGCGGGCCATAAGGTATCTGCCTTTTTCGCCGGCTATGCGGATGAGTTCGTTGCCGTTCTTTGTGATTTGTTCGATTGCGGCGAGGGCGGCAATGCAGGAGGGAGAGTCTTCGCCGAAAGTGGAAGTGTGCAGAGTGCCGAAATTGCGATCGTGGATGGGCTCGCGGATCATAGTGACGCTGATTTTATTTGTGCCGCCGCCGAGCGATTTCGAGAGGAGCATGTAGTCCACGGCGTCCTTGTCGAAGCTGAAATTGTCGATGGCGAAAAAGGCGCCCGAGCGTCCCATGCCGGACTGAATTTCATCGACAATCCACTCGAAGCCGTACTTTGCGCGCAGCTCGACAATGCCGTCGATAAATTCTTTTGTAGCAAGGCGGATGCCGCCTTCTCCCTGAATCGGCTCCATGATGAATGCGGTGACGTTGAGGTGTTTTTCCTGTTTAATGCTGACGATGCCGTTGTCGATTTCAATCTTGTCGATAGTGAAATAACCGTCATCGAGCGCTGAGGCAAGCTGTTCCGAATTGTTGTATTCGATGAAAGTAGTCTTGATGCCGCTGAGCCGGCTGAACGCTTCGCGGTACATCTTGTTGCCGGTGACGCTCAGCGAACTGGTTGTCTTGCCGTGGAACGCGCCGACGGTTGAGATGACGACGGGGGGCAGCTCCTGAAGGATCAGGCCCTGAAGCAGGATGTCATTTAGCAACGCTTCCCACCCTTTGCTTTTATAGGCTTCGGGCAGGGTGAAGCCGGGGTTGTTCATGAAAAAGGACTTCATTTTTTTATGGTGGGCTTTCAGATCCTTGCCGATGGCAAGAAGGCGTTTCATGCGGTTGAACTCGGCGTGCTTGAGCGCTGATTCCACCGCCTCAGTGCCGGTGTTGGTGAAAATGCACATGCGCTTATCTTTGCCGGGATACAGTTCGTTGAGTCTGTCGGCGAGTCTTCCGGCGTCTTCGCGCACAGAGCCCTGCGCGTGCATCGGCACATCGTTTTCCAGACAAGATATCAGCGCCTTCTTGATCTCCGGATTGTTGTGTCCGAGCAGGGTGGAGCCCATGCCTCCCGCAAGGTCTAAAACCCGGATTTCTTCGCCTTTTTCGTTCTTATAGGAGAGATAGTCTCCGGATCCTTTTGTGAATTCCACATCGAGGCGCAGCGCCCGAATCATTTTTACGAAATTCGGACGGCAATACTTTTCGTAATTACAATTTGAGTTTTCCATCAGTGAGCCTTCTTTCAATTTTTAGTTATTCGATAAAAACAATACATCTGTCAAATGCCGAACTCGGCGCGGTTGATCAATTCGGTCTGAAGCTCTTTAGTGAGCGTCGTAAAGTAAGCGTTATAACCGGAAATGCGCACGAGAAGATTCTGGTAATCCTCCGGGTGCGCCATGGCGTTTCTGAGGGTTTCGGTGTTTACGACATTGAGTTGAATCTGCATGCCGCCGAGGTTGAAATAGGTCTTCACATACGAGAAAATGTCGTTCACGGATTTCTCATGCGTTTCCCCCGCGGCGGGGAACACTTTGATGTTGAAGGCGATGTTGTTGCTCATATTTCTGGGGTCGAGCTTAGCGACGTCGTGGATGTTGTCGAGCAGGTTGACGGAGGCGCAAGCCTGGGGCGTGAGGCCGGGAGTGAAAGGCAGGCCGGCGAGGCGCCCGGACGGCAGGGCTCCGGTGAGCATGCCGAAAGCCACGTGGTTGGACATGGACCAGAACCCGGTTGTGTAGACGCCTCCGCGGAAGTTTTTGTGGGATGCGAAAGCGTCGTGAGTTATCTTGGCGATACGGTTTGCCATGGCGATGGCTTCGGCGCTGCCCGAGCCGAAACGCGGCGTTCTGTTTACGATCATGGCGTGAAGAATCGCGTACTTTTTGAAATTCGAGTCGACGGCGTCTTTGAGTTCGGAGAACGTGATCACCTTGTCGTCGAAAACGAATTTTTTGATGGCGAGGAGCGAGTCCGTGACGTCGGCCAGGCCGATGCAGGCAATGCCCGAGGAATTGTGGCGCGCGCCGCCCTTTGTCAGGTCAATGCCGCGCGGGATGCAGTCGCTGATCATCGACGAAAGCAGCGGGGTGGGGCGCATAACGCTGTGCGCCTCGCCGAGGTAGTTGTTATACTGAGTGGCGTTGGCGATCAGGAATTCGAACTGTGCCTGAAAGGCGCTGAAGAACTGTTCGAAAGTCTCGAAGTCGCCGTTATCGGTTTTGCCGGTTTTGGGGCCGACGTCCCACCGCATCAGCGGGTGGCGGCCGTTGTTAAGCGCCATTTCGAGGGCGGCCACCACGTTCATCATCATGCAGCCGGTATGCCCTATGTGTTTGCCGGAAAGAGTGGGCTCGACACAGCCGGTCGATGACCAGTCGCGCAAATCCTCTATCGGATAATTGAGAGCATTCAACGACGCCATCACCGCGTTGTCGTTGTGCATGGAGGGCGAAGCCGTTGTGATGAGGTTGACTTCGCACAGGCGTTTGAGAAAAGTGTCCGAGTTCTTGTCGGGGTTGTACCTCGCGTTGACGTTGGGGTCGCGCACGGCGAGCAACTCGGTCACTTTGAGGAAGATGTACGTCATGTCATTTACGGCGTCTTCGCCGTCGGGAGTCACGCCGCCGAGAGTGATGGCCTGATTTGCCGGGGCGCCGCCGACGACGTGTTTGCCGACATCCGGCGACATAGGAATGTGGTCGGCGCAGCGGAGGTAAAAACAACTGACGAGTTTTATCACGCGCTTAATGTAGTATTCGCGATCTTCCGCGGAATCCAGCTTTGAAATGTCGGATATAAAAAACGGCTGCAGCCACTGGTCCATCCTGCCCAGCGAGAGGCCGATGTTGGTGTTTTCCATGTGAAGGGAAACCCAGACGATCCAGATAGCGTTTATAGCCTCGTCAAGAGTTTCCGGCGGCGCCATGGGAACCCTGGCGCATATTTCCGAAAGGCGTTCGAGCTCTTTTTTTCGTTTCGGGTCCGCTGTCGAGGCGGCTGTTTTCGCGGCGTGAAGGGAAAGGTTTTTCGCGTAAGCGTCCACGCCTTCAAGGCAGATTGACATCGCCTTCAGCGTGTTGATTTTCCGCTCGTCCGCGGGGTCGGTCCGCTCGATTTCATCGGCGATTTCACGCCGTATGCCGTCGCCGCCGAGAGCGAGCATTTTGGGGAAGTCGGCGATCGTGTGGGACAGCGCCACGCTTTTGGAAAGAGTGTATGCGATGAGGTTGTCGCCGATCTGCTCGCACAACGGATTATTGTATTTTTCGTACACCCACAATTTTATGTTTCTGCGCATCCAGTACGGGAAAACATGGTGGTGAAGAATCCGCGCGGTTTTTTTTGAAATGCGGCAGGGATTCATTTCCCTTGTAGACATGGTCCTGAGTTCCGGCCAGATGAACATGCCCTGCGAGTCAGGATACATGACGGCGCCGATCGGCATGGTTGTCGTCGTGCCGGCTATCAGATCGTTCTCGCGAATGATGGTTTTCTTATTCTCCATCAGGTATTTAAACGCGTATGCCTGGCGAAGCTCAGGAACCCATTGCCCGCCGCCGGTTTTTCTCTCGAAGCCGTTTTTTATATACCAGTCGGTCAGCAGTTTTCCGCGCTCCGGGCACACCTCGGGCATTGTATCAAAATGATCCGCCAGAAACCGGCCGAGCCTTGGGAAATCTTCGAGTGTGTATTTCGAAAGGTGCGGATCGTCAAGGAACTTCACGCCTGGGTCTTTTCCCTCGCTGGACAGCGCCTCTTTGGGGCGCATGCTGGGGCGTTCGTTGGCCGCGTGCGCGGGCTTTGCGGGTTTCGCTTTTTTTACCGGCTTTCCCCCGTTGGCGACGATTCCGTTCTTTTCAAGTTCATCGGTAAGAAGCGACATGAAATAGTAGAACAGCAACACGCAAAGATGGTTGCCGCGGATGCGAATCTTGTTTTTCAGCAGCAATAGCATGACTTCTTCCGAAGAATTGCTCAGCATTTCGATGAAGCTCTCGTCGTCCTCGAACACAATGGCGGCGTCGATGTCTTTGATAATTTCGCCATAGACCTGCGCGCGGCCCTTCTTGAACTTTATGGATTGCGCAATTGAATCGTTCTGCGTCCTGAAACCGACCGAGAAGTCGATCCACCCTTCAGTGCTTTTCAGATACTTTTTATATCTGGGCCTTAAGTTGAAGTTCGCGGCCATGTACTGCAGCAGCAAATGCGCTGTAACATGAGCCGGTATAATTCTCTTCATTTCTTTCTCCAGTCCTCGAAAAAAAGCCAATACCTATGACTTCACGATAATGTAGAGTAAAGCATATATTTAATAAATACGAATATAAATAAAATTCTCCGGGTTCGGTTTAGCGCGCAATGCTATAAAAGGCTTTTTGCCGGGACCTCCGCGGCATCGAAATATCACTTTTCCGCCTAAAAACTTCTCACCGCCTCTGAACCCGGCCGTCCAATTATGAATGCCGCAGCGCCTGCCAATAGCGCTCTTACCCGTTTTATGCCCGTATATTACCGATAATAGAGAAGCCGCCAAACTGCTTCAGGAGTTCATCCATATATCGGTATCTGTAACCGGATAAAGAATAACGTTTCCTTAATGATTTTATACGAGCGCCTTTAACAGGGATTCCACAATCTGTTGACCGAATATCTCAAAAATATTAGACTTTCTCAAAAGATCAAAAATTCATAACTTAGGAATCGTTTCTCTGAGAGGATAGCAATGAGTAGCAAGAAGCCGACATATGAAGAGCTTGAAAGGCAGGTCGCTGTTCTTCGTGAGAAATTAAAACAAGCCGGAATTCAGGTGGATAGCGACAACATAAGCGAAACTATACAGATTGACGCAAAACAGGTTTTAACAGAGCGCGAGCGGGCGGAAGAAGAGCTTAAAGAATCAGAGCATAAGTACCGGACACTTTTCTCCCATGCATCAGAGGGAATCTTTATCATGTCCATGGACGGGAAAACCTGCTTCTATAATGAAGCCTTCGCCCGAATGCACGGCTACAGCAGCCTGGAGGATATGGAAGGCATTAGGCTATCCGATCTGGACACGCCGGAAACCGCGAAATTGGCCCCGGAGCGGCTGAGAAGAATTATTGCCGGCGAATCAATGAATTTCGAGGTTGAGCATTACCATAAGAACGGGCACAGTTTCCAGTTGAGCGTCGCATGTAATAAGGTAGAGATCGAAGGCGTTTCATTTTTATTAGGGTTTCACCGCGAAATCACCGAACTCAAACAGGCGGAGAAGGCGTTGAGGGAAAGCGAGGAGCGGCTTCGCCTGATATACCGGAACATTGATGAGGGCGTGATCTTATATGACAAGGAACTAAGGTACATTTTCTGGAATCCCTATATGGAAAAACTGACCGGTTTGTCCATGTCTGAAGCCGTGGGGAAGCAAGCTCTGGACATGTTTCCGCATCTGCGTGAACATGGAGCCGATGTTCTGCTCAAGCGCGCTCTGGAGGGGGAAACCGTCGTCGCCCCGAATATGGTGTACAAAACGCCTTTTAGCGGCGAAGTCAGAAGGACCACCGCCCGATACCAGCCATACAGGAATGTAGAAGGAGAGATCACCGGCGTTCTGGGGATTGTGTGCGACACGACAGACTTGTGGCTTGTGGAACAACAATTGCTTGAAAGCAAAGAAAAATATCAGGGGATCTTTGATGAATCCGTCGCTACGATCTATGTGTTTGATAATAAGAAAAATTTCATCGATGCCAATCAGGCCGGACTGGATTTGCTGGGATACACAAAAGATGAGTTGATGAGCATGAACATTACAGATGTGGACGCGGACCCGGCAGCGGAGCCGCCCGCTCATGAACAGCCATTATCCGGACTGGTAAATTATGAGCGCTGTCTGAAAAAGAAAAACGGCGAGACAATAACCGTTCTGAATAATTCAAGATCAATTACAGACGAGAACGGAAAAGTTATCGGCTTGTTGAGCACTCTGATTGATATTACAGAACGCAAGCGAGCAGAAAGAATGTTGGAAGACATCATAGATAAAAATCCGATGTCAATTCAAATTGTGGACAATGATGGCTTTACGCTCAAAGTTAATTCGGCGCACACGAGGCTGTTCGGTTCCGTGCCGCCTTCCGACTGGTCGATTTTTAATGATTTTCAATTAAAACAGCAGGGATTCGGCGAGTTATTGCAACGGGTTAAAAACGGCGAGGCAGTTGGTTTTCCTGACGCGCATTACAACGCCCATGATTTTTGCCCCGATGTTCCCGACGTTTCCATTTGGATACGAGGGATTATTTTTCCTTTAACGGACGGCGGCGAAAGCCCGACGCGATTTGTGTTGATGCATGAGGACATCACCGAGCGCAAGAAAACAGAGGAGGATTTAAGGGCGAGCGAGGAGCGGTATAGGCGGTTGTCTGAAAATCTGCCTGATATATTAATGCGCTGGATACCCGATTACGGTTTGGACTATGTGAATCCGGCGATTGAAAAGATTGTCGGCATAAAGCAGGAAGATATAATCGGCAACTGGGGTTTATTCATGTCTATCGTCCATCCTGAAGATGTCCCGATTATCGGCAAGGCGTTTCAGGAAATGGGAAAAGAAAAGAAAGACACGCTGAACATAGAATACCGGGTTATCGCCACAACAGGCGAGATTGTCTGGCTCGACGTATTATGGAAACCGATTTGGAACGATAACGGGGAGCTGTTGGCCATAGAATCTATTGCCAGAGATATAACCGAGAGAAAGAATTCAGAAATCGAGAAAAGGAACCTTCAGCAACAGCTTGTCCATTCGCAGAAAATGGAAGCGATAGGCACATTGGCCGGAGGCATCGCGCACGATTTCAATAACATTCTCGCGGTAATCATCGGGTCGGTTGATCTGGTTGTAAAAGACCTGCCGGAGAAATGCCAAGGCCTGAAACACATTGACAGAATCAATAAAGTGGCGAAGCGCGCGAAGGATTTGACTATGAACCTGCTCACTTTTTCGAGGAAAGAAAAGCTTGAGGTGAGAAGCATATCGGCGAACAAACTGTTGCAGGAACTTGTGGATCTGCTCAAACGCAGCATATCGAAAAAGATCATAATAAGGGCAAAGTATGAAGTGAGCGCGCCGATTATTTCAGTGGACATGAACCAGATGCTTCAGTCGCTTCTTAACGTATGCATAAATTCAGCCGATGTGATGGCCGATGGAGGAACGCTGACAATTGAGTGCGGGCATGCGTA
Organism: bacterium; assembly: GCA_041664945.1. Classification (GTDB taxonomy): domain Bacteria; phylum UBP15; class UBA6099; order UBA6099; family UBA6099; genus JBAYJY01. The sequence continues at coordinate 3,769 of JBAYJY010000121.1, read as the reverse complement.
TCTCGACGGAAATGAAAAAGGGAAGCCGGTCGGAATTGCGCCGGGGAATTACTGCCAGATAGTAATTGGCGACACTGGTCCTGGTATGGCGGAAGAAGTCAGGGAGCAGATATTCACGCCGTTTTTTACAACGAAGGAAAGGGGAAAGGGAACGGGATTAGGCCTGCCGATAACGCTTGGGATTGTCCAGAGTCACGGAGGCGCCATATTTGTTGATAGCGAGCCGGGCAAAGGAACCAGCGTGAGCATATATCTGCCGGTGTCGGAAGAAACTGAAATTAAACAAACAGCCCGAGCTAATAAAGAGAAAATAAATGATGTTAAAGGAACGCTGCTCATCGTTGACGATGACCTTGATTTTCTGGAAATGATGACGGAAACACTTCAAGATAAGGGACTCAGGATTATTCCCGCTATCGGGCCGTCGATGGCGCTGGAGCGATACCGGGAACATGAGAAGGAAATCGATCTTGTGATTCTCGACATGATGATGCCGGAGATGGGCGGCGAGGAAGTGTTCCGGCTGCTTCGCAAGATAAATCCGGAAGTTAAGGTTATTGTCTGTTCAGGGTATAGCAGCGACGGAAAGGCCGGGCAGATACTTGCAGAGGGAGCGATCGGGTTCCTGCAAAAGCCGTTCGATAGCGAAAAACTGATGCGTGTTATTACAAGATTTCTATAATTGACAACTATTTCGGGCGTCTTTAGTCCGCGCAAATCTCCGCGCCCGAAGCCGCGCTTCTCTAAATGTTCCGTTCTTTCGCCAGCATTCCGCATTCGCCTTCATCTTCTTTGCCGGGCAGTTGAACCCATGCCATGCATTTTTCCACTTCACAATTCTTAATGGTCCGGTCGCTGCTATCCCTTGTCAGCTTGAACGGGCACAGCTTTGCTTTGGCTTCAATCGCTTTCATGGTTTTCTCCCTTAAGACTTATTCTTTATAGCTTTCCTGTTTTGCCGAATCCGGGTTGAAAGGAGGGGGCAGCGGACATGAGCATGGCAATTCCCGCTGTCATCGCTTGAATCTTTTCCCTAAGCATATAAATACCATGAAGATATTATAAATAAAAAAAGATAGGGGCGCCAAATGAGCCTGAATAGCTTGCGGGGCCGGTGGCTTTTCAAGGCAGTTTGAATGCCGCCTGTTCGAATTCCGCCGGCGACTCTTAGATTGCTTATTATCGAAAAGCCAATATAATATTAGCATAAAGTCAATAATAGAAACCATCGAAATTTGCGGGCATTTTTTGTAATAATGCATCCGGTTTTCGACAGCGCTGAATGCTTGCCGGAGTTTTAGGGATTTAAAAAACGTTGGCGCGGAGAGTGACCGGTGAAAAACGTATTCGTTCTGGAAGACTCGAAGACAGAGGCGTATCACCTAAAGAATCTGCTGAAAAAAAACGGCTATGAGGTGATCGGGTCTGCGGAAACCGGCGCGGAAGCGATAGAAAAAGTCCTTGAGTTGAAACCCGACCTGATGTTTGCCGATATCATTCTCAAAGGGAGAATGATGGACGGAATAGACACGGCAATGGAGATCAGGAAGCATATCAACATGCCCGTGATTTTTCTCACCAATTATTCAGACGAGCATCTTGTGGACAGGGCGCTGAAGGCTTTTCCTTATGCGTACCTGCTCAAACCAGTCAACGAGGATCAGTTGAGGGTCACGCTCGAGACGGCGGGAAACATGATCAGGGTGGAAAGGGAAAGCGAAAAGCTGGTCGAACAGCTTTACCAGTCGCAGAAGATGGACGCGATCGGGCAACTGGCCGGCGGCATGGCGCATAATTACAATAACATTCTTTCAGTGATGCTCGGCAACGCGGAGTTGGTATTGAAAGGCATCCCGGCGGACGATCCCAATTACGCGAGGGTGAACAAAATCGTCCGGGCAGGTGTCCGCGTAAGGAACCTGACGATAAAACTGCTGGCTCTGGCAAGAAAGGAAAAAACGGATTTCAAAGCAGTTTCGGTGAACGAGATCATCGAAGAAGTTCTGGATTTGCTTCAGGACACAATCTCAAAAAAAATCAGCATCCAAACCAATGTCGAAGACAATTTGCCGCCTGTCAACGCGGATATCGATCAGGTTATTCAGGCGGTCTTGAACGTATGCATCAACGCGTGCGATTCCATGAGCGACGGCGGCGTCCTATGCATTGAAAGCGAGAGGGCGCCGCTTGACGGGACATTTTGCGGTGAAGAGGCAGGGGTCGCGACAGGAGACTACAATCTCATCCGGGTGCGGGACACCGGCGCCGGAATTCCGGAGCATATGATCGGAAAGCTGTTCGAGCCTTTTTTCACGACCAAGGACAAAGAAAAAGGAACGGGGCTCGGACTTTATGTGACTCAACATATTATCAAAAGCCATAACGGACTCATAGACATCGAAAGCAAAGAAGGCCGCGGCACAACAGTGAGCATTTTTCTGCCCGCAACAGAGACGTCCGCGCGGCAGGCGGAGATGAAACCGGCGGTAAAAACGGCGCGCGTCGGGAACGAAATGATCCTCATTGTGGACGATGAGGAGGATTTTCTCGATATGGTTTCGGAGATGATGACGGTCAGCGGATACAGGACTCTTGTGGCGAGCGGCGGCAGAAAAGCGGTGGAGCTATACAGGAAGAACCATGATAATATCGACCTTGTGCTGCTTGATATCATGATGCCTGAAATGGACGGAGGCGAAGCGCTTCTTGAGATGAAAAAAATCTCGCCTGAAGTTAAGGTCGTCCTATGCTCGGGATTCAGCGACAAAGTGAAGGTCGATGAAATAATGAAAAAAGGCGTCGCCGCCTTCGTTCAGAAACCGTTTGTTTTTTCAGAACTGGAGAACGTGGTTACGAGCATTCTTCGAGCCTGATTCAGAGCAGTTGAATTCAGGTTTATAGTCCGGATTCCCTGTATGCCTTCATTCCGCCGAGAAGATTATAGATTTTTGCATATCCTGACTTCAGAAGAAAGTCCGCAGCGATCGCGCTTCTGCGGCCGGACCTGCAAACGATGACAATCTTCTTGTCTTTCGGAAGTTCGGCATATCTGTTCTGCAAGTCGGCGAGCGGTATGTTGACGACTTTGTCCAGAGGCGCCGGCCCGTCAATGAGTTCCTGAGGTTCGCGCACATCGAGTATTATCAAATCTTCTTTGTTCGCAAGCATGCCGTTAAGTTGTTCCGGGGAAATATTTGTTACGGATGCCGGAACCGCTTTGTCCGGATTCTGTTTCGCGGGGATATCCTGTTTCGGGGGCGTGAAGCCCTGAACAGGCGCGGCCTGAGTTTGCGCAACGGGTTTTTCTGTAGCAGCCGCTTTCTGGTTTCCAGTGTCCCCGCGCTTAGACGAACAACCCTGCGCCGCGATAAAAACGACACACAATGCGACAAGACACGCCCAATGCAGTTTTTTCATTATGCGCCTCCAACTTTTGATTTAAAACAGTTTTATCAGTGGCCGCCGCAGCCGCCCGGATTGCTGCCGCCGCAAGCGTTCTCAACCAGGAATCGCGGAAGCTGTCCCTGAACAAATGCGCCGACCAGATTGCCGACTCTGTCCAGGCCGTTGTTGAAAAACACTTCAATGCCGGCGTTGTTGAAGCCCATGAGCGGCCGCATTCCCATGCCTCCAGCTATCAGCGCGTTTACGTTTTTTCCGGCGAGCATGGCGACGGGAGCAAGGCAGCCTCCCTGTTCGTGCTCGATGTTTTGATGCAATGCGACCTCGCCGATCTTTCCGTCTTCTATCGTCACCAGCGTGAACACAT
>JBAYJY010000120.1:0-12977 GCA_041664945.1 bacterium | reverse complement strand
CCCGTTCATCACCGAGATTTACAAGGAATTCCTGATCGAGCCGCTCGGCGAGAAATCTCACCACCTGCTTCACACGAAGTACACGAAGCGCGGCATTAAGTAATAACGCAATCCGGCGGCGCCGGAACCGAAAAGCTCGCCCGCGAAATTTTCCTCCAACGGGAACTTTCCGGGCGCGCCGAACGGTTATATGTAATGGCTGTTAATCAGCCATAAGCGCCGTCAGTAAAGAGCCGGGAGACCGCATCCTCTTGATGATGGTCTCCCGGCGCTTTTATTTTTAGGACCGGCCGGACGACCGATCCGGGAAGGTATGTGACATCAGATGGCAGGCTTCATCGACGAGGATCGGATTTTTAAAACCCTCGAGGAAAACAAAAATCCGGACAAAGCCCGCGTTGCGGAGGTAATCGCAAAAGCGCGCGAAATGCGCGGCCTCAATTTCGAAGAGACCGCGATTCTGCTTCAGGCGGAAGACAAGGAATTGGTGGAAAGCATTTTCAACGCCGCCCGCGAGGTCAAACTCGGCATCTACGGCAAACGGCTCGTGCTCTTCGCCCCGCTCTATGTTTCCAATCTTTGCCCAAACAGTTGTCTTTACTGCGCGTTCCGTGTGGAAAACAAGGAACTCAAGCGCAAGGCGCTCACGATCGACGAACTTAAAGAGGAAGTGCAAATCCTCGAGGACATGGGCCACAAGCGCGTCCTACTCGTTTACGGCGAAGCGGCCGGCATCCAATATATCGTTGACACCATCGGCGCCGCCTACTCCGTGAAATCCGGCAAAGGCGAAATGCGCCGCGTTAACGTGAACCTCGCCCCGCTTTCGGTCGAGGACTTCAAAACTCTGCAGGCAACCGGGATCGGCACGTACCAGTGTTTTCAGGAGACGTACCATCTCGACACCTACCATAAAATGCATCCGGCTGGCAAAAAAGCCGACTACGAATGGCGACTCTATGCGCTCGACCGCGCTCAGGAAGGCGGCATTAACGATGTCGCCATGGGCGCCCTGTTCGGGCTCTACGACTGGAAGTTCGAGATTCTCGCGATGTATCAGCACGCGGAACACCTCGACAAGAAATACGGTGTCGGCCCGCACACTATCTCTTTCCCGCGCATCGAACCGGCTCAGAACTCGGATATCGCGGACAAGCCTCCCTATGAAGTTTCGGACGATGAATTCCGGCGCGCGGTTGCCATCACGCGACTTATGGTCCCGTACACCGGCATGATAATGTCCACACGCGAAACCGCCGAGATGCGCCGCGAGCTGTTCGACCTCGGAGTCTCACAGATCAGCGCCGGCTCGCGCACTCACCCCGGCGGCTACAAGGACGCCCGCGAACACGCCCCAGAACTCGAACAGTTCACCGTCGGCGACACGCGGCCGCTCGACGAAGTCATCTACGACGTCGCCCAAATGGGATACGTGCCCAGCTTCTGCACCGGCTGCTACCGGCTCGGCCGCACCGGCCAGGATTTCATGGAGCTCGCAAAACCCGGACTCATCAAAGAGTTCTGCCTGCCCAATGCGCTCCTCACTTTCATGGAATATCTCGAAGACTATGCTTCGCCTGAAACTCGCATAGCCGGCCTGAAAACCATCGAGGAGCAAACCAAGGATATTCCTTCCGACGCCCGCATCAAGGAAACCATCGAACGCCTCAAACGCGTCCAAAGCGGCGAAAGGGATCTGTACTTTTAAAAATTGCTGGAAAGAATGAAAACCTATTTGTAATGATGATTTGAGTTTGAGCATCGAATGAGCCTCTTGATCAAAATTAGATTGATGAGGCCCAAATAAAAAGCCGGCTGGCCGGCAAAGGTTTTCAAACTTTCCAAAAATTTTCATTAAGGGCCTCAGCAATATTTGTAAGTCAGATTTTCAAAATCGCAGCAATTTATTTGTTGCGATTTTTTTTAGGGGATGAATATATATATTTCAGATAATGTAAAATGTCCTAAGGACTGACACATGAGGCCCGAAACTGAAAAGTTTTGGAAAAGGAGCTTGAGGAAAAACCTTTCTCAAAAGGGTTTTCCTCAATAAAAAATCATGCAAAGCGCGCCAAAAGGATTCAGACTGCACATCGGGATATTCGGACGCCGGAACGCGGGCAAGTCGAGCCTGCTCAACGCGATCACCCATCAGCAGGTTTCAATCGTATCCGACCAGCCGGGCACAACAACGGACCCGGTTGAAAAACCGATGGAGCTGCTCCCGCTCGGTCCGGTTCTTTTCATAGACACCGCAGGCATAGACGACACCGGCGCTCTCGGCGAACTGCGCGTCTTGAAAACGAGACAGGTTTTCGACCGCACCGAGCTTGGCGTCATCATCTCTGTCGCGGGCGAATGGAACGACTTCGAGGAAAAACTGCTCGAAGAACTGAAAACGCGCGGCGTTCCGATAATCGTCGTTTTCAACAAAACCGACCTCGCAGCGCCCGACCCCGCGATTATTGACCGTCTCGCTGCCGAAAAGATCGCGACCGTTAAAACATCGGCCGCCACCGGCGCGGGAGTTCTCGATTTGCGACAGGCGCTGCTCGACGCCGCGCCCGAAGAGTTCGTCAACAATCCGAGCATTCTCGGCGACCTCGTCGGCGCCGGCGAAACCGCCGTGCTCGTCGTTCCCATAGACAAAGAAGCGCCGAAGGGCCGCCTCATCCTACCGCAGGTGCAATCCATCCGCGACCTTCTCGACAACGACGCCTACTGCGTCGTGGTAAAGGAGCGCGAATTGCGCAGCGCTCTGGACAACCTCAAGCGGCCGCCAAAACTCGTCGTCACCGATTCGCAAGCGTTCCTTAAAGTCGCCGCCGACACGCCGCCCGAGATTAAAATGACTTCCTTCTCGATCCTATTCGCCCGCTTCAAGGGCGACCTGAACGAACAGGTTCGCGGCGCGACCGCGATAGATTCCCTAAAGCCCGGCGACCGCGTTCTCATCGCCGAGTCATGCTCTCACCATCCGATAACCGACGACATAGGCAGCGTAAAAATACCGCGCTGGCTCACCCAGTACATCGGCGGCAAACTCGATTTCGTTCACTCTCAGGGCCACGACTTCCCGGACGACCTGCCGCAGTTCAAGCTCGTCATACACTGCGGAGCCTGCATGTGGAACCGCCGCGAAATGCTATCGCGCATCCTTCGCTGCCGCCGCGCCGGCGTCCCGATCACCAACTACGGACTCACTATCGCCTACTCGCTCGGAATCTTCGAACGCGCTCTCGAGCCGTTCCCTTCCGCGCTCGACGCATTCAGAGAGGCAAAGAAGAAAAAAGTTCCGCAATAAACCGTAGGGGCGCAGCATGCTGCGCTCAAAACATGCTTGAAAGCAACGTTACATGACACGCGACCAAATTATCGGATGGCTTAAGGAAGACGACCCGGCGCGGCTCGCCGAACTTTACCACATGGCGGACACGGCGCGGCGCGACACCGTCGGCGATGAAGTCCATATCCGCACGCTCGTCGAGATCTCGAACCACTGCGCGCGCGGCTGCGACTACTGCGGGTTGCGCGCCGACAACAGCGCCCTGAAACGCTATCGCATGACGAAACAGGAAATCCTCGATTGCGTAAGCGCCGCCGCCACGCGCGGAAGAAAAACAGTCGTCCTGCAGTCAGGCGAAGACCCGCGGCTGACCGCCGAATGGGTCGCCGCCCTCGTGAGCGCGATAAAAGACGAAACAGGCATGGCAGTCACGCTCTCGCTCGGCGAATACTCGCGCGAGGACTATGCCGCAATGAAAGCCGCCGGCGCCGACCGCTATCTCATCAAACAGGAAACGGTCAACCCGAATCTCTACAAGAAACTGCATCCCGACATGAAGCTTGAGAACCGGATCCGCTGCCTCGAAACACTGTTGGAACTCGGCTTCCAGACCGGTTCCGGAATGATGGTCGGCCTGCCCGGCCAGACGCCGGAAATCATCGCTGACGATATACTGTTCATAAAGAAAATGCAGTTCGATATGTGTGGCATTGGACCTTTCATCCCGAACGAGGACACGCCGATGGCATGCGCGCCGGCCGGGCCTCTCGAAATGACGCTGAAGGCCGTTGCGCTCACGCGGATTGCCGTTCCGCACCTGCTTATGCCCGCAACAACAGCCGCCGGCACCGTCGCCGCCGACGGCAGAAAGCGCGCCCTGCTCTGCGGCGCAAACGTCATCATGCCGAACTCGACCCCACCGAAATACAAGGAGCTTTACCGCATCTACCCCGGCCGCTCCGGAATCGACGACACCTCGGAAGACTCGATGGAAACCGTCGAAGCCCTCCTCCGCTCCATAGGAAGAACGATCGCCACAGGCTACGGCCACAGTTATAAAAAGTAGCGTTGAGGTATACCATGCATCAGCTTTGTAGTCAAAAATCCCCCAAAGCCGTAGTTGGGATGTTTGTTTTCATATTATTTATATGTAGCGTAAAAACACTTCAATCTAACAACAACGACAAATCAGAGCTTAAATATGCAACGCCATATAATCACCAAAATTATGTTAAATGTTCAGCTTATTCCATAAATAAAGAAGTAATTAAAACGGATTCGGATGAAGCTTCAGATAGATGTGATTGTGTGCCAGTCAAGGATTTTACGATTGATAAATATCAATATCGATTGTGTGAAGCAAATTGGGCAGGTAATTTCGATTTATGGATAATTAAATGCAAAAACAATATTTGTGACAAACCATTGCTTACGCCTTTCTCGACCGAAGTAATAAAGCAAAGATTATGCGAACACAATGATGTCTGCGGGCTGAAGGATGAAGATATTATTGTTAATAAAATATTTTATGTGAAAACAAGAAACTTGATAAAGATAGGATTCTGGTACACAAAAAAAGGAAGTGTGAGAGAGCGCAAGCGATACCTTGTATTTAATTTTGACATGGACGCGATCAAGAATGATATTGATAAGGATGGGTTAACAGACATTTTGGAAAATGAGATAGGAACCGATCTGAATGATAAAGATACCGACCATGATGGAATAACTGATAACCTAGACAATAATCCAGTCGTATCAAACAAAACTATGAATACTGACGAGTCAAAGATATTCAGCGCAGTATTTAATGATCAATATAACTATATAAAAAACGATTTCATATTTAATGTTTATCAATGTCGTTTTGAAGGGTCGCAGTATTATATTGGCAATAACAATATATTGTTTCTATCAAAAGAAAATAAAATGAACGGCGCATACGGTGTGTCTTTTAAGGATATTAGACATATTGATAAAAATAATGTAAAAGTAGACGTGATATACTCTTACTACCAAAGAGTTGCTGAAGGTTATCAGTATGAACTTATTAAAAGAAATGATAATTGGGTAATATTAAATAAAAAAGCAAATTATTGGGAGTAAATCAGGCAGAGTTATGATAATTTGCTTGTTGTTATTAGGCATGCGTTAATATCGAATCGCTGTATCTTTCACTCGTTTACTTCAGCAGTCCGTTGACGATGACTTCGGTCGCCCGATCAACGTCCAGACCGCGGCTCAACAGCAGGTTAAGCTGTTCGCTATCGATACTGCCGATCGCCGCCTCGTGAGTGACTTTTGCCTTGTCATTGGTTACGATAGCGACCGGGACCGCCTTTGCTTTCGCGTTCCTGCCCACTATTATCTCAATGCAGTCCATGTGGCCGCGGGAGCCGTCGCCTTCGCCGACTATCTCATTGACGATCTCCGTGCTGGCGTTGTCGCGTATCACCATCCGCGTTTCGAGCAGTCCGCGCGAGTTCGCTCCAAGCAGATGCGCCCGCTCCCGAATCACTATCGCGTCGTCGAACTTTCCGTACACCTTGGCGAGCATGTGGCACAGCGTGTTGGCCCGGCACTCGATATCGTAGTCGAACTCCATTTTGCCGACCGCGCCCTGAACGAGCGAGAAACTGTTTACGAGTTGCGCGCCCTCTTCGAGAATGATCTTCGCGTGCGGGATCACCCGCACCAATCCGCGGTCGCCGTGCCAGTGCACCTCGTTGTAGTCGTACTTCGAGTTCGGCCCTATGACTATCTTCGCCTCCATCGCGTGAAGCACGTCCACCGCGTTCGGGAACAGGCAGTGCGCCTGCAACCCGATCGCGGAGTCCTCTTCGGTCGCGATGTCGAGATTGATCCTCTGCGCCATCTCCGGCGACAGAACGCCGAAACAGAGATGCAGCGGATCCTTGAATTTATAGCCGGCTTTTACCCGCAGCTTTATGAACAGTTCGCCGTTGCGCGTATCGGTTTCAACCTCGACGCCTTCGACGCCGTTCGCGCTTATGACTTTATCGTCGTTGATTACGAGGCTGCCGATTTGCTTGTCGTGCAGCGCTTTTGAATGCCCGCCCGCGAGCGAGTATGCCTCATCTATGGTGCCTATCATTGTGCGGTGGCGCTCCTTTCGTAGGGCGGAAAATTCACTGTATCGCAAACGTCGCAGTGGTCCTTGAAATAATGGATCGCTTCCTCCGGGGTTCCCTCGCGGATGATCTTCGCTCCGCAGAGCAGGCCCGCCCGCGTGCTGATGTGGATGATGTCTTCCTGATGCGTTATCAACAGCACCGCGCCGTCGGACGCGATACGTCGTATGACCTCCATTATCATCGCGAGCGAAACCGCGTCGATGCCGGAGTCGGGCTCGTCGAGTATCGCCAGCTTCGGATGCGCCGCGAGAACGCTCGCAAGCTCTATCCGCTTCCGCTCGCCGCCGCTCAGCTTCGAGTCCAGTATCCGGTCGAAATAGTCGCGCGCGCACAGTCCCACCGCTTCGAGACAGCTTTCTATCTCGCCGTCGGTTATTCCGTTCCTGCTGCTGATACGGATGTATTCTTTCGTCGTCAGTCCCTGTATCGTTATGTTCTTCTGCCAGCCGAGTATTATCCCGCGTTTCGCGCGGTCGCTAATCGACAGGTCGTTTATCCTCTCGCCCTCGAAATATATGTCGCCCGACTCCGGCGTGATCAGTCCCAGTATCACTCCCGCCATCGTGGATTTTCCCGTCCCGTTCCTGCCCAGAACCGCGTATATCTCGCCCCGCTCCACATTCAGCGACATATTGTCGAATATCCGCTTTCCGCCGAGCGTCAGATTCAGATTGCTTATCTTCAACATCTTTCCTCACATCCTTTCAATATCGTCTATTAATATAACACCCGCGCTATGAAATAACAAATAAATAGTAGCGGGCAGCGAGCGGCGAGAACGCAGGGAAAGATAAAAGCTTAAAACGTCAGTTGGTAGCCGGGAAAAGAAAAAACAGTAGCCTAAAGCGATATAACATTAGGATTTGACGTTCCAAGCGCTTTTTGTCATTCCGAGCGAAGCGAGGAATCTTCAATAAAACAATCCTTTATATTTTTCCCTTCCCCCAATCCCCAACTACCAACTACTAATCCCGGTTTTATCTTTTCCCTATGTTCTCGCTACTCGCCGCTGAAAATTGTTTATCCCTTGTCTCTGTGTTATGATTTTCATACGCAGAAGCAAATGCGCTTTACTAACAACACTCAGGGAGCGGGCCGCTTTTGAAAGTAACGTTTCTCACTCCACCGCCGCTCGACGGCAACCGAGTCGCCGACCGCGTCGCAGGCTGCGCTTACGGCCTTTATCCCGTTCCCAATGTCTTCGAACTCACAGTAGCCGCCGTTCTCGAACGCGACGGCCGCGATGTGCGCTATGAAAATTTTCCAATCCAGAACGAAGGCGTCTCCGAATTCGACCGCTTCATCGCCAACGACGACAGCGACCTCTACGCGCTGTACACCGTCAATCTGACGCGTGAGACGGACAAGCGCGCGACAAAGAAAATTCAAGCTGCCCGACCCGGCGCCGGCATCGTTTTCTACGGCCCCTCGCCGACTTATAACCCCGACGAGTTCCTGATCAGCGAAAACTGCTACGTCGTTCGCGGCGAACCCGAACTCTCTTTCGCCGATCTCGCGAACGCGCTCAGCCGCGGAGTTCCCTCGGACCCGCCGGCCGGCGTCACCATGCTGCGCGCCGGAGCGCCGGCCTCCGGACCCGAGCGGCCTCTTATCGACGATCTCGATTCGCTCCCCTTCCCGGCGCGGCATCTCGTTCAACGCGATAGCTACTACAACCCGAAACTTGGCGTGAAGCCATTCACAGCCGCCTACGCCTCCCGCAACTGCCGATTCAAATGCGTCTATTGCGTGCCGTGCTCGCTCAGCTTCGCTCGCGAACTCGAAAACCGGCGCTGGCACGACGGACGCAAGCCGCCCGTCGGCGTCCGTTCCGCTAAAAATGTCATCGCCGAATTCGAGAAGCTAAAAAGCGACGGCTACCGCAGCGTCCTCTTTCTCGACGACCAGTTTATCTGGGACGAACAGCGAACGCTCGACATGTGCGATGGCATCGCCCGGACCGGCATAATCTGGGGCTGCGCGTCCCGCGCTGATTTCATCACCGAGCGCGCCGTCGCCGCCATGGCCGCCGCGGGCTGCCGCTTCATAGACATCGGCGCCGAGTCATTCGATCAGCGTATTCTCGACGACGTCCGCAAAGGACTCAAAATCGAAGCCGTCGAAAACGCAGTCAAAATTATCCGAAAGCACGGCATCGACGCGAAACTCAACATCCTCGTCGGCTGCAGCGCCCTCGAATCAAAGGAAACAATCCGCGCCAACAGGCGCATGATCAAAAAACTTAAAGTCGATCAGGTGATGTACAACATAGCGAACCCGTTCCCCGGCACCGACCTGTACGAAATAGCGCGCCGCGACGGCTGGTTCGTCGACGGCGACTACAGGCCCAGCGACGTTCAGAAAGAAGCCATCATCAGGCTCCCGAATCTTGAGCCGGACGAATTGGTAAACGAAGTGCGCCGCGCCAACATGGCGTTCTTTCTCAGTCCGCGCTTCATTTTCCGCCACATATTCAGGTTCCGCTCGCTCTCGGATATCGCCGATGCGTTCCGGGCGCTGAAAAGAAAATTGTTTTAAATAATAAGAATGAACATATTTCAATGAAAGATCTGTCGATCATATACATTACCTACAACTCTCTGGCGCTGCTGAAGCAGAGCGTGGAGTCCGCGCGCGCGGCCACGAGTGTCACGGATTACGAAATAATAGTCGTCGACAACGGTTCTGCCGACGGGACGCCGGACTGGCTGCGTTCGCAGCCGGGCATCAAAACGATATTCAACGAAACAAACCGCGGAGTGGCGCCGGCCCGGAATCAAGGCCTTAGCGCCGCGACAGGCAGATACCTTCTTATCCTCGACGCGGACACCATCGTCGAGCCGGGCGCTCTGGACACGCTCACGGCGGCCATGAACGCGCATCCGGAAGCTGGACTCGGCGCCCCGAAACTCACCGACGCGGACGGCGCTCTCCAATTCACCTGCCGCTACTACCCGACTGCGCTCAGCAAAATCTACAGGCGGCTTCCATTTGCGTTTGCCAAAAAGCGACTCGCCGCCGAGTTCCTCGAAGACTGGCCTCACGACTCAGAACGCGCGGTGGACTACGCAATCGGCGCATGCCAGATTTTCCGCCGCGAGGCGTTCGAAAAAACCGGGCCGCTCGACGAACGCATCTTCTACGGACCCGAAGACATCGACTACTGCATCAGAATTTGGCGCGCCGGATGGACGGTGATGTACTTCCCGCAGGCGGTCGTCCGCCACCTCGAACGCCGGATCACCAGACGCCTGCTTTCAAAAACGACATTCAGGCATGCCGCGGGCCTCGTTTACTTTTTCGCGAAATACCGCTATATCACAAATGTGAATAAACTGCCGGGCAGCAGGAACTTCGGAGCGCAATAAACATGACGGCGGCAAAACGAAAATCGAGACGCATAACAGTCGGCAATGTCGCCATAGGCGGCGGCGCGCCCGTCGCCGTTCAGTCGATGACTAAAACCCAGACTGAGGAAACGCGGGCGACTGTCGCCCAGATAAAAAAACTCGAAGCCGCCGGCTGCGAACTTATCCGCATCGCCGTCCCAAACCGCCGCGCCCTGAAATCCTTCGGCGAAATCCGCGAAAAGATAAAAATCCCGGTCATCGCCGACATCCATTTCAATAAGGAACTCGCTCTCGGCGCGTTCGAACATGGCGCGGATTGCGTGCGGGTTAACCCCGGCAACATCGGCGGACGCGGCGAATTCCGCGCTGTTGCCATTGCGGCCCGGAATCTCGGCCGCGCAGTGCGCATCGGCGTCAACTCCGGTTCGCTCGACCCGAAAATTAAAAACAATAAGCGTCTCTCAGATAGCGAAAAGCTCGTCGAGAGCGCTCTGCTGTATATCGAAACCGCCGAGAAAGCAGGTCTGAAAAACTTCAAGGTCTCTTTGAAAGCTTCGGACGTGCTGACAACGGTCGCCGCCTACCGGGGCATTGCCCGGCTGACTGACGCGCCGCTGCACGTTGGAGTAACCGAAGCGGGCGACGCGTTCTCCGGCGCGATCAAGTCAGGCGTCGGAATCGGCATTCTGCTTAACGAGGGAATAGGCGACACGATCCGAGTGTCGCTTTCCGCGCCGCCCGAGGCGGAAGTCCGCGCGGCGTGGGAGATACTTCGCTCGCTCGGGCTGCGCCGCCGCGGAGTGGAGATCATCTCGTGCCCGACTTGCTCGCGCACGAAAACGGACATCGGCGCGTTATCAGAACGCATACGGGAAAAAACAGTCGCCGTTACGCAACCGCTCCGGATCGCCGTTATGGGCTGCGAGGTGAACGGGCCAGGCGAAAGCGAAGGCGCGGACCTCGCGCTCGTGATGGACCGCGCGGGCGGCGCGCGGCTGTACGCCGCCGGAAAATTAGCTCGTAAGGTCGCCGCACGAGCCGCGGTCGCGGAGCTTCTCAAGGAAATGGACAAGCTGATTCGGGCCGATGCTGAAGGCCGGCCCGAGGAAATATCATGCTGTTAACGACAATATCGGGAGCGGACTTATGAAAAAAATCATTATATGCGTTTTTCTGATAACGCTCGCGGCCGCAGGGCCGGCGCTCTGCGACGACGTGAACATCGCTCCTCGCTGCCGGGTTCTCGCTTCCGAGCCGGCGAACGCTGCATGGGAGTCAAAAAATATCGTGGACCAGGACATCGGCCCGACGAAAGGCTGGCTCGGCATATTCGACGCTGTTAATCCGCCTTGGGCGCGCTTCGTCATTCCCTATCCGGTTAAGATTACAAAAATACTCATCATGCCCGCCTCTTACACCGAGCTCGAACGGCGCAGGTATTCACGCCCGAAGACTGTCAGCGTGGTGCTTAAAGGCGACAAACCCTCCGTCAAAGAATTCACTCTGCTGGACAAGGAAGACGGGTTTCAGGAGCTCGCGATCAACGAAGACAACGTATACGAACTTTCGATCGTGATTAACGATGTGTATCCGAGCGTCAAATATCCGAATCAGACCGGCTTTCAGGAAGTCGAGATAATGATTCCGCCCGAAGTTCAGATTCTGACTCCTGAAGGCGGGTTGAAAAATGCTGAAGGGGCGCTGAACCCGGCAGAGGAGGCGCGAAAGATTCTCAATAAGACTCAGGAGGCCGCTTCCGAAACGCCGGATGGAAAAAAAGCGGAACCGGCGCAAAAGGGCGAGCTTTCGCAGGACGAGCAGGAAATTCTCGACCTGCTGCGCGAATTGCTGCAGCGTCTGGAACAAAAGTTCCGCGAGGAATAGTATATATTGAGCGATTGCGATGAGGTGTGACTGGATATGGCTTATTACGACTACTACTGCGATAAATGCAAAAAACCGTTCGAAATTCAGTGCGGCATAAACGACGATCGGAGCCGGGTGCGCTGCGATAAATGCAAAAGCGACAAGGTGCGCCGCGTGTTCGACAGCATTCTGGTGCCGAAAAAAGTCGGCTCGGGGAAGAAATCAGCGGGTTCATCCGGCGGAAGCTCCTGCTCTTCCTGCTCATCCCACAACTGCGGAAGCTGCCATTAAAACCAACAAGAGGTATTCATAACATGAAAAACGAAATCGCTTTCCCGGAAGGGTTCATTTGGGGAACCGCGAGCGCAGGCCATCAGATCGAGGGCCACAACGATAAATCCGACTGGTGGAAGTTCGAGCAGGAAGGAAAAGTCTACGACGGCACGGTGTCCGGCCGGGCGGTCGACTACTGGAACCGTTACGAGGAAGACCACGAACTGATGTCCACTCTCGGCTATCAGGGATTCCGTCTCGGAATCGAATGGGCGAAGATCGAGCCTGAGGACGGCCGCTTCGATATGGACGCCGTCGAGCATTACAGAAAAATCCTGCAATCGCTCCGCGACAGGAAAATCAAAATCTGCCTGACGCTCTATCACTGGGTGTTGCCGCTTTGGTTCGCGGACAAAGGCGGCTGGGAACACAAGGACGCAGTGGACAGGTTTATCCGCTACAGCGAACTGATCGTAAAGGAACTCGGCGAGTTTCCGGATTTATGGGTAACGCTCAACGAGCCGGGCGTGCCGCCGACTGCCGGCTTGTTCGCCGGCATTTTCCCGCCGGAGAAAAAATCGGTGTCCTCATACGCCGCGGCGTCGCGCGCGCTTCTCAAATCACACGCCCGCTGCTACAAGCTGATCCACGATATGGTTCCGAACGCGCCGGACGGCGGCCCGACTATGGTCGGCGTCGCGAACGCCTATCAGTACGTCACCGCCTACGGCTCTCCAAACATATTCGCCGCCTACGAAAAGCTGATGGCGCCATTTGTCGCCTATGCCAGCTACATCGCATGGGATTATTCCGTCGCCACCGGCTGGATTCTTCCGCCGTTCGGACTCGAATTCGTGCCCGGCCTCAAGGGCAGCTACGACTTCTGCGGCGTGAATTACTATACGCGAATGTCCCTTAAATTCGACCCGTCGAAAAAAGACGAGATGATGATCGACATGCACGGAATCCATCCGGGGATCGACGTAAACCAGATGGGCTGGGAAAACTATCCGCCGGGCTATTTCAAAACTCTGAAGTTCGTGTGGG
>JBAYJY010000119.1:0-13039 GCA_041664945.1 bacterium | reverse complement strand
GCCTCGTCTTCTGTTGCGTCGCCTGCAAAAACCATAATCGTTCGGTCTGGCCTGTATGCGGCGGAGTGGAACATTTTCAGATCATCCAGAGTCGCCGCTTTTAGCCCATCGGCTGTTCCGGCAACCGGGTTGCTGTACGGGTGCCCGGCATAAACGACGTCGATAAAAGCCTGCCATGCCTGTTGCCGGTTGTTCTTTTCAAGCGCCGCGACATCGGACAGCGCAACCGCGCGTTCCACCTCGACTCCTTCAGCGGGAAACACAGGATTCATCAGCACATCAGCTAATATTCCTATCCCCATATCGAAATCTTTTTTCAGATATAGGCCGTCGAAAACAACCGTTTCGTTCCCGCAACTTATTTCCATGTCGGCTCCGACAAACTCAAGCGCCTTGTTTATTTCATCGTTCGTGCGCGTTTTCGTGCCGCGCCGCACAGCGCGCGAAACAAGCTGCGCCAGCCCGCGCTTGTCATCCGGATCGCCGAAAGCTCCGGCTCCGCGTATCACTCCATGCGCATGGACAACCGGAAAAGCCGGATTTTCGTACACGATCAGGGTTAGGCCGTTCGGCATGATGCGCTTTTTAACATGTGACGAAAAATCTATCTTCGGCAATTCAGAGCCGCCGCCAGCTGACGCGCTTTTCCCAATAGGCGCTTTGGGCGCCACCCGTCCGTAATCGGCGCGAGGCGATATTTTATTTCCGGGAACCGCCGATGATCCCTCCGCTTTCGGCGCTTCAGGAATCATTATGCCAACCGTGCGATTTGACGGCACGAAATATTTCTTCGCGACTCGTTGCACATCGACAGCCGTGACTTTGCCAATCAACTCAAGATATTTGTCCAGATATTTGTAATCGCCGGCGGTAAGCTGATACCAGCCGAGTTTCCTGCCGTAGTTCGTTATGCTTTCGTCGGAAAATGTCTCGCTCGCCGCAAATCTGTTGCGAGCTTTTTGCAATTCATAATCGGAAACCGGCTCGTTCTTCAATCTATCGATTTCCTCGTCGAGTTTCTTCTGAATCTCCGCCGGATCAATTCCGGGCTGAGCTTCAACTTCGAAGTAGAAAAGATATGCGTCCTGATTCGTATCGTGAGTGGCATCCGCCGAACCTGCAAGTCCGGTTTCAACGAAATCCTTATATAGCCGCGATTCCCGTCCACTGCTCATCACCGCCGAGATTACCTCAAGAGCCGGACTGTCCACACCAGTGATCGAGGGCGCGTGATAGGCATAAACAACATCTGCAAGATTTGTTTTATCGCTATGAAACACTACCTGTTTTTCAACTTTTTGCTCAGGTTCAACCGCTGTCATTTTCGGAGGTTCTTCGCCTCGCGGTATTTTCCCGAAAGTCTTTTTGATATATTTGACAACTTCTTCAGTGTTAAAATCGCCGGCGACGACAACGATAGCATTGTTCGGCGCATAATGTGATTTATAATAATTTTTTATCTTTTCGGCATTCATTGATTCAATATCAGCCATCCATCCGATAATAGGCCAGCCGTAAGGATGAACTTTGAACGCAGCCGCGTTTATTTCCTCCCAGAAAAGCCCCGTCGGGCTGTCTTCATTCCTCATCTTCCGTTCTTCCATGATAACCGTCTTCTCAGATGCGAAATCCTCCTGCCTCAGCAGCATTCCGTTCATACGGTCGGCTTCTATGTCTATTGCGACATTTTGTTTGCCGGCCGGAACGGTCTCATAATAGATCGTGTAATCGACATTCGTTCCGGCGTTCCCTGAGCCGCCTATCTCGCGGATCATGCGGTCTGTAATGCCGGGATCGGGATATTTCTTTGTGCCTTTGAAGGCCATGTGCTCAAGCTCGTGCGATATACCGGTAATTCCCGTAGTTTCGTTTCGCGAACCGACACGATACCAAACAGAAAGGTTAACCACAGGCGCGGTATGTATTTCCTTCGTAATTACAGTCAGTCCGTTGTCGAGCGTTATCAGCTTAACATCCGACGTGTCGGCAAAAGCGCACGCGCAAAATAGAAAAACTAACGCGACGGCAAAAAACAAATTTCCGGACTTTTTAAGATTCTTATCATGCATAGCGAAAACCTCCATTTCTACAGACATTATTTTAAATGATTATAAACGTTAATGAAACTAAAACAAAAAAAGGAGCGCCCCTTGGAGCGCCCCTTTTAATTAGTTTTGAGATATAACTTATTTCGATTTAACAGTCGCAAGCGCCTGATCGAGGTCGTCTATAATGTCCTGAGCGTCCTCGACGCCGACTGCGAGGCGGACGAGTTGATCGGTGATGCCGAGCGCATAACGCTGTTTTCGAGTCATGTCGTAATAAGTGATCGTCGCTGGATGAGTGATAAGCGTTTCCGTGCCTCCGAGGCTCGGACCCATCTGCGCAAGCTTCAGATTGCGAAGGAACTTCTGCACTTCCTTCAGCGGACCGTCGACCTCGAAGCTGAGGCATCCGCTGAAGCCCTTCATTTGCTTCTTAGCTATTTTATGCGCCGGATGACTTTTCAGTCCCGGATACCACACCTGTTTAATTTTCGGGTGTTTCTCAAGATGCGTGGAAACAAGCATCGCCGTTTCGTTCTGCTGCCTGACGCGAAGCGCGAACGTTTTCAGACCGCGTATCAGCAGATAGGCGCAATGCGAATCGAGACAGCCGCCAGTCGTTTTCTGGAACAATTTAATTTTGTTGACGAGAGCGGCATTGCCGAGAACCACGCCCGCCATCATGTCGTTATGACCGGCGAAATATTTCGTCGCGCTGTGAATAACGAGGTCGACGCCGTATTCGAGCGGCTTCATGTTGTATGGGGTCGCGAACGTGCTGTCTATAAAAACCATCGCGCCGGCCTTCCTGGCTACCTTTACAACGCCAGCTATGTCAATAACGTGCAGGTACGGATTCGTGGGCGATTCCGAGAAAATAACCTTTGTCTCAGGCCGGCAGGCCGATGCGATCGACTCCACGTCAGGCGCCACAACGCTCGTCGATATTCCGAATCGCGAAAGATCATTCAGCGCGAACTGCATCGTTTTTTTGTAAACGTCGCTGGTGATTATCATGTGGTCGCCGGACGACAACACGGCGAGCAACGCGCGTGTGAGAGCGCTCATTCCACAGTCGAATAGCAGAGCCTCCTCCGCTCCTTCGAGCGCGGCGAGCTTGAGTTCCGCTGTCCGGGTCGTCGGGTTTCCGTATCTCGCATACTCGAACCTTTTCTTGCGGCCTGACGTGTACTCGCTGATGTCGTTCTCATCCTTGAAGATGAACGTCGAGGTTTGAACGATAGGCACCGTCACCGAATCGGCGTACTTTGAGCGTTCCTCGCCCCCGTGCACAGAGACGGTGGATATCCCCGGTATTTTTGTCGTTTTCTTTTCTGTTTTTTTACGAGTTGCCATGCTTGTCGTTTCCTTTCGGGAACTGCCGCTTTGTGGAGTCGCTTCCCATCATGTCGATCGCGCGGAATATCGCATCACGCACTTTTTTGTAATTTGCGTCAATCGGCACCGGAAGATTGGCATATTTTGACTGCACGCCCTCAATGGCGCTTTCATGATATCTCAACTTAAAATCTGTGAATTTAAGTCCGTGCGCTGTGGAAATGACGACAGTGCGCAGTTTCGGATCGAGCCGCTTCTGTTCGACCAATTTAAAGAGAGTGGCAAGCGCCACGCCGGTGTGCGGGCATGTAAACAATCCGGTTCTATCAGCCCGCGCTGACGCGTTCGCAAGCTCATTCTCAGTCGCCTGCTCGACTATCCCGTTAAACTTACGCAGAGTGCGAATCGCCTTGTTTATGCTGACGGGGTTACCGATCTGGATCGCGCTCGCCAGCGTTTTTTTCGCTTTTACCGGCTTGAATTCCTTAAACCCTTTTTTATAGCTGTTATACAACGGATTCGCGCGTTCGGCCTGCGCGCAGACTATCTGCGGCAGTTTGTCTATCATTCCCATTTCCTTCATTTCAAGGAATCCCTTGCCGAGCGCCGAAACGTTTCCGAGATTTCCGCCGGGTATCACAATGACGTCCGGCGTTTCCCAGTCGAACTGCTGCATGAGTTCCACGCTGACCGTTTTCTGCCCTTCAACGCGCAGGGAATTCATTGAATTCGCGAGGTATATGTTTTCCTTGGCGGTCAATTCCTGAACTATCTTCATGCAGCCGTCGAAATCTGTGTCGATTGCGAGTGTGAGCGCGTTATTGGCGATCGGCTGAATGAGTTGCGCGTTGGATACCTTATTGCGCGGCAGCAAAACAATCGCCTTTATTCCTGCGGCGGCGCAGAAAGCCGCTAAAGCCGCTGAAGTGTCGCCTGTCGAGGCGCATGCCACGGCTGGAATCTTTTTTCCATCGGCGATCATCTGCTTGACCTGCGAAACAAGGACGGTCATTCCGAGATCCTTGAAGCTGCCCGTGTGATCGTTTCCGCACTGCTTGATCCAAAGGTTGGACATCCCAAGCTCGCGGCCGAGCCGTTCCGCCCAGAACAGATTCGTCCCGCCCTCGAACAGGCTGACAATGTTCTCGTTGTCAATTTCCGGATTGACCATCTCCTTCTTGCCCCAGACGCCGCTGCCGTAAGGCCACTCGGTGCGCCGGAACCTGTCATCGAAGAGTTGAACCCATTTCTCCGGCTTCCGCCGGCGCAGGAGGCTCATATCGTGCTTCACCTCAAGCAGATCGCCGCAACTCGGACATTTGTAGATGATCTCGCCTAATTCATACTTGCCGTCGCATCCGGCGATACACTGAAACCATGCTTTGAATTTCATAAATTTCTCCGGTCTCCGGGCTCGCAGCCGCGTTTTATTCTCCTGCGGTTGAAAACCTCTTTAGACTTTTGCAATAATTAATAAAGAATGTTCCGCGTGATGCGGAACGTGTTATTGCTCAAACATATTAAATCAACCCCGATGAAAATTCAACGGGGCCGCCGGATGGCTAAGCCGCCGCAAGGAGTCTCATGATGGAAACGGATGTCGCAAATAGAAACCGAACTCGCGTTGAAAACACTTTCCGGGTTATCGACCTTATGGAAGATCTTCGCGATATCTGGCGCCAGTCAGCCCCTCTTCAGAACCTTACCGACTCCGAAAAAGAAAAACTAAAAAAGAAACTCGAAAAAGCGCGCAAGGCTATCGAGAAGATAGAGGCTACGATATGAGTCTCGACCGCGTTATCATAGACGAACTTGTTTTGAATCTTAATCCGCTGCAGACTGCCGGCCGCACTTCCGCGGAAACGCGAAAAGCAGTCACCCGCTTTGCGGACGGATACTCGGTGTGCGACCGCTGTAACGGCGTTCTGCATGATATCGAAAAACCGGATATTTGCGGCTTTGTGAAGCAACTCGCGGATTTTCTCGGCATCGATCGCGCAGCGACGACAATGGGAGCCCGCGAAGGCAAGTTCGCCGTTTTCCATTCCGTCGCCCAACCGGGCGATACTGTCGTCGTCGACGGAAACGCGCATTACACAACGCATGTGGCTGCGCAGCGCGCCGGCCTGAACGTCATAAAAACAAATCACTCCGGCTATCCCGAATACGAAATAACGCCGGAATCTTACGCGTTGACGCTCGATCAATGTAAAACTGAAACGGGAAAACCGGCCGCGATTGCGCTACTGACGCATGTCGACGGCAATTACGGGAACCTCACGGACGCCGCGGCGATAGCAAAAGTTTGCCATGACGCCGGCGTTCCAATCGTATTGAACACAGCGTATTCATCAGGCCGCATGCCGATCAACGCGCGCGAACTGGGAATTGACTTTATTGTCTGTTCCGGACACAAAAGTTTCGCTGCATGCGGGCCGATCGGCATAATCGGAGCAAACGGCGAGTGGGCAGACCGTCTTTTCCGCCTGTCGCCGACACACCAGAACAAAAACATCGAACTGCTCGGCTGCACCGCGCGCGGCGCAAATATCGTATCGCTAATCGCCGCGTTCCCGGAAGTTAAAAAACGCGTATTGCGCTGGGACGAGGAAGTCGCAAAAGCACAGCGTTTTACCGCTGCCATGGAAGCTCTTTCGGATAATCCCGGCGACATTATGCAGATCGGCATGCGCCCTAAGCATCACGATCTCATTCGGCTTGAAACACAACTGTTCCACGAGATCGGCGAAAACCACCGCAAACGCGGCTACTACCTCAGTTCCGAACTGGGAGACCGAGGCATCGCCGGACTGAAACCCGGACAGACCAAATGGTTCAAGATATCCACTTATGGTTTCTCAGACACGCAACTCGATTACATAATTAACGCGTTCACTGAAATCGCTGCATTAAGATTCTAAATTTTGCAGCGTTTACGATATTTTCCCTCGTATGCCTTATAATATGTTTTAATCGAGGTGATTATATGCAGAACTCTCAGGGACAAGGAAAGCAAATCAGATGCGAATTGCATTCTGAGGTATTAATTATCGCCGAACAGAATAAATCAGCCAAGCCGAACTCTGTTATCCGGTTGTCCGCCTCTGACATCAAATGCAAATACCGAGCCATGGACTGGGGAACTAACAAAGGATACTGCTCTTTCGGAGGCGATAAAACCGACTGTTGTTATGTATAATGAACGCTTCTTTGCTACTGCTGTCCTGCTAACACTTATCATATCAATTTGTTTAATGCGCCCGTCAACTGCGTCGGATACAGAATTGAAAATTCAGGAGTTCTGGGCGCCTGTTGTTTTTCAGGCGGCAGCCTCGAACGCTGACTTTATTACGAGATACGATTTCGACGGCGACTACATCGGCAATAACAACTGGGAGAACTTCGATAAATTCCCAAAACCGGCATATGTTTATTACGACGTTAAGGAAACAAAATCACACTGGTTTATTTTCTATTCATTTTTCCATCCGAGAGACTACATAAGCGATCCGGCATGTCAGTCAAGCTGCCATGAAAACGATCTGGAAAGCGTTCAGCTTACAGTTAGAAAAGACGGAACCCGATACGGCAAACTGGAAATACTCGAAACATTGGCTCATGACAATATTTTTCTTTATACGAATGATAAGAAAATCAAGGGCGGCAAACTTAAAGTCAGCGGCCCAATTTCATTGTTAAAAGGAAAACCCGCCGTCTATATCGAACAATACGGACACGGCATTTACGGCGGCAAGTCCGACAGCATCAACGCCAACCCTATGGCGATGAAGGTCGTTCAATATATTTATAAGGAAAAAGCCGAAGAGCCGAACGGAATACCGGCAAAAAACATAGGATACGAATTGCTTCCGATCCACGAAACTTTATGGCAATATCGAGACTGCGCCGGCGACGGTAAATGCTATGACGTATCGTTCAATTATCGCGGCATCACGTTGCAGTCCGTATTCGACGGCGACACCTTCGTAACTGACGCGGCAAACGTTCCGTGGGGATACAATCAGGCTGTGGGAGATGACATAATCCAGGGCGACTGGTTCTTGGATCCGGCGCGCGCCGTGCTATATCACGCGGGGCCTATGCCGGATTTCTCCGCCGATTATTATTTCAACCCTTATATCGACGACCTTAAGAAGATGAAAAAGTAATTCTAAATTTTCATAAAATCAAAACAAGGTTTTTCATTCATGGCAAGCAGACGCCGCTTTGTCGTGTCGATCGCCGAAGGCGAGCTGTCGCATGCGATCCAGCATCTGCCGAGCCGCGACGCGACCGCCGGAAGCGTTCCGGCGCCGCAGAAAAAGTCCGCGACAGTATCGCCCGGCGAGGATGAAACCCGCGTTATCCTCTCGATCAACGTCTCCGGCTTCTGCGTCGCATAACCGGTTCGTTCATTCGCCGCCTGATTCAATATATCTATCATCCAATAGTCAACAGGCAAACGGCCTGCGGGAAGGTAGTGGCGGTATGTCAATTCCGGGCGTTTCTCCTCCCATTCAGGCGCAACATCTCTCGCGGATCTGATCGGGCTTCCGGTCAAACCGCGCCCCATCAGCCGGTATGGCCCCTTCTCGTCCGATCTCCGGTACTTTTTCAGCGTGACTTCCGAGTGCGGTTCGAGCGCTTCTTTGTAATTGAATGTAAATTCAGCGCCCTTGCTGTAAAAGAAAATCAGGTCGTGCTTTCGGTTCCACCTCTTCTTCGAATTCACCGCCTCGCGATAGCACCAGACAATCTCATTCTGAAAACAATCGCGGCCGAAAACTTCGTCGAGAAGTATTTTTACATAGTGCGCCGCATGCCAGTCAACGTGAACGTATATCGAACCTTTCGGCGCCAGCAAATCGCGCATCGGAGTGAGCCGGTCATAAATCATCTGCAAATAGTCTTCGAGCCCGCCGGCCCACACATCATCGTATGCGGCTCCGTCGACTGGCGGTTCATTTTCGTTTCGCGGGCTAATGCGTTTCGAGAACCGGCGGCCGGTCGCATACGGCGGGTCAATGTATATCAAATCGATACTTCCATCTAATTTAGTCTTCAGCGCATGCATCGCATCGTAGTTATCGCCTTGGACCAGCAAATTCCGCTTTCCGCCAGGCGCTGTTTTGCCATGCCGCTCTAACACGGTTAGCTTGCCGCCTTTCGGCGCCGGAGCCGGTCGCCTCTTCCATGCCAGCTTGATTTCAGATTCATTTCTTTTCATTAAAACTAATCCCATTATTCAAATGCTTCTCATTCCCCCGCAAAGCAGGAATTTCGATATTGGATAATCTAAGGAGTTTTCATAATATTCGCAAATAAATTGTCAGGAGTAGTCTTGATAGCGCCTTGGAATGCCGAATCAATATCTTTGCCGCGTCGTATTCCTGAAATTATGCCGGAGAGGCCGGCGTTTCCATAATGTTTTTCTATGAAAGCCGCGGAGAAACAAGCGGCGCGATATGCAGCTTCCACAGTTTCACGCTCGCCGTCCATGTCGAAAGCCGCGGAAAGATTTTCAAACGAATCGAAATTTTCAAGCGCCGCGCGCCCGGACTCGCATTTTCCGTTTTCGCCGCCTATCAGCGTCGCTATTCCCTCATCGAGCCACGCGGGACAGTTGCCGTTCGTCAGCACGCTTAAATAGAAGTGAACGTATTCATGAGTTATCGTCTGTTGAAGAATGCCACGGTCGCGCAGCGCTCTAACCGGTTGAATGCGAAGAATCCCGTCTGAATAAAACGCTCCCATATAGTATTCCGCGCCAGTGGCGGCGACGTAATCCTGCGTCGTTCTGTATATTTCAGCTTGCAGTTCCAAAGGAGGAATCGGCATTTTAAGTCGTGCCGCAACCTTGTTTTTAGCCGTTTCGAGCGCATTCATAACGCTATCAACATCGTTTTCCCCGACAGCTTCCGGAGCAGTCACGTTGAAGCTCCCGCGCGTCACAGTCCGATCGCCTGGCATGCTATCATCAACGTTTTTACGCGGACTTTTGCTGCATCCTGTAAACAGCGCGAGGAGAATGAGCAAAAAGGCGGCTTTCCTCAATTCGCTACCTTCCGTATTTCCGTTCCCGGAAAATAATGTTTCAGAATTTCAACGTATGTCGCTCCGTTACGCGCCATTCCGTCCGCTCCCCACTGGCACATACCCACGCCGTGTCCGAGCCCGCGGCCTCTGAAAATAAAAACGTTTCCCTGTTTTGTTACGTCAAAATATGCGCTTTTCAATCTGCCCCAACCGAGCGATTGCCCGGTTTTTCGGTAGGCTTCAATTCCTGAGAAAACGCGATTCGATCTGCCGGCTTTCACCACAAGCTTCGCCACGCGCCCGGAAGGATCGCGCTCAATAACCCTGACTCCATCGACAGGCGCTCCGGCCCCGAATATACTCTCCAACTCTTCAGGCGTGAACACGACTTCCCATCTGAATTGAGGCGAACGTGAGCAGTTGTTTCCGTCGTCAATGCCTTTCGGGAATGTAGCTCCATCTTCGCCCCAGACACGCCGTGGGCTTGTCGTTTTTCCTCCGCAGGATGAATGGTAATAAACATCAACAGGCGCGCCGCCTCTCGTCAGTATCATTCCCGCTGTAGCGGCGCCCGCGCTTGAGGCCGCTCGCGTCAACGATCCGGAGCCGCGATATAATTGACAGTGCGTAAGATCGCAGAAATCATAACTGCCGTGGCGGCCCATGTTTTTCAATGCATACGAACGCGCTAAAACAGCCTGCGCCTTCAGCGCCTCTTCCTGTTTCGATATCATTTCGCCCGCCGTGACTGAAACTACATACTGTTCCAGAGGCAAACTGTTAATGATTTCCAACTCGCCTTTCCCAGCTCCGACAGAGATTCCGCCTGAGTATAAACGAGAGATGCCTTGACTCGACAGACCGATTTCGATGTCGCCCGCGCACTTAAAAATGAATTTATCAGATTTCACGCTTCGGCCTCTGACATTTGCTGAAATACGGCCCGCAGAATAAAGAACAATCGCCCTTTTCGCTCCGGAGACTTGCGCGCTTCCTGTGAAAACTGTCCCGTCTTTACATGAAACCTCGATCTTTGAAGGATGATGTCTGCTCATGACAAGAACGCTGACTTCGCTCGGCGATGCGCAAACCGACCCTCCATATAATACGAGCGCATAAATCAAACAAAGAATTCTCGTTACTTTGTATCTGCAATTCATCTTAATTTAATATATTCGTTCAAAATTCCGGCGGCAGCGCGCGCCGCTTCATTTCTTCCTTGACCGCGTCGCGTAAAGATAACCAGAACAATCTCAGGATTTTCAACCGGATAAAAACCGCCGAACCAACTATGAGTGCGCCACTCACCGGGTTGCTTTGCCGTGCCTGTTTTTCCGGCTGCGTCCGGCGTGACCTTTGAAACCTCCGCGCTCGTCCCATACAGAACCGACTGATGCATTCCGAGAACAACAACATCGAGCGCGTCTTTGAACGGGAGGCGCCGCCTGACATCAGGCGAAGATTTGCGGCTGTGAAGATTGAAGACAGTTCCACGCGTCGCTATTGCGCCCATGTACACGAGAACCTGCAATGGCGTGGCGGTAAGGGTGTCGAGTTCGCCAATGGCGAGCGACGGCGTCTGCTCCGTCGCGACACTCCCCGGCAGGGTTCCCTCTGATTCATCATCAAGACCTAATCCTGATAACTCGCCAAAACCGAACTGCCGCGCAAATTTTATAATCCCAGGCGCTCCGACCTTCGCTCCAACGCGGCCAAAATAAATGTTGCAGGAATTTGCAAGAGCAGAGGTTGGCGTTAGAAGGCCGTGTCCGTCGCCGCGCCAACAGGCGAGCATCGAGCCGCCGATTCGCGCGCGTCCGTCGCAGAATTCTTCATGCCGGCTGTCGATCGCCCTTTCCGCGAGCGCCGCCGACAGCGTTACAGGCTTAAACACTGATCCTAATGTATACGGGCGCTTCGCCGAATTCTCGCCTATCAGCAATATTACCCTGCCGGTCCCGGACTCCATCACAAGCGCCGAACCGGTTGAATCAGAGAAACTCGCATTGCATTTCTCTATGAATTTTTTCTCATTAAAACCAGAAGGGAGCGTCTCTCGCGCTTGGCGCGCGCATCCCGCCATGAATATCGCTATGAATAATACGACTAAGAACCGTATGCCGGACTTCCTATTCCCCATTAGACACCTTGATGATTATCTCGTCGGAATTGCCTATTACTTTCGGATAGTACATGAGCCCGGCCTCAGCGGGCATTACATGGAATGTTCCTGTCATTTCCGCTCTCATAATGTACGATGTTGTCATTTTAGGCCAATAAAAGTATGAACAGAAAAACGCAACTTTTTCGTCTCTTATCTCCATATTAGAATACCAGTTGCTGTTTGAATCCTTGTATTCTGAGAAAGCAACTCCGGGAATCCTAACGTCGAATCCGCGCGTGTCCCGAACGACCTCGAAGCCCGACGGAAGATAATCCTCGATCATGATGTACTCACGTGGATTCTCTGTTGAAACATCAAGTTCGACAAGAATCTGATCGCCAAGTTTGACTTCCGGATTATTTCCGAGCTTTTTCCCGGTGAAAATCCAGCCGTCTTTTCCTTTGCGCGGTTTAAGCAGCCAGTAAGTCTTGCTTATGCCGAACCCGCCATTTGCTGACTTTATATTCTCTTCATTCGAATAATACCCCGTAGCGGCATTCATGTAGAGGACGCCAGGCCCGTTTTTCACCGCCTTGATTTTCATTCCGCCGCCTGCGAATTCGCGTTTATCAATCGAAATCGGAACCGGCTCTTTGAATATATCGTCCTTTCCCAGATGAATGTTTCTCAGCAATTTACCATTCCCATAGAGCTTGACAGAGTAATTGCCTTCAATTTCCTTTGACGCGTTAAGGTAGTCAACCAGTCCGTATATAGCGATTGAGGTATCGCGAGTCGAATTCCAATGGTCTCCATAAGTCTTGGATTTCATAAGCCACTTTACAATTTTCGGGATCATCTTGTGCCGCGGATTTATCTTAACAAGCGCTTTCAAAGCGAATGATGTCGATTCAACCGGGTCTTCATACCAGTGAAAATCGGACCTGCCGCCTTCCCAGTGATCCGAATTCTTCGCCCGCGAAATTAATTCGCCAAGCGCCGTTTCGGCTTCCTTGTCGAACCCCTGATTTCTCAGCGCGAGAGTTAAAAGCGATAGAGCGTAGTTGGTAATCTTTTTCCCATTATTCAATCTCATTTCAAACTGTTTTTTCGTGAGCGCCGGATCGCCATGCCCGCTGAGCGAAAGCACGTACAGAATGTAATACTTCGTGGTAATGTCGATTTTTTCATCTTCCAGCATAAGCTTCAAATTGCTCATGCCTCTTGTGTACGAACTGTCTGAAATTTCTACTCCGGCTTTTTTCGCCTCTGTAAAGCCGAGCAGAACGTAAGCCGTCATAAATGGATCGGTGTTGTCGTCCTTCCACCAGCCCCAGCCGCCGTCGCTATGCTGAAAATCGTATAGTCGCCTCAGTCCTGCGTCCACCATTTTGGGCAGTTCCTTGAATGTTTTTTCATCTTTGGAACCAAGTTCCTTCAAAAGATTAGAAACGATTACATTCGGAAAAAATGAACTCATCGTCTGCTCCACGCACCCGTAAGGATAGGCTATCAG
>JBAYJY010000118.1:0-13390 GCA_041664945.1 bacterium | reverse complement strand
TTGTTCGATATTCGATATTCTCTTTTTTCAGCGCTTTCGTTCTTTTCTTGATTTCGGCAATGATTCCACCGTTCGAATTACGCTAACGGAAAAATCTATCAGCCGCTCCTCAAGATCAAATTCCTTGCATTCCTTCGTCATTCTTCTGTTCCTTGTTCGATATTCTCTTTGTTAAATTTACTCGCTTTTTATCCCTTGTGTTTTTCCAATACCGCGCGCCCCGCGATTATTCCCGACGCCGACGCCTGCACAAGCCCGCGCGTGATTCCCGCCCCGTCGCCCACCGCGTACAGATTCTCTATCGGCGTCTCCAGATTCTCGTTCAACTCGACACGCGACGAATAAAACTTAACTTCTACTCCATACAGCAGCGTCGAGCGCGAATTGATTCCCGGCGCGACCTGATCCAGCGCCTCGAGCATCTCGATAATGCCGGACAAATGCCGGTAGGGCAGCACGAAACTCAGGTCGCCCGGCGTAGCCTTTTTCAGCGTCGGAACGACAGAGCCCTTTTCGATCCGCGCCGGCGTCGAGCGGCGCCCGTTGCGAAGATCGCCGAGCCGCTGCGCGAGCACCCCGCCGCCGAGCAGATTCGCGAGGCTCGCCACGTATTTCCCGTACGCTATCGGCTCGTGGAACGGCTTCGTGAAGTTGTTGCTGACAAGCAATGCAAAATTCGTGTTGTCGGTGTTCCTGTTCGAGTAGCTGTGTCCGTTGACGGTCGTGACGCCGTTGTTTTCCTCGAGCACGACCTCGCCGTTCGGGCACATGCAGAACGTGCGTATCATATCGTCGAATTTTTTTGTGTTGAAAAGGAACTTCGATTCGTAGAGTATTTTCGTCAGCGGCTCCATGACCGCCGCGTGCGTCTCGACGCGCACCCCGATATCGACCGGGTTGTTCTCGCGCGGCAGATCGAGCCGTTTCGCTTCGAGCGAAAGCCATTCTGAGCCTTCGCGGCCCGGCGCGAGTATCACCGTCTTCGCCCTGTACGCTTCGCCGCCCGTGGTTTCGACGCCCACCGCCCGCCGGCCCTCCACCAGAACCCGCATCGCCATCGTCTCCGCCTTGAAATCTATCAGCGGCAGCAGCTCCTCGCGGATTTTGCCGAGCACGTCGAGGCAGACCTCGGTCCCTATGTGGCGGATGCGCGTGACGATCAGCTTCAGGTGCGCCAGAGAGGCCTTGCTCCGCACGTCAGCGAGCGCTTCGGGGTCGCCCCCGTATATTTTGTCGGACGCGCCGCGCCGCACGTATTCCGCGTCAACCGCGGCGATCAGTTCGTTCAGTTTTTCGATTGAAACATATTTATGGAGTTGGCCGCCGACATCCGGCGAGAGCGTCAGTTTCCCGTCGCTGTAGGCGCCCGCGCCGCCCCAGCCGCAAAGGATCGACGCCGGGTCGTGCTTGCGGTCCGGGAGGTCCTTGCCCTTTTCGAGCAGCAGGATTTTCAGGCCGCCGGCCCGCGCCAGTTCGAGCGCCGCGAACAGCCCCGCCGGCCCGGCGCCGACAATGATTACATCGTATGCCGCTTTCGCTCCCATCGTCGTCATCCCCTTTCACGCAAAAACGCCGCGTTGCTGACAATCACGGCGCAGGTGGATGTTGCTTGAATAGTTTCGTTTGATCGCCTCCGATTCAGAGGCTTGGTTATCGGGGAGGCGGGATTTGAACCCGCGCTCTCACGCCCCCCAGACGTGCGCGTTAACCAGGCTACGCCACTCCCCGTTATTTCTTCGGCCCTCGGCGGGCCGTCAGTCCTCCAAGTGTTCGACCGCGCGGCCCAGCCGCTCCAGCCGTTCTTTCATCTCCCGGATGTCGTCCCCTGTCGCGAGCCCGAGTCCGGTCAGAAATTCGTTGATCCTGCCCTTGATGTCCAAGTCCTCGAACAGCTCTGCCGCCGCCGTGCGCTCTTTTTCCTCGCGCTCCTCGTAGACGTCCACTTCCTCGGAGCCGCTCCGCAACACCGGGATGTTCTCTCTCAGATCGTCCAGAAAGTCCCTGATGTCCTCGGTCCGCTCCTCGCCGCGCTTCGACAGCTCTTCGCTCAGCTCTTCCGCCTTGTCGCGCAGATAGTCTATGAGCCCGAGACCCATTTGCAACAGATTTTTCGGCTCGCCCGCCATTCGGTTCCTTTTCCCGCAAAACGTCTTTTCGCGCCCCGCCTGCCGGCGCGATTAAATAGTATATTGAAATCCGCAGACAAAATCAAACTTAATTTCGGTTAATCCGCATTCCTTGGAATTATTCAATATCTGCATTGATTTCGGCTATTTGATGTTCATCCAGATGTCCGCTTGGGTAAAACGTGAAATGTGGCCGATATTTGTGGTTGCGATTATTGTTTCCATTCTTTTCTGTTCTTGAAGAACTACAGCCTGCGCCGACAGTATGGCATCGGCATCCAACGCTTTGTCATCGGCCGTCGGCATTCCCTTCTTACGCGCCTCCGCCCAGAATTCGGCGGCTCTCAGCATCATACTCGTATCAATTGGAAGATACACGAGGATAGATTTTAGCGTGTCTATTCTTGCGATACTTCGGTATTTCCCGGCCCGGAGAAGTTCCCGGCGCAATTCATAATCACAAATCTCAGGAATAACCGCTATATAGCCGTAAGATAATATTTTTTGGAGCCATTCTTTAACGTCGCTGTTGCCGGTCGGGTGTGTTGCCATGCCGAGAATGCCTGTGTCGAGGAGCACAAGTTTAGTCGCCATCGAACAGCTTCCTTGGCGATGGCCGGTTTTCATCCAGCGCTTTTTTCAGTTCCGGCCACGTTTCGTCGTCATATTCAGGACCGTCTTTCATCCATTCATCAAGCAATTGTATAGCTCTATCCGCGCGCATGCTCCATTCCGATCCGGAAGGCAAAGAAATGCCGCCTCCCGTACCGCCGGCGCCTGTCGCCATATCCTTTTTTTTCAATGACGGCATTGTTGCCACCTCATGCTATCAGTTTATCCAATTTAAGCAGGTTGATCAAGGCGACGTGATTTGCCATATTATTTTTTACGAACAATTTTTGGTTTATTACATTTACTTTTTGAGCGGCGATAGCGTGATATCTAATTCACTCCGCGCCCATCGGAATCAACTCGAACGGTTTCGTTTTCTCAACATCGATGGTAATGAGAGAAAATCTCTTCCCGTTCGTATTTAGCTGAATTTCGCACGGGCCGGGCCTGATTTCCCTCGTTACATACAGCTTCGCTGACCCCGCCGGGATTATTGACCCTTCGCCGCAGATCGAAATTCCAAGATCGCTTTCGATTTTCGCGCTGTTCGTATTTACAAGAAAATTATATTTATCCCTTTCGGGCGCGAATATTTTAAATGAACAAATACTTTCCGGGCAAACAAGCAATTCATCTGAATCAGGCGCGCGCCCATTAATAGCGATAGGCCCGAACGCTAATTCAATTCTTGCCCTGTCCCTGACAAGAACCCCGTCAATGAGCGCGAGACGCAGATTGCCGAGAAAGCCGCCTTTTATCTCCGCGTCCATATCAATGCTCATGATTTTATCGACATCCGTTTGAGTCTTATCGCCGATCGCCGGCGTCTCGCGCAGAAGAATCCATGTCCGGCGTTTATTTTTCATAACCCGCTGAATCTGGCTGAGACGCTTCACCTTCACGATATTCATTCTTTTCATCGCTGATTTCGGGAGATAATACTCCATCGCAATCTCGTCCGCCGTCCGGATGATCAGCGTGTCGCCCGGCTGCGCCTTCGCGGCGATTTCCTTGTAGGCCTCGCGCCAGTTCTGCCGCTCCTGATAGTGGACGTCGGAAAAGTTCTTAACCGTATAAAATCCGAAAATAATGAAAGCGGCCGCCAGCAGGAAGCCCGTTATGATGATGCGGAGAAAAAGAGTGATCGAAAAAACGCTCGCGGCGTCGCGCCTGAATGTCGCCGTTAAATAATTGTACCCG
The DNA here is from genome assembly GCA_041664945.1 of bacterium. Taxonomy (GTDB): domain Bacteria; phylum UBP15; class UBA6099; order UBA6099; family UBA6099; genus JBAYJY01. The sequence goes on along the minus strand of JBAYJY010000118.1, from coordinate 9,452 downwards.
CCCGCAGCGATGAAAAACGGAGCCGCGAGAAGCAGCGGGGCCGGCGTGTCGATCGTCACAAGCGATGCGTTTCCCCTGACGCCGGATATTAAGGCGAAAAATCCGAGCGCCGGCAGAGCGGCCCATAAAATTTTATCCGTGAATTTTCCCTTCGCCGCTCCGAACAGGCTGAAGGCGCCGTACAGCGCGGGAAACAGGCCGGCTATCGCGAGCGCCGCATTGTAACGCGCGAATCCGCCCGCCGCTCCCACATAAACCAACATCAACCTCATCAGCGTCCCCGGGACTTCTATCGCCCCGCCGAACGATTGCGCCGAAAACAATTCCGGCCGGTTCAGCCGCAGCAGAAATCCCGGAATATACAGAACAACCGCTATCGCGAGCGGAATGAAATATCTTTTAATTTTCGGATTAACGGCTTCAAACGATTTCTCGTTCCAGATATTTCGCCATCCGACGGAAGCTACGATATCTATCGCGCCGCCGAGAACGATCACCGTCAGCAGCCTGATGTCGGCATAAAGCGAAACGGCGAAGAGAGCCGCAAGCGCCGCGATGCTCAGCGCGCCCCGCCTGCTTCCGGGACGCAGCGCCGCGAGCGATATCAGCAACGCCAACAGCATGAAAAGCGTCTGCCCTCCCGCGTTCATGGACATGAAAATAAACGGCGGCGAAATGAACAGAAAAAAAGTCGCGAGCGCCGCAAGCCCGTTCGGCGCGAACCTCCTGAGCAGCGCGAAGAAAAGAGGAATGCAAAGCGCGCCGAATATAAGAGCCGGGAACCGCATAACCGGCTCGTACGGCCCGGCGATTTTCACCGCGACTGCCGCCGCTATGTTATAAACAAGCCCGGCCGGCCGCTCCGCTATCGAATAACTCAACGCGTGCGCCACGCTTCCGGCCCGCGCCGCTTCAGCGACCTGGATTTCCTCAACCCAGAAATGAGTCAGATCCAGCGTCCCGGAGTGCAGCCACAAAAAACCGGCCGTGAGCAACGCCACAAACAGCAGGCTCTTCCATCCCGCCGGCGCGATCCCGTTTTGTTTCATTTCGTTTTCGCTCATCGTCAATCGTCGTACCATTCCGGCTTTACCAGCCCGGAATACACCTCGGTTTTGAACGGCCATGCGAACCGCCGGATCGAGTCCCACACAACCCGCATGCTCACTATCAGCCACCAGATGTACATCCGCCGCTTGTAGCGCGCGCGGCTCGTTATACCCCGCAGAAACCAGCCCGGCGACACGAACCTGCCGCTCAACCCGATAAGCTGCTTCTCGATCTCTCCGCGCGTCATATACTCCGAACTGATTATCGGCGTCATCCAATCATATTCCCGAAAATCAGTGACTTCAATCCAACCCTTCTCTTTAGCCTCCGCGTGGAACGACGTGCCCGGCACCGGAGTGATCGGGTGAAATCCCGGATAGTCCAGCCCCAGCTTGCGCGCAAAATCCGACTGCGCGTTCATGCTCGCCGGCGTCTCGTCCCTCACGCCCACTATAAACGTCCCCTGCCGGAACACGCCCGGATATTTGTCCCTCAGCAGATGAAAACACTCCGTCGACGTACTGTCGCTGTAAAAACCTTTTCCCATTATCTTCAGCTCTTCGCGCTCGACCCGCTCGACTCCGATCGATACGTGCACCAGCCCGCTGCGCACAAGCTTTTCCATTATCCCGAGCTTTTCATCCCGTATCACCGCGTCCGCCCGCATGAACGCGAACCATTCAACTCCTAATTTCGCCGCCGTCAGCGCCTCCGCGAACTCCGCGTTCCAGTTCGGGTCCTTGTTCCAGAACTCGTCGACAAAAACGAGACACCGCTTGTTGTATTTCTCCGCGAGCAGCCTTATTTCCGCCATCGTATGCCCGACGCTTTTCGTTCGCCAGCGCGGCCTGAACACCGTTTTTTCGCCGCTCTCGTCCGGCTCCGCCATCTGGAGCCACCACACGCAGAAACGGCAGTTGCTGACGCAGCCGCGGCTGTGATGTATCGTCGTTCCGCCGGGCGAAAACAAAAATTTCGACGTTCCGTAAAGATTCATCGGCAGCAGATCGTACGCCGGTATCGGCAGCGAATCGAGATCGTCTATCAGCGGCCTCGCCCGCGTGATGTGCGCGCAGCCGTCCTTCCTGAACGCGATCCCGCGCACGGACTCGTAATCCCCGGCGCCGCTCTCGATGCGTTGCAGCAACTCCACAAACGTCGCCTCGCCCTCCCGGCAGACGATGAAGTCAATATAGTCGTTCTCAAGCGTCTCCGTCGCGAGATTCGTAAAGTGCGACCCGCCGGCGACCGTCGCCGCCCGCGGCGCGACCTCTTTCGCAAGCTTCAGCGCCCGCAGCGATTCATGGCTGTACGTCGCGTGGTTCTCGCCGACCCCAACCACGTCCGGCCTCTCCCGCTCGATCTCGCGCGCGAGACTTTTCCAGCCCATTTTCATAGGCGAACAGTCTATCAGCCTGACCTCGTGGCCCGCCGCCCTCGCCGCCGCGCCAAGACACGGCAACGCCTGCGGAACGAGAAAATTATCGTCCGCGCTTATGAACGGCCAGAAATATTTAGGCGGCTGTATTAATAGTATTTTCATTTAGTTTTTCATCGCTATCAATTCCCCGATATCTCAGACAGCGCTTTTGCCGCCGCCGCGATTATCGTTTCGACATCCTCTTCAGTGTGCGCCGCGCTCACAAAACACGCCTCGAACTGCGAAGGCGCAAGATAAACGCCCTGCTCCAGCATGCGCCGGTGATACTCCGCGAACAGCGCCGTGTCGCTCTTCATCGCGTCCGAGTACAGGCGAACCGGCCCGGCCGTGAAAAACGCGCAGCCCATCGAGCCGACATAATTCACAGACGCCGCGCGCCCCGCTTTTTTCGCCCCTTCAACGAGACCGTTGAAAAGCTTTTCGCCGAGCTTCGCCAGCCGCGCATACGGTTTGTCGCGCCTCAGAATCTCCAGCGCGGCGATCCCGGCCGCCACCGCAAGCGGATTCCCGGACAGCGTGCCCGCCTGATACACCGGCCCCGCCGGCGCCATCATGTCCATCAGGTCCGCCCGGCCTCCGTACGCGCCCACAGGCAGCCCGCCCCCTATGATCTTTCCCAGCGTCGTCAGGTCCGGCGTCACTCCGTAATATTCCTGCGCGCCGCCCGCCGACAGCCTGAACCCGGTTATCACTTCGTCAAATATCAGCAACGCGCCGTTCTTCGTCGCAATCTCGCGCAGCCCTTCGAGGAACCCCTTGTCAGGCAGCAGAACGCCGACGTTCGCCGCCACCGGCTCGACTATCACGCACGCGATCCTGCCCGGACATGATTCAAACAGCGCGCGGACCGAATCGAGATCGTTGTATGTCGCGTTCAGCGTGTCCGCCGCGAGCGATGCCGGAACGCCCGGCGAACTCGGCTGCCCGAGCGTCAGCGCCCCGCTTCCCGCCTTTATCAGAAAACTGTCCGCGTGCCCGTGGTAACAGCCTTCGAACTTTATAATCCTGTCACGGCCCGTCGCGCCCCGCGCGAGACGCACGGCGCTCATCGTCGCCTCCGTGCCGGAGTTGACAAGCCGCACCTTCTCCACGCCCGGAACCATCTCGACTATCAGCTTCGCAAGCGTTATCTCCCGCTCGGTCGGAGCCCCGAAACTCGTCCCGCCGTCCGCGGCCGTTTTCACCGCCTCCAGAATCTCCGGATGCGCGTGCCCCAGTATCAGCGGCCCCCACGACGACACGCAGTCGATGTATTCCTTGCCGTCGACGTCCCTGATACGGCTTCCGCTCCCGCTCTCTATGAAAAGCGGGCTCCCGCCTACCGACCTGAACGCCCGCACCGGCGAATTCACTCCGCCGGGAATGTACTTCTTCGCTTCTTCAAACATTTGTTCGCTGCGACTCATGCCTCGTCCTCCGCTGAATCGTCATTGCGAGAAAGCCGCTTTATGGCTGACGAAGCAATTCAGAACTCAATTCCTATCTCCATGCCCTGGATTGCTTTGCAGCTCCGCTCCTCGCAAAGACGCATCTATTTGATTTTATGCCTCGTCCTCCATGAAGAGTTTCGAATCCGATTTTTTCAACTCCCGCGCGCTGAATAATATTTTAAATTTCGCGATTCCTAATTCTTCCGATATATTTCGCGCCTCGGCCTCAACCTCATCGCGCGTCTTTCCGTGAATCATCGTGTACAGCCTGTAGGGCCAGCGGTCGCTCCGCGGCCGCGCGTAGCAGTGGCTCACGCTCGCGCGCTCCGCCATCTTTGCGCCGGCCTCTTCCAGCCGGTCCTCGGCGACATCCCACACCGCCATCCCGTTCGCCGAGAATCCGACCCGCCGGTGCGCTATGAACGCGCCCACCCTTCTGATCACGCCCGTTTCGAGCCACGCACGCGTCCGCCGGAGAGTTTCCTCCTCCGTCAGCCCGGCGCGCTCTGCCAGCTCCGCGAAAGGCCTGTCGCTCATAGGCAACCCGCCCTGCAGCAGCCTCAGCAGCTTTATGTCGCTTTCTGTCAATTCGTTCATTTCGCCTTCAGCGGATTTGAAATCCGCCCCTGCGCAATATCCGGCCGCGAACGGCCGCCCTATAATTCGAACTTAACGTTTATCTTGAAAATGCGCGTCGCCGGAAGGTCGATCAGCTCTTCAACCCCCGCGTTCGCCCGTATGTCGTTCAATACAGCCTCTACCTCCGCCTCGTCTTTCGCTATCACCGTAAACCACATATTGAATTCGTCGTTCCGCTCGTAGTTATGCGTTATCTCCGGAAACCTGTTTATGTATTCAGCCGCGGCGTCAACGTTTTCCGGCTTAACCCGCGCTCCGGCCAGCGTGCTCGTGTATCCGAGCTTTCTCGGATTGAGCGACGCGCCCAGCCTGCGAATCAATCCCTCGCCGCGCAGTTTTTCGATACGGCTCAAAACCTCTTCCCCGCCGATTCCAAGCCGGTCCGCGAGCGCGGCGAACGGGCGTTCCTCTATAGGGAACTCACGCTGAAGCATGTTCAGCAGGTTTCTGTCTGTGTCATCCATTTTTATGTTTGCTTCTCGTCGCCGCCGGCGAATAAACGCAGTACGGTTCCTCGCCGAGGTAATCGCCGTCCGCCGCGTAAGCGCGCGCGCGGCAGCCTCCGCAGAATCGCGTGTACTCGCACACGCCGCACTTGCCGTGATACTGCGATGAGTCCCGCAGCTCCAGAAATATCGGCGACGTCTCGTATATCTTTTTGAAATCGAAATTCTCTTTCCTCAACTCGCCGCAGTTCAGTTCCAAAAATCCGCACGGCTGCAGCATTCCCACATGAGAGACAAAGACGAACCCGTCGCCTCCCATGCAGCCCTTCGTCATCGCGAACAGCCCGTGCGACTGCGGCGTGACGCTCCGGCCCGCTTTCTCCTCGCGCTGCCTGAAAATCCGGTAGTAATGCGGCGCGCAGGTCGGCTTGAACTGGATCGCCGATTCGAAACTCCGCTCGTAAACCCAGTTCAGAGTCCGTTCGTACTCGGCGGGCGAGATCTCCAGATCGGCGATCGCCTTCCCGCGCCCGGTCGGCACCAGCAGAAACGGGTTGAAAGCCGCCGCGCCGAGCGACTCCGCGAGATCGAGTATGTCCGCAAGCTCGTTTATGTTGTGTTTCGTCACCGTCGTATTTATTTGAAACTCGATTCCGGCGTCCTTCGCGTGGCCCAGTCCTTCGAGCGCCGCATCGAAAGCGCCGGGAACCCCTCGGAACGCGTCGTGCGTCCCGGCCGTAGCTCCGTCGATGCTTATGCTTATCCGCTGTATGCCAGCCTCTTTTATCTTCTTCGCCGTTTCCGGGTTTATCATCGGCCCGCAGGGCGACATCACAACCCGCAGCCCCTTGTCCGTCGCATAGCGCGCGAGGTCGTAAATATCGGCGCGGGACATCGGCTCGCCCCCGGTGAGTATGAGAATCGGTTTGGCGAACGATGCGATGTTGTCTATCATCAGCATCGCTTCGGCGGTCGTCAGCTCGCCCTCGTAATCCTGGTCGCGCGCGGCGCCGCGGCAGTGCTTGCAGCGCATCGGACACCGCCTCGTCGTTTCCCACGCCACAAGCCGCGGCCCTTTCGGCGGCCCGCCGCCCGGATGCCCGTGTGGATGTCCGCTCTCCATCAGCCGCGCCCTTTCTTCAGCAGTTCAGCCGCCTGCCTCGCGAAATACGTCAGAATCAGGTCGGCTCCCGCGCGCTTTATAGAGACGAGCGTCTCCATCATCACCCGGTCTCCGTCTATCAGACCCTGTTTCGCCGCGTTCACTATCATCGAGTACTCGCCGCTTACGTTGTATGCCGCCAGCGGCAGGAGCGTGTGCGCCTTCGCCGCGTGAATGATATCGAGATAGGCCAGCGCCGGTTTCACCATCACGATGTCCGCGCCCTCCGCCTCGTCCAGTTCGATCTCGTGGAGCGCTTCGAGCGCGTTCGCCGGGTCCATCTGATACGAGCGCCTGTCTCCGAACTGCGGCGCGGAATCCGCCGCGTCCCGGAACGGCCCGTAATAGCCCGACGCGTATTTCGCGGCGTACGACATTATCGGAATCTGCTCGAAACCCTTATCGTCGAGCGCCTCGCGAATCGCTGCGACGCGCCCGTCCATCATATCCGACGGAGCCACCATGTCGGCCCCCGCCTCGACGTGCGACAGCGACATCTTCGCCAATTGAACGAGCGTCGCGTCGTTGTCCACTTCGTTGCCCTTCAGCAACCCGCAGTGGCCGTGCGACGTGTACTCGCACAGGCAGACGTCCGTTATCACGCACATCTCCGGCGCCGCCTTCTTGATCGCGCCAATCGCCGTCTGCACTACGCCGCGCGCCTTGATTCCAGATGCGCCCGCCGGGTCCTTCTTCTCGGGCAGCCCGAAAAGAATCACCGCCGGCACTCCGAGCGCGTACAGTTCGGCGCATTCCGCCGCCGCCCTGTCCGCAGACAGGTGATACTGGCCGGGCATGGACTTGATCTCTTTTCGCGCGCCCTTCCCCGGCACGACAAACAGCGGAGCTATCAGGTCGTCAGTCGACAATCGGGTCTCGCGAACCATCCGCCGCAGCGTTTCAGTGCGGCGCAGGCGCCGCTTTCGCACTATAGGAAATTCCATCTCTGTCACCCCAATCCGATTTCTTCGTCGGTTAGATAGCAGGCCGGGTCCGGCGCCCAGACGTCTCCCGTCACCGCCTCCGCGCGAACGCGGAAGTTGCCCGCGCAGACGCTCAAATACTTGCACTCCGCGCAGCGGCCCGTCATATATTTCTTCTTGTCTTTAAGCTTCTTCATCAGCGGCTCGCTCGTGTCCGTCCATATCTCGCTGAACGGGCGCTCCCGCACGTTTCCGAACGAGTGGTGCCTCCAGAACTGGTCCGCATACACGCTGCCGTCCCAGCTCACGCAGCCGATCCCGATCCCCGAACTGTTCCCGCCGTTCATGGCGAGAAGCTCCATGACCTGTTCGGCGCGCGGGTTGCCTTCTCTCAACATTCTCATATAGAGATAGGGTCCGTCGCAGTGGTTGTCGACTGTCAACACTTCCTTCGGGATTCCGCGCGCATGCATATCCGCCGTCCTGTCTATTATCAGGTCCACCGCGCGGCGGCTCTCCTCGCGCGTGAGGTCTTCTTCCGTCAGCTTCGTGCCGCGCCCCGCGTAAACGAGGTGGTAAAAACATATCCTCGGAATGTCTTCCTTCTCAAGCAGGTCGAATATGCCGCCGATGTCGTGCGCGTTCCGCTTGTTGATCGTGAACCGCAGACCGACTTTTATCCCCTGCCGCTTGCACGCCGCTATGCCCCTGAGCGCCGCGTCGAACGCGCCGGTCATGCCCCGGAACTTGTCGTTTGTCTCGCGCAGCCCGTCGAGGCTAACGCCGACATACGACAGGCCGACCTCCTTGAACTTCTCCGCCATAGCGTCGTCGATCAGCGTCCCGTTCGTCGAGATCACCGCCCGCATGCCGCTCGCGGTCGCGTGCTTCGCAAGCTCGTACAGATCGGGCCGCATCGTCGGCTCACCGCCGGAGAAAAGCATGACCGGCGCCCCGAACTTCGCGAGGTCGTCAATCAGCGACCGCCCTTCCGCCGTCGTCAGTTCGCCATCGTAATCCAGATTCTTCGAACCTGAATAACAGTGCGCGCAACTGAGGTTGCACCGGCGCCCCATGTTCCACACGACGACCGGTTTCTTGTCCTCCGAAAACTGTAGCAGGTGCGACGGCAGTTCGCCGGACTTGCGCCCGTAGCGCAGCGCGTCGGACGGCTCTACCGTCCCGCAGAATAATTTCGAAATTCCTATCATTTATCGTTTAGCCTTTCACGCCGAAATATTTCAATAACGTTTCCACGAGCCCCGGTATCGTGTGGACATCCGACTCCGCCGCCGGCTCCATGCCGAGCGACCGCATCGTGTCCGACGTCACCGGGCCGATGGAAACGCCGGCGAACTTCGTTTTGTTTTCCGCTATAAAATCAGCGCCCATCCGCTCGACGAAAAACCGCGCGGTGGACGAACTTGTGAACGTGACGGCGTCGACCCCGCCTTTGCCGATGCGCAACCGCAGCGACTCCGCGTCGAAATCCCCAGGCACGGTTTTGTATGCGGTTATTTCGTCGACCTCCGCTCCAGCCGCCCGCAGCAGCTCCGGCAGCGCCTCGCGCGCGATGTCCGCTCTCGGCAACAGATACTTTTTGCCCGCGGGCGGGTCGAGTTTGCTCAACCCCTCGAAGATCGCCTCGGCGACATACTTCTCCGGCTGATAGTCGGCGGCGAGCCCGTAATCGAGAAGCCGCTGCGACGTCGCCGGCCCCATCGACGCGACCTTAACTCCGGCGAACGCCCGCGCGTCCAAACCAGCGGCCCGCGCCCGCTCCATGAAATGCTCCACTCCGTTCACGCTCGTGAATATCAGCCAGTCGTATTTGCCAACACGCAACACCGCCGCGTCGATCTCCGCCCAGCCGTCCGGCGGCTCGATCGCTATCGTCGGCATCTCAACCGTATCCGCGCCCAGCTCTCGCAACTGTTCGACAAGCGCGCTCGCCTGCGCCCTGCTCCGCGTCACGACTATCGTCTTGCCGAACAGCGGCTTCTTCTCGAACCAGCCGAGCGGACCGCGCAAATTGTTCACCTCGCCCACTATCGTCAGCGCCGGCGGCTTTATGTTTTCCTTTTTCGCTATCTCCGCTATCGTCCCGAGCGTTCCGGTCACGACGCGCTGCTTCGGCATCGTCGCCCACTCGACAATCGACACCGGCGTTTCCGCCGGCCGCCCGTTCTCTATCAGCTTGCTCGTTATCTCCGGCAGATTCTTCACGCCCATGTAAAACACGAGCGTGCCGACGCCGGTCGCTATATGTTCCCAGTGAATTGTGGATTCGTCTTTCGTCGGGTCTTCGTGCCCTGTGATGAACGCGAGGCTCGTCGTGTGCCGCCTGTCCGTCAGCGGAAT
>JBAYJY010000117.1:0-13587 GCA_041664945.1 bacterium | reverse complement strand
TTCACAAGGAGTGTTAGTGTTAGAAGCGCCGGAATCACAAATTTCTTCTCCGTTAATCGTTCCATCGCCGCAAGCAGGGCCTGTCACTGAGTGTGACGCGCATGCTGTGTCGCAATATGAGCATGTCGAGCCGTATGCGGCTTCACAAGGAGTGTTAGTGTTAGAAGCGCCGGAATCACAAATTTCTTCTCCGTTAATCGTTCCATCGCCGCAAGCAGGGCCTGTCACTGAGTGTGACGCGCATTTCATATCGCAGTATGAACATGTCTGTCCGTAAGCGGCTACGCAGGCTGTGTCAGTGTTAGAAACGCCGGTGTCGCACACTTCAGCGCCGTTAACCGTTCCGTCGCCGCAAACGCCTCCTACAATAGTCTGAGGATTGCATGATGCGTCGCAATAACTGCATGTGCCGCCGTAAGCGGCCACGCATGGAGTAGTCGAATTTTCGCCGCCGGCGTCGCATATCTCTGTTCCGTTGACTACTCCGTCGCCGCAGACCGGGCCTGTAACTGTGTGAGACACGCATGATGTGTCGCAATAATTGCATGATCCTTGATATGGAGCTACGCACGCCGTGTTCGTGTTTGCGTTTCCGGAGTCGCATATCTCGGTTCCATTTAATGTTCCATCGCCGCAACTCGGACCGGTTACAATGTGCGGAACGCATGACTTATCGCAGTATGAGCACGTTCCGCCGTAGGATGCCTCGCAAGCCGTGTCGGTATTTGCCTCGCCGGAGTCGCATTTGTCGGTTCCGTTAATGATGCCGTCTCCGCAGACTGGAGCGGAATGCTCGACAACCACAAACGTTCTTTGATTGAACTGGTCCTGCGCCGTGAACTGCAGGGGTTTAACGCAATCCGGAAGTTTATAATTTTGAATCTGGAAGAATCCTTCGCTTGTGATCTCCGCATTAGAAAGACCGAGAACATTTACATCATTAAGAGTTAAGCTCGCACCGGGATCGACCGTGCCGACAATGTTAATGTCCGGACAGTCTTTGAAACCATTGGACGGTGACATGATTGTGAGTTTCGGCGGCCCAACAACTTTAACAGTCGATCCGCATGAAGAGGAACCCTTTCCATTAACGTTCGAACAACTAACGTTAATTCCGAGGTCTCCCTCCGCGCTGACTCCGATTTGCATGTTGAATTTCCCATCTGCGCCGGCTTTCGTTTCTGTTCCGTTTACATTGCACGTTGCATTCGGTATCGCTCTGCCTGTTACGGAAACGTTGCTTAGAGAAAGCGGAACTCTCTGTCCGTCGGCTGGTGAACTTATTTCGCAGATAGCAGTCTGTCCTTCGGGTCCCGATGGTCCTTCTTCTCTTTTAGCAACTCCCTTTGAGTCCGATTCCTTCTTTGATTCGCAAACGCCGCTTGCGCAACTGCCGGAGCAGCAATTTCTATTGGTTGAGCATCTCGCGCCATCCGTGTAGCAAGCGGATGTATCGAATGACGAACCTTCTGCGGAACACTGGCCGGCATCACACTTTCCCGATATGCAGTCGGCATCTTCCGTGCATTTATCCATCTCTTGCTTTGTAACTTTTTTCGACGGTGTCGGCGGTTTTCCGGGGTCTACCGTTGTCATTTCATTCTCTTTTACACAAACTTCCTGCCCGTTGGAGGTGACACAAATCAAGCCGCTTCTTCCCAGCACTTCCGTCGTGTTATCCGACGAGTTCGCGATATCTCCCGTCGTTCCGCGCACGCCGGCTACAGCGGTCGGCGTTGTGACCTTGAACTCTGAGTCGGGATTCGCAAGTTTTTCGGCTCTGAACTTCACCTTGCCTGAAAACATGTCGAGATCGGACGTTACTTTCTTCGTTCTCGGGTCGATATCTATGTTTTTTATTGTAAAATTTGTAAACGGCGTCAGTTTTACGAAGTTGGCGGAACTCCACTTTACAACTGCGCTCGATTTAGAGCCTGTCTTAATCGCTGTCCCGGCCGGCAGCGCCATCCCTTCCTTCGCTGCCTTCCATGATGCTCCGGGGGTCATGACCTGGACATCTCCGGAAACTTCAGATAATGTCGCCGTTACAGGTATCGCATGTATTTTAGCCTCAAAAACAAACGCAAAACCGGCGAGCAAAATTACAGCAGCGATGATAATTCGGATTTTCTTAGACATTTTCTGCTCCTAAATAATTTTTAATCAAACGGAAGTTGTTAATCGTAAAATCATTTTTTGATATACATTCCACTATTATAGTATATCGCAAATTGAGCGCAAAAACACAAAAAAGTTTTTATATTTATTTTGTTGTTTTCGTTAAAATTTCGGCCTTCTTGTTAAGCAAAAACATGCAAAATCAATAATATTGCGCTATCAGTGACAAAATATGCTTTCTTTAATGAAGATATGCAAAAAACGCGCAGATCAAAAATCTTTTTCTGTCAGTTCGTTAACCTTGATGTCCGACCAGATTTTCCGGCCGAGAAGCTTGCCTTCCTCATCAAACGTCTCTCGTTGCGTTATCAGCAGCGTTTCCTTGTCGAAATAGAACATAACTGATTTTGTCGGATCGTTCTCGTACCCGTTAACCTCATCCTCATATTTCTTCTGAGCCTCTTTAGGAATCCCGAATTTCTTGAAATTCACCGCGTAAGGTTTATGCTTCTTCTTTTCCATGTCGAATACAAACTCAACCTTATAAGCATCGCGGTCGTTTACTTTTGCGATACCCTTGAACACGGGCTTGGCGTCCTTGCTCATAGCTTCAATCATTGCATAATTCAGGCTCATGACCGCATAAAGCATATCGCCGGATTCGGAGTTAATCGGACGTTTGATCGCCATCGGGCTTATTTTAGGTTTAAACCAGAAAACTTCGGGGTCATTGTCGGGCCGGTATGTCATCAAACTTCCATAGATGATTTTCGGCACGTATTCAGACATGATAACATTCATTTGCAGCAGATAGGGTTTTTTGAATTTGTACAAAACCTTGTAACGTTTAAAAACCGGTTCGCTTTTTCCCTTGTCATTGTCGGCATCTTTCTTGATATCGCCTGCCAAGTCCTTGACCGCGCCGAATTTCTGAGAGGCTTCGCCCGCGACAACCGATGTCCTTTTCGCGGTTTCCGCCGCGTTCAGGTCCCAGCCTTCGCCTTTAACTAAATAACTGTAACTATCGATTGAAAGCGCATAAGCTTCCGACTTCTTTATTATTTGTTTCGCGTCCTTCAGGTCCGCTCCGCGCGCGCCGGCCGCTAACATTCCAAGCGCTAACGCGACAGCAAGTGTCCGAATGAAATTTCGTTTAATCATTTTAATGGTTCCTCTCTAATAAAAGTATGACGTAAATATTAACTCATCGCGCGCCAACGGTCAAAGAGAAAAACGGTATTTTTCAAAATTCCGGCTGAAACCGGCGCCAAACATTTTATTACGCCTTAACATTTGCCCCTCCACCGTCGATTTGATATAATCATGCTCTGCTCTGTTTCAACGCGGCGCTGCCGGGCGCCGTGAGAAGGATTCAATTGATACGAATCCGGGATTAAAGATCAACCATTCTGAAAGGATCGCCGACATGAGAAAAATCATCATTTCAAAGAACGCTTCAGGAAAGTTTAATGCGGGCGCCATAGTCCTGCTCGCCGCCTGCTTAGCCATTTCCGCGCTTTTGCTTTGCGTAAAAGCACAGGCCGCCGACTCTGAAAACGCGCCGATATACAAAGATCAGAACGCGCCGATTGAAAAACGGGTCGACGCTCTTATCGGTCTGTTGACTCTCGAAGAAAAAATATCGATGATCCACGGCGATGTGGGAGCCGGCACTTCGATGGACACGAAAGCGATACCGCGTCTTGGCATTCCGCGCTTTCAGATGTCTGACGGCCCGAACGGAGTCCGCTGGGGCGCCAGCACCGCCTTCCCGCCCGGCATCACCATGGCTTCGACTTGGAATGAGGACCTCCTCTATCGGTACGGCGTCGCGCTTGGGCGCGAAACGCTCGCCAAGGGCCGCAACATGATCCTCGGCCCCTGCGTCAATATTCACCGCGTTCCGTTCGGCGGCCGCAATTTCGAAAGCTATTCAGAGGACCCGTTCCTCGCTGCCAGAATCGCCGTCGGCTACATCAAAGGCGTCCAAAGCCAGAACGTCGTGGCCACGGTCAAACACTTTGCGATGAACAATCAGGAAATTGATCGCGGAACTGTCAGCGTCGAGACTGACGAACGCACCATGCAGGAAATTTACCTGCCGCAGTTCAAAGCCGCTATTCAGGAAGCCGGCTCATATTCTGTTATGTGTTCATACAACAAAATCAACGGCATATACGCCTGCGAGAACCATCACCTTCTGACCGATATTCTTAAGAATGACTGGGGCTTCAAAGGTTTCGTCGTTTCCGACTGGGGAGCGGTGCACAGCACGATTCCGACCGCTATGTCAGGCATGGACATCGAGATGCCCAACGGCGCTTTCACCGGCAAAGACCTTCTTAAAGCAGTTCAGGACGGCAAAGTCCCGGTATCCGTTATCGACGATAAGGTGCGCCGCATCCTGCGCGTGATGATAACTACCGGCCTGTACGACCACAAGATCAACGTCGACGTCACATGGTTTGACTCCGCGGAATCACGGCTCGTCGCTCTCGACCTCGCCCGCGAAGGCATCGTTCTTCTCAAGAATAAAGGCGGCATACTTCCTCTCGATAAGAAGAAAATCAAAAAGATCGCCGTGATCGGTCCGAACGCGAAATTCTCGGTGGTCGGCGGCGGCGGCAGCTCCGAAATCACGCCTCTCCACACAGACACCCCGCTCGAAGGCATTCTCAAACAGGCTCCGATCGGAACAGAAGTCAACTTCGCTCTTGGCTGCGACCTTCTGATGCCTGTCGAATACGAAATCGTTCCCACGATCTATCTAACCCCCGCCGGCGATATGGCCGGCGACAGCGGCCTGTTCGCCGAATACTTCAACTCGGTGACTCCGGCAGGCAAGCCCGTCGCGTCTATTGTCGAAAAACAAATCGACTTCAACTGGGGCGGCTCGTCTCCAATAGAGGGAATCAATAAGGACAGCTTCTCAGCGCGCTGGACTGGCAAACTCGTTCCGCCAACCTCCGGAGAGTACAAATTCGTCGTCGTCAGCAACAGCGTCGCTCAACTCTTCATCAACGGGAAACTGAAAGTCAACTATTGGGCGAATGACTCCGGCAAAGGCAAGATTGCGACGGTTAATCTTAAAGCCGGCGAGGAATACAAAATCAGATTCGAATATCAGAACATGGGCAGAGGCGCTTCGGCGCAACTCGGTTGGCAGAGGCCGGGCGTGAGTCCGATGAACGACGCCGCGAAGCTCGCGAAAGAGAGCGATGTGGCCATCGTGTTCGCCGGCATCGACAAACGCCTCGAGGGCGAAGGCCACGACCGCGACAGCCTCGAAATCCCCGGCTTGCAGAACGAACTGATTAAAAAAATCGTCGCCGCAAATCCGAATACGATAGTAGTGCTCCAAAACGGAACGCCGCTAATCATGAAAGAATGGCTCGACAAAGTTCCGGCACTGGTCGAAGCTTGGTATCCCGGACAGGAAGGCGGCCGCGCGATCGCTGAAATCCTTTTCGGAGACGTCAACCCATCCGGCAGACTGTCTATCACAATGCCCAACTCCTGGGAGGAATCGCCTGCGTTCGGCAATTATCCCGGCAAGAATCTGAAGGTTAACTATAGCGATGGGATTTTCATCGGATACAGATATTACGACGCAAAAGGCATCGAACCGGTTTTCCCGTTCGGCTTCGGACTTTCATACACAGATTTCAAATACAGCGATCTGAAAATCAGCCCCGAGAAGATGGGCGCCGACGGCAAAAAGATCACCGTAAGCCTGAATGTTAAGAACACAGGCGCGCGCGCCGGAAAGGAAGTCGTTCAGCTCTATGTGAGCGACATCAAATCGAGCGCTCCGCGGCCGATCAGGGAACTCAAAGGCATCCGCAAAATCTATATCGAACCCGGCGAGAGCAAAAACGTCACTTTCGATCTCGACCAGTCGGCGCTGAGTTTCTTCGACCCGAAAAAGAACAAATGGGTCGCCGAACCGGGCGCGTTCGAAATAGAGGCCGGCAGCTCTTCCCGCGACATCAAAGTTAAAGGCGCGTTCACTCTTCAATAATCATCCGTAAGGCGCAGCATGCTGTGCCCTGTAAATGCATAACATAAAGGGCGGGTTTCAGACCCGCCCTTTTTATATTTAATTGTTTTTTGAATGTCAGCGCGCCGTAATTGCGCGCCTTCGGAGTGCGGCGCCATCGCCGCCTTGTATTGCGACGGAGTCGTTCGTTACTTCATTATGTAAAACATGCGCAAATTTCTTTCTTTCGCTTATGAAGATCAATCAATATTCCAACCCCTTCTTCACCCTGCCACAATCGCCACCGGCCGGCACCAGCCCGCCGTGCCGCCTTTTACATTTACCGGGAACACAGCAACCTTGAACCCGTGCGGAACCGGAATGGCATCGAGATTCGCCAGCTTTTCAATGTGGCAGTATTCCTTCTCACGCCCCGCGAAATGGCCGGGCCATAGCGAGTTCGGCTTCCCCTGCTTGTGGTCCTGAAGCATGTTGATGAACGGTCTGTCGAACCCGTACCCGTCCGTTCCAACGATCTTTATCCCTTGCTCTATCATCCAGAGCGTCGCCTCGCGCGTCACACCCGGATGAATCGTCAGATAGTCAGCCGATCCGAGTTTTCTGCTCGCGCCTGTATTCAGCAGCACAATATCGAACGGTTTCAGCGTGTAGTCGATCTTCGCAAGCGCCTGTTTAAGATCGTCGATAGTAATCTCGGCGGCCGGTTTTAGATGTGTGAGGTTTAGAACCACACCGTCGCCGAAACACCATTTAAGCGGAATCTGATCTATCGAGCGCGACGGTTTGCCTTCCGACGTTGGCCCGAAATGAAGCGGCGCGTCGAGATGCGTCCCGGCATGCGTGATGCCGCAAATCTCCTCCCACGCCAGTCCTATGCCGTCCGGGAACTCATCCGCGCTAACGCCGCCCGGCGCCCCGAGAATCTCAGCGCCCGCCCTGTGATCCAAATAATTGAACTTCGGCGGAAACGGTTCTGACGCCGACATATGCTCCAGCGGCGCCGACAAATCAATAAATCTCAAATTCTCCGGAAAGTTTTTCATATACGGCTCCTGCTTATGAAATTGACTATGAATTATCCCACCCGATTATTATTATAAAAACCAACTGAAAGTGAATTCTATCAGACGAAATTATAGTGCGCAAGCAGATTAGTACGCTGTTGCGCAGAAGTTACTCCATTTTGAAATGCGCTAATGAACGCGGTGGCTCGGCCCGCTTTATAAGCATATGTGTCATGTCGCCTGCTATGAAAGCGACATGGTATGTCGCAATCTTAATAGCGGATTTTGGGATTATTTTTCAATTCCTGGGAGTAGATCGTAATCAGGAAATCATTTGCATAAATATATTCCCAGGAAATATTGACAAGCAGAACAACCCTTCGCATTCGGCAATATTGCCGTATAAACAGCTATATATTACCGTTTTAACGGCAATGTTGCCGAATGCGTTAACCGTGACTAATATATGCTATAGCGCTCTATTACACTAAATTATGCTCTTATATCATGGTTTTTTCAATTATAAGCTTGACATGATCCGATTATATATTTATTATCATCTTGCCGTTTGATTTAACATATGAATGTCGTTTGGAAGCGCAATCTGTTGAGTAACGGCAATAATATAAATAATAAAAAAGCAATATAAATTTTTAAGAAAGCAGGTCGGAGAATGAAAGATTACGTTAAGAAGTTCATGGATCAGGTCATTGCAAAGAATCCGGGCGAAGTGGAATTCCATCAGGCTGTGTTCGAAGTCGTTGAATCGCTCAAGCCGGTGCTGGATAAGCATTCGCATTATGTCGAGAACCGGATTCTTGAAAGAATTACGGAACCGGAACGCGTTTTGATGTTCCGTGTGCCGTGGGTCGACGACAAAGGCCAAGTGCAGGTTAATCGCGGCTACAGAGTCGAGTTCAACAGCGCGATCGGGCCGTACAAAGGCGGTCTGCGCCTTCACCCGTCCGTTAACCTCAGCATCCTTAAGTTCCTGGGATTCGAGCAGGTCTTCAAGAACAGCCTGACAACGCTCCCGATGGGCGGCGGCAAGGGCGGCTCGGATTTCGACCCCAAGGGCAAGTCCAACAACGAAGTAATGCACTTCTGCCAGTCTTTCATGACTGAGTTGCAGAGACATATCGGTCCTGACACAGACGTCCCGGCCGGCGACATCGGCGTCGGAGGCCGGGAAATCGGTTTCATGTTCGGACAGTACAAACGCCTGCGCAACGAGTTCACCGGCGTTCTGACCGGAAAAGGCCTGGCATGGGGCGGAAGTCTGATTCGCCCGGAAGCGACCGGCTACGGACTGGTTTATTTCTGCCAGGAAATGATGAGAACGCGCGGCGAGAGCTTCGATGGCAAAACAGTCGCGATCAGCGGCTCCGGCAATGTCGCTCAGTACGCTGCGCAGAAAGCCAACGATCTCGGCGCGAAAGTTGTTTGTTTCTCCGACTCGAACGGCGTTATCTGCGATCCGAAGGGCATTTGCGGCGAGAAGCTTGAATTCGTTAAAGACCTCAAGAATGTAAAGCGCGGCAGAATTAAGGAATATGCTGATAAGTTCTCCTGCGATTACAATGCTTCAGGCAGCGCATGGGATCTGAAGTGCGACATCGCCCTTCCCTGCGCGACTCAGAACGAACTGGACGAAGAAGCGGCGAAGAAGCTCGTGAAGAACGGCTGTATCTGCGTCGGCGAAGGCGCGAACATGCCCTGCACTCCGGGCGCCGCAAAAGTTTTCCTCGACAGCAAAGTCCTCTTCGGGCCGGGCAAAGCCGCAAACGCCGGCGGCGTGGCCACAAGCGGTCTCGAAATGGCTCAGAACAGCATGCGCATGAGCTGGGACAGCAACGAAGTCGACGCGAAACTGCTCGGCATCATGGTTCGCATCCACGAAGCCTGCCTCGCGGCGAATGACGAATACGGAATGAAAGACAACTATATCGCCGGCGCGAACATCGCCGGTTTCCTCAAAGTCGCCGACGCTATGCTCGATCAGGGCGTAGTTTAATTTGCCGGAAGACGGCACAGCAATTCATCAAAAACGGCCGGGCGAAAGTCCGGCCGTTTTCGTTGTTGTAACACCCGCCCGTTTTTTATATGATTAGAGAAATTACTTTCAATATATCGGCCGCCTTTTCCGCGGCGATTCGACTGAATCGGAATGAGGTAATATCATGGCGCAGGTGGACTCTCAACTGAGCACCGGACTTCCCGGCCTCGACACTATGCTTAAAGGCCTGATTCCAGGCGACAACATCGTCTGGCAGTTGGACAATATGGACGATCTTTCGTTTCTCCTGAAACCCTACTGCGAAAGCGCGCGCGTCAGAGGCCGCAAGATCGTTTACTTCCGTTTCGCGAAACACGAACTGTTAGTTTCCGATGATTGCGGCGCCGAGGTATATGAATTAAGCCCCGACAAAGGGTTCGAGATGTTCATCGCCGACGTCCATAAAGTCATCAGAAAAGCCGGACGCGGCGCTTTCTTCATCTTCGACTGCCTCTCAGACCTCGCCATGCACTGGTACAGCGACCAGATGCTCGGCAATTTCTTTATGCTAACCTGCCCTTTCCTTTTCGATGTCGAGGCGATCGCTTATTTCCCGCTGCTTCGCGGCCAGCATTCCAACGACGCCGTCATGCCGATTCAGGACACCGCTCAGGTCGTCATCGACGTATTCCGCCACAAAGGCTCTCTCTATCTGCATCCGCTGAAGGTGCAACAGCGGCACTCGCCCACAATGTACATGCTACACAAGCTATACGAAGGCCGCTTCGTGCCGGTCACCGAAAGCGCCACTATCTCGGAAATTATGATGTCCGTTCCGCGCCCGAACCTCGAATCGCCTGAGAGCAGGCTCGGCTTCAGCAACCGCGTTTTCATGGAGGCCCGCGAGTATCTCGAACCCGACATCTGCGTTCAGCGCTCCGCCTCCGAGGCTCAGGAGTATTTCAAACTGACTCTCCGAATGATCATTTCGCGCGACGAGCGCGTTCTTCAACTCGCAGAGAAATATTTCACTCTCGCTGATGTGCTGAATATCAGAAAACGCATGGTCGGCACAGGCCTGATCGGCGGCAAATCCGTCGGCATGCTCATCGCCCGCGCTATTCTTCATAAATCAAACGCCCGCTGGGACGACCTTCTCGAACCTCACGATTCCTTCTATATCGGCTCCGATATTTTTTATACTTTCATCGTTCGCAACGGAAACTGGTATTTCATGGAACGCCAGAAGGAAAGCGATAAATTCCTCGAAGGCTCCGACGAGGCGCGACGCAGAATGCTCACCGGCGATTTTCCGCCCGAAATCCGACAGCAGTTTTCAGACATGCTCGACTACTACGGACAGTCGCCGGTCATCGTCCGGTCGAGTTCGCTGCTCGAGGACAACTACGGCAACGCGTTCTCCGGAAAATACGAAAGCGTTTTCTGCGCCAATCAGGGTTCGCGCGACAAGAGGCTCGAGGACTTTCTCTCCGCCGTGCGCACGATCTACGCGAGCACGATGAGCGAAAAGGCGCTCTCCTACCGCGCGCGGCGCGGATTGCTCGACCGCGACGAACAGATGGCGCTTCTCGTCCAACGCGTCTCTGGCGCCATGCATAAACGCCTATTCTATCCGCAGGTGGCCGGCGTCGGCTATTCCTACAATCCTTATGTTTGGAACACGCAGATCGACCCGGACTCGGGAATGCTGCGCCTCGTTTTCGGACTCGGCACTCGCGCAGTCGATCGCGCGGACGACGATTACACGCGCGTTGTCGCCCTCAACGCGCCCGAAATGCGCCCTGAATCCGATTTAGACAAGGTCCGCAAATTCGCACAACGCAAGGTCGACGTCATAGACCTCGATTCGAATCAGCTCAACTCAGCGTATTTTTCCGATATTACCATTGAAAAACCGCTTATTCCTATCGATATGTTCGCTTCGCGCGACCTGGAAGTCGAACGCGCGGCTGCGAGATCCGGGAATAAAAACCCCGATTCCCTCGTGTTGACATTCGACAAACTACTCAAGGAAACTGAATTCGTCAACGACATGCGCGACATGCTTCATACGATTGAAAAAGCTTACAATTACAATGTGGACACCGAATTCACGGCGAATTTCATAGAGGACGGGAAGTATAAAATCAATCTGCTTCAATGCCGCCCTCTTCAAATGCGAGGCTACGGGCCGATATACGAACCGCCGGCTAAAATCGCCGATGTCGATCTGATCGTCGAATCGAACGGGCCTGTCATCGGCCAGAGCAAAGTCGTAAATGTAGACTGGATTATCTATGTTGTTCCGACTGTCTACGGCGTTCTGCCGATGGAACAGAGGTACGCCGCCGCGCGCCTCATCGGCAAACTCATGCACCACGAGGAATTGAAAAAATCGAACACGCGCATGCTGATCGGCCCCGGCCGTTGGGGTTCCGCCATGCCGGCGCTCGGCGTCCCCGTCTCATTCGCTGAAATCAACACCGTTTCCATTCTGTGCGAAATTGTCGCCATGAATGATAATCTTGTTCCGGATATCTCGCTCGGCACTCACTTCTTTAACGACCTCGTCGAAGCGGACATTCTCTATCTCGGCCTCTTCCCAGGACGCGAATTCAACGTCATTAACGAAACGTTCCTTATGCAGTCGCCTAATGTGTTAACGGAACTTGTTCCGAACACCGAACTTTCCCATATAGTCCGTGTCATCAATACATCAATGATTCCCTATGAACGCGTCCTGAAATTGAATTCGAACGCTATCAACCAGCGCGTTCTCTGCTACCTCGAAGACAAAATCGCCAGCCCGCCGCAGTAATGTGGCGCATTTGGGGTTTCGTATGGCGCTGTTATTCGTAGTAGGGCACAGCATGATGCGCTCTACTACGTAAATTTGTCATCTCGTAGGGGCACAGCATGCTGTGCCCTATTCCATATATTTGAGCATTCCATTTATTTGTAATTCCGAGCGAAGCGAGGAGTCTTAATTGACTAAAAGCCGTCGGTAATATTGTTTAAAAATATTTTTGATCGCCTGCGTCATTCCAATCCCAGCTACCAGTTACCAATCCCCAGTTACCGTCTTTTCACTCCCCGCTGCCGCCGACTACGAGCCGCTTCACGCGGATGTGCGGGCCGCCGTTGTCCACCGGGGCGCCCTGCCCGTTTTTGCCGCATGTGCCCGGCGACGCCAGATGAAACTCGTTGCCTACCGCGTCGATGTTCATTATCGCCTCGAGCACCATTCCCGACACCGCAACATCCCACAGGCGCTCGTGCAGGCTGCCGTTCTTTATCAGCCAGCCTTCAGCCGCGCGGCAGGTGAACTGTCCGGTCTCAGTCGATACGTAGCCGCTCAGGCCGCCTTTCAGCAAAATGCCGCGGTCGAGTCCGGAGACCATTTCTTCGAGAGTCGATTTCCCGGGCGCGATGAATGTGTTGCTCATGCGCACAATCGGCCTGTTCTGCGAACCGTCGGCTCGCGCCGCTCCGTTCGGCGCCACGCCGAAACGCGCCGCAGTTTCAAGACTGTGCAGGAAGCTTTTCAACACGCCGTTCTCGACTAAAACGCGTTTCTGCGCCGGAACGCCCTCTGAATCATAATAATACGATCCCCACGCGCCCTCGATCGTCGAGTCGTCGATAATATTCACAAGCTCTGAGCCGATCTGTTGCCCCATTTTGTCAGCGATGATCGATTCGCCGGACCACACAAGGTCCGCCTCCGCGTTGTGCCCGAAAACCTCGTGCGCGAACAGGCCGGTGACGGTGTGGTCGAAAATGATCGGGAATTCGCCAGCCGGAGCAGGCCGCGCAGAAAGCAAATCCACCGCGCGCCGCGCAGCAGCGGCGCCGACTTCCTCAGGTTTCGTCCGCTCGATCAGCTCGAATCCCTCAAGCCTCCCAACGCTTTCGTATCCCGACTGCCTCTTATCGCCGTCACTCGCGACAGCCCGCACCGCTATCCTTGTTCTTATCGTTTCAGTTTCAATGAAAGTTCCGTATGTATTCGCTACGCGCGTCATGTTCACTCCGTCGGAGTAATTCGTGCGCGTATTTTTAACGTGAACATCGTAATCGCGCGCGGAACGCTCGAACTCAAAAACCGTCTTAACCTTATCGGCGATCGGAACTGCATCAGGCCGGCGAGTGACGCGGGTCGCAACCTGCGCCGTCACCGGTTCGACCCGAGCGACAGACGCCTTCTCAATCACATGCGGAGCTGCGGTCTTTGCGCCGTCAAGCGCTTCCTTCAGGCATTTTCGCGCCGACCCCTCATCAGTAGCATAGGTTGTGGCGAAACCCCACGCTCCGTCGGTGAGAACTCGCACGCCTATTGAGCAGCCGCGCGATGAATGCACTTTGTCCACTTTTCCGTCCTGAACTTCGATAATCGTCGAGGCGCCGTTTCCGCACCGCACGTCAGCAAATTCGGCCCCGCCTTTGACTGCTTCATCCATCAGATTCTT
>JBAYJY010000116.1:0-13870 GCA_041664945.1 bacterium | reverse complement strand
ACACTGCGCAGTCTCTCGGCATCGGATTCAACAGCACGGTGCCCACATTCTTCGTCGGCAAAGCGAGCGGCATTGGAACTTACGGTTTAGTCGGCGTCGGGACATCCGTCCCGACCGAACGGCTCGACGTGAACGGCTACGTCGGCGCGGGCGGCGCGAAGATAGCGACCAGCGGATATGTGAACTTTGGCGCGGCAACCGGCACAACAGGCTACGGTTTCCACGACAATGCGGGCACGATGCAATATAAGGACAATTCTGGTTCTTGGATAAATCTCAGTTCGCTCGGCGGCGCAGGCGCATACGTCCCGCTTTCCGGCGGCACGATGACCGGTCCGCTCTACGTCGGTTTCGACACCGCCACAGCATCGCTGCACATCAAAAACGCCGGAGGCGGAAATGCGCTCGTCATCGACGCGATCGGCAACACCATAGCGACATCTTCTCTGTTTGTGATCACGGATAACACGAATGCGTCCAGCAATGCGATATTGGCCAGAACAACAGGCGCAGGTTCCGCGGGTTACTTTCAAGTGTCCAATGCGGCCAATGGAACTCCGGCGCTGTTCGGCGAATCCAACGGCAACGCAGCAAGCGTTGCCGTTTACGGGGTAAACATCGGTAGCGGCAATGGCGGATATTTCAGAATCGCCAACGCCGGAAACTCGGCTTCAGCGCTGCTTACTAATACAACGGGAACCGGAAGACTGCTTGAATTGCAGAAAAGCAGCAGCGCCCTGTTCGCCGTGGACAACTCCGGCAACATGTGGGCCAGCGGAACAATCGTTCAAGCGAGTGGCTACATGAACTTCGGAACTATCGCCGGCACAACCGGTTACGGGTTCCGAGACAACGCTGGCAACGTCGAAGTAAAAGACTCGCTCGGCGGGTGGACTCAGATATCAACCCTCGGCGGCGCTGGCACGTACGTCGCAAAAGCCGGCGACACCATGAGCGGCGCTCTCGGACTCACTCAAGCTGGAGCGACCGCCACAATCTATGCATATCAGACAGGCGCGACAAACCAAGCCGGGTATTTCGCCGTCACTGACTTCGCCAACACTTCAGACGCGGTTTACATAACATCGAATTCCAATTCCGCAGGACTCGGGCTTAACGTTTTCCACTCCGGCTCCAACGGCGGCGCGGCGCGGTTCGAGACTACGGGCGGCTTGAATAGCCAGGACACGTTGTATGCGAAATCAAATTCAAACTCCGGCGGCGCGGCTCTGAACGCGATTCATTCCGGTTCGTCCGGCCTGGCCGGCAGGTTCCAGACAAACAATTTCGGTAATTCGACAAACACCGTGTATATAATCTCCAACTCGAACGCTGCAGGCGGAAATGGATTGATGGTGGACTACACAGGCGGCGGCGGCAACGCCGCGCTGTTCCGGACCAATAATGGCGCGTCCGCCTTTCCGGCGCTCCGCGCGGTGACAAACGGCGACGCTCCGGCCGCCTCGTTCGTCAATTCGAATACAACCCACGCGACTAACACTGTTTTTGTCGGCAGTTACTCAAGCGATGCGAACAGCGCGGGACTGCGCTCGATCAACGACGGAACCGGCGGATATTCAGGTTACTTCAACAACAGCAACAATGTGAACAACGAGTCGGCGATCTTCTCGATGACAAACGGCCAAGGCCACGCCGGGCATTTTGTGACAATGCTCGGAGCGAACCCGAACTCGACCGTCTACATCACAAACAATTCAGGATCGGGACTGAGCAGTTTGCTTGCGGGCAACCATACGGGTTCGGGCGCGATCATGGACTTCGCCACAAACTCCGCCCGCGTGTTTTATGTCGACAACAACGCCGTAATGTTCGCGAGCGGAACGGTTGTCAACTCAGGCGGGTACATGAACTTCGGCGGCGCATCCGGCTCCGGAGGGTACGGCTTCCGCGACATCGGCGGCACGCTCCAGTACAAGAATAACGGCGGTGGCTGGGCGTCTTTCGGCGCCGGAAGCTTCGTAGCCAAAACCGGCGACACGATGTCCGGCGGGCTGGCGATAAACACAACCGCAGGTTCATCGATCAGAGCCGTCAGCGCGGGCGCTTCATCGGCCACCACTACCCTTTACGTTGAAACCGACAATGCGGACTCCAACGGATTCGGGTTATATGCTTCCCAGACCGGCGCCGGCGCCAGCGGCTATTTCCAGATATCCAACGGCGGAAACGCGAAGGACGCCGTTACCGGGCAAACCAATGGAAGCGGTGTCGCTGTTTACGGATACAACATCGGAAGCGGCCGGGCGGGCGATTTCACTATCAACAATGTCGGAAGCGGCGCCGACGCGCTTTACGCCTCGACAAACGGCGCGGGCAGAGCGATCTACGCTTCGAAATCTCTCTCCGGCGACCTGATTTACGGATCGCTCACCGCCGGAGGCCATTTTGTAAAATTCATGAACGGCAACCCGTTCCCGATGTTCGCGGTTGACTATAGCGGAAATGTTTTCGCGAGCGGAGCCGTTGTGGCTAACGGCTCGTATCTGAATTTCGGCGGCACGGCGGGCGCAGCCGGCTACGGCCTGCGCGACAACGGAGGCACAGTCGAGTACAGAAACAACGCAGGCGTATGGACCAACATCGGCGCCGGCAACTTTGTTTCCAAGGCGGGCGATTCCATGACAGGCCCGCTGGTTATAAACTACAACACGGCGACGGCTTCTCTACACATAAATAATAATTCCAACGGAAACGTTGCTGTGTTCAAACAGACCGGCTTAAGCGCGGCGACATCATCCGTATACATTTATACCAACAACTTCGACACAGGCAGCGTCGGATTGAACGTTGAGCACAGCGGAAACGGCGGCGCGGCTATATTCTCGAATTCATTTAATTCGAACGCGACTTCAACCGTGCTTATCGCGTCGAACAGCGGAATGCCGGGCAACGGCGCGCTGAGAGTGATCAATTACGGGACGGAAGGAAACGCGCTCACGGTTTCTGGAACTAACTCGCTCGAAACGACGCTGAGCGTCAACGGCGCGCTGTTCGCCGTCAACAGCGCCACGGCCACCGCGTATTTCAACAACGCCAACCAAAACACCGGTAGCAAAGTCCTGCACGTCAGAAACGACGGCAACGGCGCAGCCGCGCTTTTCGAAAACAACTTCTGGAACAACTCCACCGCAACCGTAGCAATCTCGTCCTCGAACCAGATTGCGGGAACGAAGACGTTGAAGGTGATCAACGGAGGCATCACGGGAACCGCCCTCGATGTTTCGGGCGAGAACTCGGATGAACCAACCGCCAGATTCACCGGCATGCAATTCAATCCGGCCATGACAAACACGGTGGAAATTGCGAACTCCAATGCCGAGTCCAGAAGCAGCGCGCTGTACGTCAATGCCGGCCAAGCCGGCTCAGCGGCTATGTTCGAAACGCCATGGACTAATCACGCCACTGCATCGGTTTCGATAACAACAAGAAGCAATATGACGAACAACCGGGCGCTTGATCTTTACTTAAAAGGATTTAGCGGCAACGGTTTGCAGGTGCGGTCCGACACAACCGACGGCTACCTCGCCCGATTCGTGAACGACAGCATTAACCCGACAGCGACGGCGACTGTGATGATGGCCAACGCGGCAGGCAATAACGACACTGAAGTGCTGAGAGCCGAGTCCATGGGATTAAACGGCGTCGCCGTTTTCAACACGAGATATTTCAATAATGCGACCCCAACCGTTTCGATCTGGAATAGCTCTAACAATGCAAACTCAAACGGTTTGAAAATAGTTAAGAAAGGTTTTTCGGGGACCGGCCTGATTGTGCAGTCGTCAACAACAGACAGCCCTCTCGCGATATTCAATGCCACTAACGCGGACGCCACAGTCGCGAATACAGTTAAGATTTTCACCGAAAGAAACGCACAGGAAGCGGCCGGTCTCTACGTCGAACAGTATGACTCCGGCGCCGCCGCTGTTTTCGAAAGCGACAACTGGTTTAACAACAACTCCACCAGCACGGTGCGCATTGCCTCGCGCAGCAACAACATGGCCAGCATCGGGCTGTTCGTCGAGCACAGAGGTTTCGCGGGACGCGCGCTTGTCGTAAACACTACGAGCTCAAACAGCCCGGTCGCCACTTTCGGCTTCAAGTCCGCCGGCGGCTCCGCCACTTCGGCGGTGTATATTTCAGCCGACAATCTAAATACAGACAGCGAGGCGTTTAAGGTCGTTAATAAATCTCAGGGAAGCGCTGCGGTTTTTTCGAATATTGATGTTTGGAATGCGACCCCGACTATTTTCATTTCCAACGAATCCAACGAAATGAGAGCCGCCGCGCTGCAAATCCGGCAGAATGCCCTCAACGCGCCCGCAGCCCTGATTGAAGAAACCGCGATCGGAGCCGCGACCGCAACGCTGATTGTCAACAAACGCGGCATGGGCGACATCGCGGTATTCTCGAAAAGCGGAGCCCCGAAGTTCATTGTCGACTCGGACGGAAACGTGTTCGCGAGCGGAACGGTTTTCGGCGGCATGTCGGGCGGCAGTTTCGTCAGCAAGGCGGGCGACAACATGTTCGGCGGATTATACATGGGCTTCAACACAGCCACGGCGACCCTCCACATAAAAAACATCGGCGGCGGCAATTCGCTCTATATCGACGACACAGGCGCCGCAGCCGCGACTTCGGCGCTATATGTCAACACAGACAACACGAATTCCGGAAGCTACGGGATTCAGAGCATTACCACCGGCAACGGCATGCCCGGCCTGTTCAGAATTAACAATATGACTAATTCCTCCGACGCGGTTCAGGGATATTCAAACGGAACAGGAAACGCTGTCGCGGGATACGCCTCCGCCTCAGGCCGCGCCGGCTACTTCGAAAGTTTAGACAACGCAAACGCTAATACTGCGTTGACCGTTCAATCGAATTCCAACGTCGGCAATTCACATACAGTCTTGGCGGCAAAAACAGGCGGCGGCGGCAGCGCGGGCTTCTTTGAGATCAACAACGCGGCAAACCCCGATGAGGCATTGTATGCTTCAACTAACGGCACGGGGCTTACAGCATATTTCAGCAACACGAATGCCGCCAACAATTTAGCGACACTCGGCGTAGATACCAATGGCAACGGCGCCGCTTTATATGGATCCACAACCGGCGCAGGAAACGCGGGCCGCTTCGAGATATCAAACGGCGGCAACGGCTCGGAAGCGCTGCTTGCCACAACCAACGGCTCCGGCAGCGCCGGTTCTTTTCAGATTGCCAACGCCGGCAGCGCCAACAACGCCCTGCTCGGAACTACCAACGGCTCCGGCGCCGCCTTGTTCACTTCCAATACAGGCACAGGCCGCGCCGCTATGGTTTCTATCAGCGCCCCCGGCAACGCGGCGGAAGCGCTATTCGTATCGACCTCCGGCTCCGGCAGCGCGGGCGCATTCGGAATCACCAACGCCGCCAATGCCTCTACCGCGCTGACCGCAACAACTAATGGAACCGGCGGCGTGGGCAATTTCACTATCTGGAACATCGCCAACGCACAACCTGTTCTCTTTGCGCAGACCGACGGAACCGGAACGGCAGTCGCCGCAAATACTTCCGGAACCGGCAGCGTGGGCTCTTTCTCCAACAGCAACGGGGCAAACTCCGCCAACGCGCTTTATGTCTACACAAACGGCACGGGAAATGCCGGCAGATTCGAGCTCGACAGCGCAGGCAGCATCAACGCAGCCATATCAGCCTTCACCAGCGGAATCGGAAACGCCGGCAAATTCCAAGTCAGCAATACCGCAAACACAAACGACGCCATGTCAATATCCACGAACTCAAATTCGGCAGGCGGCAAAGGCTTGCGAGTCGCCAATTCCGGCACGGGCGACATGGCCGCCATCTTCACGATCAGCAACGGAGGAAACACGAGTCCGGTTATACTTACGGACTCCGCCGGAACGGGCAACCTGATCCAGGTTCAGCAGGGCGGCTCAGATAAACTTGTCGTCGGCAATAAAGGGAAATTGAGCATGCCGGACACAAATGTCGCCGGCAGAGCGACAATAACCGGCGGGACTAACTGCAAATTGGTTAACACAACTGAAGTAACCGGCTCAAGCGCCGTCCTTGTCACGCCTATTTCTAATGGAACCGGCACATTCGGCGGACTGCGAGTTCAGGCAATTACTGCCGCCTCGAGTTTTAATGTCTGCACCATGGACGGCACAAATGTTCCCGCCAACACGGATTTCTCTTACTTAGTCATTAACTGACCTTGTGCTGACGCGGCCATTCGGGAGCAAACAAAGCGTTAACGTAAAACCGTCTGTATCGGGATGACATTTTCATATCGCCGCTTATACGCAGTTATTCAATAATTGTCTCCGCTTGAAATTATCATTTGCATTCCCGCGATTTCCGAATATAAAATTACTTCATGAAAACAAACTGTCGCGCACTCACATCTTTGCTTGTATCGCTTTCCATTTCTTTTTCTATCGCGATCGCATTTTCCGCGGCTCCGCGCGCGCAAACAGCGCCGCTCCCGCCGCCGCCGAAACCCGCTGCGACTGACCCGGATCCGAAAACCGACCGCCTTTGCGACGAAGCCGCCAACCCGGATGCCGCGCCGGATAAGATTCAAATCCACTGCCGACTCGAATCCGGAGAATTCGCGCCGGCTCCGGCCTCCCCCGCCCCGGCGAAACAAGCCGTCATTGTCGCTTACAATATGGAACGCGGCATGAAACTCGACAAACAAATCGAACTTCTCAAAAACAATCCTGAATTCGCGAATCCGGACATTATGCTCATCAGCGAAGCCGACCGCGGCTGCTCTCGCACAAACTACAGAAACGTGACCCGCGAACTCGCGAAAGCGCTCGGCATGAACTACGTTTACGGCGTCGAATACATCGAACTGCCCCGCCGCGCGAAATTGGCAACCGACAACAACGAGACAATGTGCGAACACGGCAACGCGGTTTTATCGAAATACCCGATCTCCGGCGCCGGCCAGATCAGGCATAAGGAAACTCAGAGCTGGTATATTCCGCCGGGACCGGGTCGAGAGAACATGCAGCCGCGGCTCGGCGGCGTCATGGCAGTAATTGCCGACATCGCTTTCCCCGGCTCGCCGCTGCGCGTTTACTCCGCGCACCTCGAAAGCGCGCTCAACGGCGGAAATGAAATGCGCAGGAGCGAAGCGATGGAAATAGCCGCCCACGCGGACGGCGTCTCCGGCCCGGTCGTCATCGGCGGCGACATGAATACTCTTTTATATTACAACGATATTCAGTCCGGCGGCAAAAAAGAGTATGCTCCTCAGGTTTTCTTCGACGCCGGTTTCATTGATGCCCACTCCGCCCTTCCATACAAAAAACGCGGAACGACTATATTGCAGTTCGGCATGCGTCCGGTAATTGACCTGATTATGGTTCGGGGCGTTCAAACGCTTCAAAGCGGCGTCTGCCCGTCAAAAGTCTGCGATCCGCTCAGCGACCACCTTCCCGTCTGGACGAAGATTGCGTTTTAATTGAGTCCGGGTTTGCTTCGTCACTCTGTTCCTCGCAATGACAGCCTTTTTTTGCTTTTTCTTTTCCTAAGTTCTCGATACTCGCTTCTGGCTACAGCCTTTGTGAGCGCAATCACACAACTATATTTTCGACGCGCTGTTAACTTTCGCTCTATTGTGCCGTTCTAATAAGTAGAAGGGGTGAGAGCCGTGAAAGTTATTTTGGAAGAACCTAAAAAAACGATGACGAACATCACGGATTACGCCCGCGATATTGACATGCTCCTGCGCGAAGAAGGCGAGCGCATCCGCCGCATTCTACATGTCATCGACGAATCAATGACCGCTATCCATCAGTCCCGCAAAATCCTGAATAATTATTAATAACAGTGGCTATTAGACATTAGGCTTTGGGCATTAGGCCAAAACAAAAGATAAAAGCAAATACGGTTTTAAAAACGGCTTAATGATAATTATTTAATCTTTAGCCCAACGCCTAAAGCCCAATGCCGCTTTTCTTATTCAAACTGTTTTCCGTATTTTGCCGCGTATTCCTTCAGCCGCGCGTCCATCGCCTCCGCGCCAACCTCCAGCGTGTATGCGAACGGCGGCTTCTTGAACAGCGCTCCGTTTGTCATCGCCTGATCTATATCCTCCGGCGCCGCGACACCCTCCGCGGCCATTTTTCGCGCCTCCGACACCACCGCCGTCAGTATCCTGCTCACCGCCAGTTCACGATTGTCCATATTCGTAGAACCCCCTTCCCGCCTTCACTCCAAGCGCGCCTTCTTCGTATAATTTTTCAATCGCGCCCGGAACGGCCAGCCGCTCCCCGAACGCGCCCTCAAGTATCTTCATCACTTTGTATAAAAGATCAATCCCAAGCTGATCGGCCATCTTGAAAAGTCCGATCGGCAGGCCGGCGTCCGGCTTCACCAGCGCGTTGTCGATCTCCGCGCGAGTGAGCAGCCCGTCCGCCTCGCAGCGAATCGCCTCCATCATCGCCGCGCAAAGCAGACGGTTCACTATGAATCCCGCGCTGTCCTTGCAACGGATCGGCGCTTTACCGAGCGCTTCGGCAAGCGCGCAAACCGCCGCCGCAGTTGATTCGCTCGTCCCTTCGCCGCTGATCACTTCAACAAGCCTCATCATTGATACCGGATTGAAAAAGTGCATTCCAGCAACCCGATCCGCGCAGCCCGTTTTAGCCGCTATCGCAGTTATGCTCAGCGCCGATGTGTTGCTCGCGAGAACCGTTCCCGGCCCGCAAGCAGCCTCAAGCTCCGCGAACACCCGCTGCTTGAGTTCGAGATTCTCAGGAACCGCCTCAATCACGAAATCGACTTCCGCGAACGGCGCGTATTCCAGCGTCGTCGAGATCAGCTTGATCTTCTCGTCGAATTCCTCCTGCGTCATTCGGCGCCTCTTAACCTTGAACGCATAAATCTGGCGCGCCTTCTCGACGCCCGCTTCGAGGAACCGGTTCTCGACATCTTTCATCACCACCGGGATTCCTGCCTGCGTAGCCACAAACGCTATCTCGCCGCCCATCACCCCCGCTCCAACAATCCCTATCCTTTTCACTTCCATTCGTCACCCCCATGCCTTTTTCGGCTTGCGCGAATTATAATCGCGCGCCTTCGCATATTCAAATATCCGGCTGTATAAATATGGATTTATAATTATTTGTTTTTTATATGAATGCGTTTGTTACATCTGTCCGGTCCGGGAAGAAACAATACGTTTCGAGAAAATCCTGCTGAGGAGGAAAACTATCTTCTGATGGCGGCTAAGTTCCCCGCGCGGCGAGACATGCATCGTCACTCCTGCAGGCAGATTTTCCGGCTTCATCTCGCACGCCCGCGAACCGCCACGGCCCTTCATAAACCCCACGCATAGCATCATCGCCGTGTCGGCATCTGCGGCCGCTTTCGAACGCCCCAGCGCGCAAACGCAACCCGGCGTGGCTTTCTCATATTTGCCAATCCACAATTCAACCGCTCTCGGTGACGCCTTTTCATTAGGGGGTTCAACGCCTCTAAGCACTACTACCCGGCCCGCAATGTTCGCCTCGTTTTCAGAGTAATCCCGCGCGAAAACCGCAAGCGCCGCCGCAAGTCCGATTGTGCCGGTCACGCAAAATATCAGCACAAAAGCCTGTATCGGACTTTTCCGCCGCGCGTCTTTTTGTTTTTCGTTTTCCGCCATCGCTGGCCGCCTTGAGCCTTTTTTTCATTATACCTCATTTCATAAAAAAAAGCCTCAACTCGACGTTTTGCTTTACTCCTAACCGCCAATCGTTTAAAAATATAAGCAGCGCCGGGCGCAGCCCCGACGGCGAATTCTTAACATCGGAGCGCCAACCTATGAAAAAAACCGCCGCCTCTATTCTGCTCGCGATTATAATAACTCTCGTTCCGTTCGGCGCGGCAGCAAAAGACGTCTGTTTCGACTTCGACACCTGCTTCAGCGTAGCCAACAAAAACTTCGACAATAAAGATTATCCCAAGGCCGTCGGATTCTACATTAAAAGCCTGGCGTTCGTTAAAGGCAAAAACGCGGATATCCCGAAACGCAACCTCGCAGCCGCTTATATAAATATCGGGAATGCGTTTCTGAACAAAGGCGACTATAAAAAAGCGATCGCTAACTACACCAACTCTCTGAAAGCGAATCCCAAACACGCGAACGCCTTCAACTATAGAGGGCTGGCTTACCTCAGGAACGGCGACATGAAAAAAGCGATCGCCGACTTCACATCTGCGATAGCTCTTAACCCGAAATCCGCCGAAGCCTTCAACAACCGCGGACGCGCGCTCTATCTCAACAACGACGACGCACGCGCCATAAAGGACTTTAACGTAGCTATCGGCATCAATCCGAAATACGCGGACGCTTACATCAACCGCGCGAATTCCTATAAGAGGAAAAGCGACTTCGCGCGGGCTATCAAGGACTACAACAAGGCCATTGATATCAACCCGCTCGACGCCGCAGCTTTCAACAATCGGGGCAATTATTACGCCGTGAAAAAGGATTACAGTTCCGCTCTCAACGACTTTAACAAAGCTATCTCTCTCGATCCCAAGTTTCCGCCGGCTTACCGCAACCGCGCAAACGCTTACCTTGAAAAAGGCGATAAGCCGCGCGCGCTCGACGACTTCAGAACCTTTATCATGCTCGATCCCGCGTCGCCGGACCGGCAAATGATTGAATCGATCATCGACGGGCTTAGAAAGTAATCGGGATACGCCGTTCTATTTTTCAATTCGGGTTGAATGTATGACTTCCGTTTTGGGATTTACATGCACGTCAATACTTCAGGGCACTCGGTCAAATATTCAGGAACAGTTCCATTCTGCGTGATGCAAATCCTGCAAGCTTTTTTAATTTTCGCCGCCCCATGAATCTTATAAGTAGTGTCTGAAAGTTCAATGCCGCTTTCATACTTCCATGCGCCGCTTTCGGCCGAGCCGCAGAATTTTCCGACACGCGCTTCAATCTCAACTGCTCCGCAGCCCGGCTTCTTGTACAACAGCCCGCATATCGACTCCGCCGTTGCGCCCTTAAATGAAACGGCGGCCCCGGCCGACTCCTTAAGCGCCGACCGCAACGCCTCCAGCTCACTCCTGCAGGCGGCGTATCGGGCCGCCTGCGCCTGTGGCGCGATATCGGGAGCGATCTTCTCCAACAGTTTCTCCGCTTCCGCGCCGTCGAGGCGCCGCTCAAGCGCGCCCTGCATGTTGAATGCGAAAAGCGTTATGTCGTCGCCAAGCGCGGTGACCGACATCGGCAGGCCGTAAAGCTTTCCTTTGTCCGCCTTGACGATCATTCCGCCAGTTTCGGCCAATAGCCCGGCCATAGTTTTCGTCTTCAATTTTCTAAGGTCCGGAAGCTCCGGCGACACGTATCTGTGCGTTCCCTCGCCTTCGCGATGCCCAGCCACTCTATGCGTCTCCGGGTCCAGCGCGTACTTCGAATTATCGACCGGGCACGCCGGAACGCCGTCCGGGAAATACATATTATCCGCCCCGATATCAGAAAGATCATCTTTCGGATATTCCCCCTTATCCATGTAATACATCTCAACCTGCTGATCTATCGTATATCTCCGGATTTCACAGTTCTTAATATCCGCTTTCGCCTTCATGTTCCATCTCTCTCCCGCCTTCTCGAAAACCCGCGTTCCTATCTCTTCCATCTTTTTCATATTAGTTTCTTTTTTCTTCAGACCCCCGTTTTTGTCAACAATGAACAGCGCCGCCGGTTCGGGTTTTCCGACCGCGAACTCAAACAGATAATAGCTGCCCTCGTACAAAGTAGCCGCATAGAAAATCTTTCCGCCTTTTAGATTCCTGAAGTATGATTCTGCGGCGCGTGAATGACTGCCGTCCAGCAAAATCACGCCCAAAACAATCAACGCCATTGCGATAATCCCGGCGCCGCGTTTCTTCGCATTTATCTTGAATATCATTGTCTTCGCCTTTTCCCATTTGTGTTTTTTTTGTTATTCACGTTCATTGTAACATCGGAAATTTTGCTTTTCCATCCCGCTGAATAATGCTAAAACCGTTTTCGCCGAATTTTACATTCCATTCAGCCGGTGATAAACTATTTTTCAAAGCAGCGCGCTTAAAATGTCATCAGAAAACGGAGGCGGAAATGGCGAAACGCAAAGCGAGGATAGGAATCATCGGCTGCGGGCGAATCGCTCGCGAAGGCCACCTGCCCTATCTCAAGGAAAACCCGGATGTCGAGCTTGTCGCAGCCATGGACATTAACGACACGTTCCGCGACAAGATTTGCGATTCGTTCGGAATAGCCGAAGGCTGCCGCACGCCCGAGGAGCTGTTCGACCGCGGGCGGCTCGACGGTGTCCTTATCTGCACGCCGAACTGGGTTCACAAAGACCTGACGCTGATGGCGGCCGAGCGCGGCGCGCACGTTTTTTGCGAGAAGCCGATGGCGGTGAGCGTCGCCGAATGCGAGGAGATGGTCGCGGCATGCGAAAAAGCCGGCGTTTTTCTCATGATGGGCATGGCGAAACGCTTCGACGCCGGAATCGCGAAAGCAAAAACGATCATTCAGTCAGGCGGCCTCGGCGCCGTCTCGCAAATCACGACTTCCTGCCTGAACCCGCCCCCGCCGCGGCTCGACTCGGCGCTGTTCCAGAACGCGAAAAAATGGGCCTCCGCGATCGGCATTGACATCGAGCAACAAATGGGTCTGTGGAGGCTGACCGACCCACGCACCGGCGGCGGCCAGATGCTCGAAATGGGCACCCACCTGCTCGACATCATGTTCTTCCTCGCCGGCGAGAAACCGGCCGATTCGAGCGGCTTCATCAAAAAGAACCGTCCGGACATGCAATGGGAGGACCAAGGATCTCTGCTCATAAAATTCCCGTCGGGCATGATCGCTTCCGCCGAGATGAACATGAGCGCCACCGCCGACAACATCATCGGCGAAAAAGGGCGCATCTACGGCGACAAGGCCTCTCTCTCCTTCAACCTTATCAACGGAATGTGGTTCGGCCTCCCGTTCTATCACTACATCCCGACATTGCTATTCCGCTACGGCGCTCTTTCGCCGCTCACCGGGATCGCGACGCCCGTCCCGGTTCCGGCCAATAGAAAAATTTATATGTACAAACGCCAGATGGATTACTTCGCGGACAAAATACTCGGACGCGACACAGACTATTTCGGGTTCGGACCCGATTTCGCGGCGTTCGGCGGCGACGGGCTGGCCGCCATGCGCGTGATTGAAAAAGCATATATCGCGTCCGGCGTCGGGAAATAAATTCAATTTGTGCGCAATAATGCAAAGCAAGAATAAAGAAACTGCGACGCTTCTGCTGCTCGCGGCAATAGTCGCGTTCGGATTCGCCGTTCGCGTCGCCCGGCTGGACAGCGCGCCGCCGGGCTTCTACATCGACGAAGCCTCTTTCGGATACAACGCCTATTCGATCCTCACAACCGGCCGGGACGAATTCGGAACTTTTCTGCCTCTGTACACACCCTCGTTCGGCACCGGCAAAAACCCGGTTTATTTGTATGCCACGGCGGCAAGCGTAGCGGCATTCGGTCTGAACGAAACGGCAGTGCGGCTGCCAGCCGCGGTTTTCGGAGCGCTGACGGTTCTGCTCACCTATCTGCTCGGCGCGGCGCTGACAAAGCGGCGCTCGGTAGGGTTGCTTGCCGCTCTTTTTCTCGCGCTCAGCCCGTGGCACATTTTCTTCAGCCGCTTCGCCGTTGAAACAACTTCCATGGTCTTCTTTATAACGCTCGGCGTCTATCTTTTGGTTCGGGGGCTGGAACGTCCGGGCGCCCTCGCCTGGGGCGCGTTAGCTCTCGGAGTTTCCCTTTACACTTACGCGCCTGCGCTGCCTTT